>NZ_CP094516.1:2519000-2833875 GCF_029909975.1 Bradyrhizobium sp. ISRA430
CCTGGAGAAAATAGGACGAGCGCCCGCATAGGATCATATCGCCGAGCAGCGCGAAGCTCATGCCGGCGCCGGCGGCCGGGCCATTGACCGCAGTGACAATCGGGCAATGCAGATTGCGGATGCGCCGCAAGAACGGGTGAAAGCTCGTCTCCAGCGCCACGCCGGCCTTGGTCTTCTTCGACTGGTTGTTGCGGCCCTGGAGATTCGCGCCCGTGCAGAACGCCCGCCCCGCGCCGGTCAGCACGACACAGCGTACCTCCTCCTTCTTTTCCTCGATCGCATCGAGCGCGTCCGACAGGCCGCCGAGCATGTCCATCGAGACCGCGTTCATGACCTCCTGATGGTCGAGCTTCAGGACGGCCACCGGTCCGTCGAATTCGAGCGTGACGTGTTTGAACTGCATCGCTTCCTCGTCAGTTGCCGCCTGCGATGTTTCGCAGACCGGAATTACTTTTGCCGGAGCGCATATTTGATTTTTGGCGCGGCCTTGTCCATGGTGGACTGAACATACCGTACCGTCGTATCGCACAATCTTGCGGGCACCGGCTGGCACGCAGGCGTGCCAAAACCAGGAAACGCTTCCCATGAACATTTTCGACCTCACCGGCCGCGTGGCCGTAATCACCGGCGGCAATGGCGGTATCGGGCTTGGCATCGCACAGGCGCTCGCCGGCCAGGGCTGTAACGTCTCAATCTGGGGCCGCAATCCCGACAAGAACAGAATCGCCGCCGCGAGCATGGCGGGGCTGCCCGGCAAGGTCGATGGCCGCGTCTGCGACGTCACCGACCCGGCTTCCGTCAACGCCGCGATGAAGGCCACGCTCGATACGTTCGGCCGGGTCGACGGCTGCTTCGCCAATGCCGGTATCGGCGGCGGTGGCCGGCGTTCCTTCATCGAGCGCACCGAGGATGAATGGCGCACGATGTTCGCCACCAATCTCGACGGCGTGTTCCACGCGTTCCAGGCCGCTGCAAAGCACATGACCGACCGCGCCAATGCGGGCGATCCCTTCGGCCGGCTGGTCGCAACCTCGAGCCTCGCTTCGATCTTCGGCACCGCGCGCAACGAGCACTATGCCGCAACCAAGGCCGCGATCAATGCAGTGGTCCGTGCGCTCGGCGTCGAGCTCGCGCGCTACGGCGTCACCGCGAATGCGATCCTGCCCGGCTGGATCAAGAGCGACATGACCGCCGGCATCATGGCCAACGAAAAGTTCGTCGCCAACGTGATGCCGCGGATTCCGCAGCGCCGCTTCGGCGAGCCCAGCGATTTCGGCGGCATCGCGGTCTACCTCATGAGCAAGGCCTCGTCGTATCACACCGCCGATACGTTCGTGATCGACGGCGGCTATACCGCGTTTTGAGTTTGCAAGCCCGTAGCCCGGATGGAGCGAAGCGCAATCCGGGACTATGGACGTTGAACGAACCCGGATTTCGCTTCGCTCCATCCGGGCTACCAACTCAAGGAGGGGCAAAACATGTTCTCACACGTGATGGTCGGCACCAACGATCTCGACAAGGCCAAGGCGTTCTACGATAGGCTGCTCGGTACGCTCGAGGTGCGGCCGGCCAGGGTCGACGGCCACCGCATCTTCTACATCACCAAGGCCGGTGTCTTCTCCGTCTCCAAGCCGATCAACGGTGAACCTGCAACGCCCGCCAATGGCGGCACCATCGGCTTTGCCTGCAACTCGCCGGAGCAGGTCGACGCCTGGCATGCCGCCGGCATCGCCGGTGGCGGCAAGACCTGCGAGGATCCGCCCGGCATCCGGCAGGGCTCGACCGGCAAGCTCTACCTCGCCTATTTGCGCGACCTCGACGGCAACAAGCTCTGCGCGATGCATCGGCTGGGGTAAGCTGACTATACGCACCGCGCACCCGTCACAATATCCGCCGTCATCGCCCGACTTGATCGGGCGATCCAGCGTTCCAGAGGCGTCGGTGATTCACGGAGAGGCCGCGGCGTACTGGATTCCCCGCTTTCGCGGGGAATGACAGCCATGTGTTGGCGCCGCCGTTCAAACAACATTTCAAACGCTCTCGCGATATTCCATCGCGTGGCATGGCTCTCGTGAAAAATGCGCGCTCGCGCTTTGGCAGCGCTGCGACTATTCTCGCAGCCAACACGCTTCAGCGAAACGGGAAACGGGAGGAACAATGACGAAACACACCTACATTCCCCGCACCACCAACTACACGCTCAACCCCGGCGACGAACTCAATGATTTGCGGATGTCGGACCAGGTCCGGCCGCTCTATGATCACGTCAAGAGGTTCATCCGCGACACCGTCGATCCGATGTCGATCGAGTTCGCCAAGGCCGGCGAGAACAAGGAAGACCGCTGGAGCTTTACGCCGAAGCAGCTCGAGTTGCTGGAGGCGGCCAAGAACAAGGCCAAGAAGGAAGGCCTCTGGAACTTCTTTCTGCCCGACGACGAGACCGGGCAGGGCCTGAAGAACCTCGACTACGCCTATATCGCGGCCGAGCTCGGCAAGAGCCCGCTGGCCTCGGAGACCATGAACTGCTCAGCGCCCGATACCGGCAACATGGAGGTGCTGGAGCGCGTCGGCACCAAGGAGCAGAAGGAGAAGTGGCTGAAGCCGCTGCTCAACGGTGAGATCCGCTCGGCATACGTCATGACCGAGCCCAACGTCGCCTCCTCGGACGCCAAGAACATCTCGACGACCGCAAAACTCGTCGGCGACGAGTGGGTCATCAATGGCGAGAAGTATTACATCTCCGGCCTCGGCGATCCCCGCTGCAAGATCCTGATCGTGATGGTGAAGACCAATCCGGACGCGCCGCCGAGCAAGCAGCAGTCGCAGATCCTGGTGCCGCGCGACACGCCCGGCGTCGAGGTGCTCGGGCCCATGTACGTGTTCGGCCAGGACCACGCACCGCGCGGTCACATGCACATGCGCTTCAACAATGTGCGGGTGCCGAAGGAGAACATGCTGCTCGGCGAAGGCCGGGGCTTCGAGATCTCGCAGCTCCGCCTCGGACCGGGTCGCATCCATCACTGCATGCGCACCATCGGCAAGGCCGAGAAGGCGCTCGACCTGATGGTGCAGCGTGGCCTCACCCGCGAAGCCTTCGGCAAGAAGATCGCCCATCTCGGCGGCAACATGCAGATCATCGCGCAGGCGCGCTGCGAGATCGAGGCGATGCGGCTGATGGTGTTGAAGGCGGCGAAGGCTATGGACGTGCTCGGCAACAAGGAGGCCCGCGTCTGGGTCTCCATGGTCAAGGCCATGGTGCCGGAGCGCGCCTGCAAGATCATCGACCAGGCGATCCAGATGCATGGCGCGACCGGCATCTCGCACTGGACGCCGCTCGCCGAGATGTATCAGGACGTGCGCCACCTCCGCTTCGCCGACGGTCCGGACGAGGTGCACTGGATGGTGGTCGGACGCCACGAGCTGAGCATGGCGTGAGGTACGATCTCTCCTCTCCCTTTCCCCGTTCTTACGGGGAGAGGGTCAGGGTGAGGGGCTCTTTCCACACGAACGATCGGAGTTGAACTCGCGGAGAGTCCCCTCCCCGCAAGCGGGGCGAGGTGAAGTGACCTACGACGCCGCCGCGGCGATCTTGTCCTGCGTCTTGGTCTCGAAGTCGCTTGCGTCGTGACGTTCGTGGAGTTGGCTTGCGGGGTCGCCGGAGACGCGGTTGACCATGCGGCCGCGCTTCACGGCGGGACGCTTGGCGATCTGGTCGGTCCAGCGCTGCACGTTCTTGTAGTCCTGCACGGACAAAAATTCGCCCGCGCCATAGACCAGCCCCTTGGCGAGCGCGCCGTACCAGGGCCACACCGCGATATCGGCGATGGTGTACTCGTTGCCCGCGAGATACTCGTTGTCCGCGAGCCGGCGGTCGAGCACGTCGAGCTGGCGCTTGGTCTCCATCGCGAAACGGTCGATGGCATATTCGATCTTGCTCGGCGCATAGGCGTAGAAGTGGCCGAAGCCGCCGCCGAGGTAGGGGGCGCTGCCCATCTGCCAGAACAGCCAGGACATCGCTTCGGTGCGGGTCTTGATGTCCTTGGGCAGGAAGGCGCCGAACTTCTCGGCGAGGTAGAAGAGGATCGAACCGGACTCGAACACCCGGATTGGCTCCGGTCCGGAGCGATCCATCAGTGCGGGAATCTTCGAGTTCGGATTGACCGCGACGAAACCGCTGCCGAACTGGTCGCCGTTGCCAATTTTGATGAGCCAGGCGTCGTATTCGGCGCCCTTATAGCCGAGCGCCAGCAGCTCCTCCAGCATCACAGTGACCTTCACCCCGTTCGGCGTCGCCAGCGAATAGAGCTGGAGGGGATGGCGGCCGACCGGCAGCTCCTTGTCGTGGGTGGGACCGGCGATCGGCCGGTTGATGTTGGCGAACTGCCCGCCGTTCTCCTTATTCCAGGTCCAGACTTTGGGCGGCACGTAGGCGGGGGTGTCAGTCATGAAAATGCTCCGGCGCGGAAGGGCGCGTGGGGTGTTAGCTAGCGACCGGGGCGGGATTGGCAAGGGTACGGGAATGCAGCGCCGGGAGGACACCCTGCCCGTTTCGTCATGGCCGCCGCTCATACCGTGGCATTCCGGGGCGCCCGAAGGGCGAGCCCGAAATCCATCGCGCCGCGGGAATGCTCGGAGAAATGGATTTCGGGTTCTCGCTTCGCGAGGCCCGGAATGACGACATCTACGACGCAGCCGCCCCCGCCTGCTCCGCCCGCTCCATCACAAACCCCTCGTATCCCTTGGCCGCGACGTCGTTGCAGATCTGCCGGTAGACGCCGACGCCGCCGATATAGGGCATGAAGATGCGCGGCTTGCCGGGGATGTTGGCACCCATGTACCAGGAATTGGCCTGCGGATAGAGCGTGCCATGGGCAACCTCGTTGACGTGGGCGACCCATTTGTCCTCAGCCGCCCTGCCCGCCTCCATCGCGGCGAGGCCATGCTTGCGCATGTGGACGAGACAGTCCGCGATCCAGTCGACATGCTGCTCGATCGAGACGATCATGTTCGACAGCACCGACGGGCTGCCGGGGCCAGTGACGATGAAGAGGTTCGGAAAGCCCGCACTCATCAGGCCGAGATAGGTCTTTGGCCCTTCCGCCCATTTCCGGTTCAGCGTGTGTCCGCCGCGGCCGCGAATGTCGATCTTCGCCACCGATCCGGTCATGGCGTCGAACCCGGTTGCGAGCACCAGCGCATCGACTTCATAGTCGGTGCCTGCGACACGGACGGCGTTCGCGGTGATTTCCTCGATCGGGTTGGACTTGATATCGACCAGCGAGACGTTCGGCCGGTTGAAGGTCGCGAAATAATCGGTGTCGATGCAGATGCGCTTGGTGCCGATCGGATGGCTGTCGGGCTGGAGCAGTCTTGCGGTCTCAGGGTCCTTCACAATCTCGGCGATCTTGCCGCGCACGAAATCGGCGGCCGTGTCGTTCGCGGCCCGGTCGAGAGCGAGATTGTTGTAGACATACATGAAGGTGAGCCCGCCGCGCTCCCAGCGCGTTTCATACTTGGCGCGCCTCGCGTCCGTGTCGTCATCGAGCGCGCCGCGATCGGGCTGCTGCGCATAGATGCCGTTGCGTGTCACCTCGCGGGCAAAGCGGCGGATCTCCGGATAGTTTTTCCGGAACGCGCTGCGCTCCTCCTCGGTCAGCGCGGCGTTGCGGGCGGGAATCGAAAAATTCGCGGTGCGCTGAAATACGGTCAGATGCCTTGCCTGCTCCGCGATAACAGGTGCCGACTGGATGCCCGAGGAGCCGGTGCCGATGAGGCCGACGCGCAAGCCCGTGAAATCAACCGGCTCATGGGGCCAGTTGCCGGTGTGATAGACCGCTCCCTCAAAGTCCTCGAGGCCCTTGATGTCAGGCTTGCGCGCATTCGACAGGCAGCCGGTCGCAAGCACCACGAATTTGGCGCTCACTGTTTTTCCGTCAGAGGTCGTCACCGACCAACTATTCGAGCGCGCATCGAATGCGGCGCGATCGACGCGGGTGTCGAATTGGATGTCGCGACGCAGATCGAAGCGGTCGGCGACGTGGTTGGCGTATTTCAGGATCTCCGGCTGCGGCGCGTAGCGCTCGCTCCAGTCCCATTCCTGCTGCAGCTCTTCCGAGAACGAGTAGGAATACTGCATGCTCTCGACGTCGCAGCGCGCGCCGGGATAGCGGTTCCAGTACCAGGTGCCGCCGACGCCTCCACCCTGCTCATAGACCCGCACCGAGAAACCAAGCCCGCGCAGACGATGCAGCATGTACATGCCGGCAAAGCCCGCGCCGACGACGACCACGTCGTAGGCTTCGGTTGCATGGGCCGGGCTCGAATCCGCTGACGACATCGCTGGGCGCTCCCTCGTTATTGCTTGCTGTCGGACAGCATTCTCTTCGCCTCGCGAAAGCGCAAGTGGCAAATCGGCGTTGCTCTGACCGCTTATTTTGTGGAGCGGAATGCGTTACCCACCACGCGACGCCTGCACGCAAGATGTACGGCGAAATCCGGCGTGGCATCATGCGCGACGATGGGCTAGCGTCGAATGCTGCGCCAGCAACAGCAACAACAGCAGCGCAAACGCCGCCGGGAGAGGATCATGAAATCGCCGATCTGCGACATGCTGGGCATCGAGTTCCCGCTGCTCGCCTTCAGCCATTGCCGCGACGTCGTCGCGGCCGTCAGCCGCGCCGGCGGATTCGGCGTGCTGGGCGCAACCGTGCATACGCCGGAGACGATCGAGCAGGAACTGAAATGGATCGACGACCACGTCGACGGCAAACCTTATGGCGTCGACGTTCTGATCCCCGAGAACATCTCGACCGCGGGCGAGAAGGACGTCACCTGGAAGAGCCTGGAGGCGCGCGTGCCACAAGGGCACCGCGACTATACCCGTGATCTCCTCAAGAAGTACGATATCGAGCTGACGACGACCTCCGTCGCCGACAACCAGCCGCAGCCGTTCGACACCAAAACGGCGATGGAACTGCTGGAGGTCTCTTTCCGCCATCCGATCCGGCTGATCGCGAACGCACTCGGCGTGCCGCCGAAGGCGATGATCGAGATGGGCAAGAAGCACGACGTGCCGGTCGCCGCGCTCGTCGGCGCCAAGGAGCATGCGCTGCGCCAAGTTGCGGCCGGGGTCGACATCCTCGTCGTGCAGGGCACCGAGGCCGGCGGGCATTGTGGCGAGGTCTCGACCATGGTGCTGGTGCCGGAAGTGATCAAGGCCATCAAGCCGATCCGCGACGTGCCGGTGCTGGCGGCCGGCGGCATCATGACCGGGCGGCAGATGGCCGCCTGCATGGCGATGGGCGCTGCTGGCGTCTGGACCGGCTCGGTGTGGCTCGCGACCGTCGAGGCCGAGACCACGGAGATTTTTCGCGAGAAGATGATCGCAGCGTCCTCGCGCGATGCGGTGCGATCGAAGGGCCGCACGGGAAAACCGGCTCGGCAACTCCGCTCGGTCTGGACGGATGCCTGGGACCGCGCGCCGGAGAGCCCGGGCGCGCTGCCCATGCCGCTGCAAAGCATCATCAGCCGCGACGCCTTTCACTCGATTGATCGCGCCGCGGCCGCCGGCAACGACAAGGCACGCGATCTCGTCAGCTATTTCGTCGGCCAGGGTGTCGGCCTGATCGACAGCGTCAAGTCGGCCGGCGCCGTGGTGCAGGAGTTCAAGGAAGAATTTGCCGAAGCCGTCGAGCACATGAATGCGCTGGTGGGGGAGTAGCAGCCACACCGTCATTGCGAGCGCAGCGAAGCAATCCAGGATCTTTCCGCGGCGGCAGTCTGGATTGCTTCGCTGCGCTCGCAATGACGAACAATCAACACCGTGAATTGAAGTCATGACAGACAAGACCAACGTTCCCCCAGACCGCATCCCCGTCATCGTCGGCATCGGTGAGATCATCGACCGCCCCAAGGAGATCACAGAGGGCCTCGAGCCGCTCGATCTGCTCGAGCAAGCGCTGCGCCGCGCGGAGCAGGATGCAGGCGCAAAGCTGCTCGGCGAGGTGCAGTCGCTCGACGTCGTCAACTTCCTGAGTTGGCGCTATCGCGACCCGGAGAAGCTGCTGGCGCAGCGCCTCGGCGTTACGCCTGCGCATTGCTACTACGGCCCGGTCGGCGGCGAGAGCCCGATCCGCTATATCCACGAGGCGGCGCAGCGAATTGCGCGCGGCGAATGCACCGTCGCCGCGGTCTGCGGCGCCGAGGCGCAATCGACCGCGACCAAGGCCGAGCGCGCCGGCGCCAAGCTGCCGTGGACACCGTTCGCCCATGACGTCGAGGAGCCCAAGCGCGGCGCGGCGTTCCAGAAGCCGCTCGCCGTGAAGCTCGGCGTATTCCGCCCCGTTACGGTCTATCCATTCTATGAAGCGGCATCCTCGGCGCATTGGGGCCAGACGCCGCGCGAGGCGATGGCGGAATCGGGGACGTTGTGGTCGCGCTATTCAGAGGCCGCCGCGCACAATCCCAGCGCCTGGTTGAAGCGCCGCTATGCGCCGGAGGAGATCACGACGCCGACCGCCGACAACCGCCTGATCGCCTGGCCCTACACGAAACTGATGGTGGCCAACCCCACGGTCAACATGGGCGGCGCGCTGCTCCTCACCAGCCTCGCCAAGGCGCGTGCGGCCGGCATCGCCGAGGACCGGCTGGTGTACCCGCTCGGCGGCGCCTCGGCGGAGGAGCCGCGCGACTATCTGCTGCGCGACCAATTTTATGAGAGCCATCCGCAGAACGCCGTCTTGAAAGCCGTGATGGATCTCGCCGGCGGCGACGGCAGCAAGTTCGACGCGATCGAGCTCTATAGCTGCTTCCCCTGCGTGCCGAAGATGGCACGGCGAACGCTGGGCCTGGGACCGGACGTGCAACCCACCGTGAACGGCGGCCTCACCTTCTTCGGCGCCCCGCTCAACACCTATATGACGCATGCGGCCTGCGCGATGGTGCGGCGCCTGCGCGACGGCGCGAAACTCGGCCTGCTCTATGGCCAGGGCGGCTTCGTCACCAAGCACCACGCCCTGTTGGTGTCGAAGACGCCACCACGCGACGTGCTGGCGCAGGAGACCAGCGTGCAGGCCGTAGCCGACCGCAACAAGCGCGCGGTGCCGGAGTTCGTCACGGCGGCTAGCGGCACGGGCAAGGTCGAGAGCTTTACGGTGCTCTATGGCCGTGGCGGCGAGGTGGAGCACGGCGTGGTCATGCTTCGCACGAGCGACGACCGGCGCACACTGGCGCGGATTCCGGCGAGCGACGAGGCGACGCTGGCGTATCTGCTCAACATGGACCGCACACCGGTCGGCTCACTCGGCGAGATCACGACGGCTGCCGACGGCGTGCCGGAATGGCGGGTGGGATAAATTCTTGTAGGGTGGGCAAAGGCGTCAGCGCCGTGCCCACCTTTCTTTCCGAAATTGTGAGGAAAATGGTGGGCACGCTTCGCTTTGCCCACCCTACAGGCTCAGAGCTAGCTCCTCGGCGCCTGCTTCTCCGACGCCGTGGCGGGCTTGCCGCCGGCGGCGCCGACGACGCGGACCTGATCGCCATCGGAGAGGCCGTCCGGCGGGGCCGTGATGATGCGGTCGTCCGGGGCTATGCCCGAGGCGAGCTCGATCTCGCGACCGAGATCGCGCGCGATCGTCACGGTCTTGAACAGCACCTTGTCGTCGGGACCGACGGTCGCGACGCGCAGGCCGCTGCTGTTGAAGATCAGAGCGCTGGCGGGAATGCTGAGCGGCGCGGAGTCGCGCTGCAGGCTCAGCTTCACGCTGGCGTAGCCGCCAGGCATCAATTCGCCGCTGGAATTGTCGAGCCCGAGCTGCATCCGCGTGGTACCGGAGGCGACGTCGACGGCCTGCGAGGAAGCTTCCACCGTGGCCTGGAACGTCCGGTTCGGGTACTCCGGCAGGGTGATGGTGGCCTTGGCGCCGATCTTGATCGCCGGCACGTAATTCTGCGGCACGTTGACGTAGACCCGCAGCTTGGTGATATCAGAGATCACGAACATCGCCGGACCCGAACCGCCGCCGGCATTGATCAGCGCGCCGACGTCGGTGTCGCGCGCCGTGACCACGCCGTCGAACGGCGCGGTGATCTTCTTGTAGCCGGCCAGCGCTTCCAGCCGCTCGACATTGGCCTGGCCCGAGTGGACGGCCGCGTTCTTGTTGGAGAGGTCGGCGGTGCGCTCGTCGATTTCCTGCGCCGAAACGAAGTTGGAGGCGACCAGCGTCTTGCGCCGGTTCAGTGTCGCTTCCGACAGCCGCGCGCTGGCCTGCTGGCTGGCGAGGTCGGCGCGGGCCTGGAGCAGTTGCTGATCGAGATCGGGCGCCTCGATCTCGGCGATCACCTGCCCCGCCTTGACGCGCGCACCGATGTCGGCGCTCCAGCTCTTCAGGTAACCGCTGACACGGGCGAAGATCGGCGCGCGGTAATAGGCCTCGAGCCGGCCCGGCAGGTCGATGGTGGCGTTGAGACCCTTGGCATTGGGCAGGGTGACGGCGACGCTGGGAACAGCCTGATCGTCGGTCCATTCCTTCAGCTTGGAGCCTTGCTCCTCGCGGGCGCGGATGCCGGTGCCGACGACGAGGCCTGCCGCGATCAGTGCCACCACGCCGAAGATGCCCAGTTTCCGGTGCGACACCGGCGAGCGGAGTTCAGTGGGCGACATGCGGAGTCTCCAATGGGGCGGCGGCTTTGGCGCCTTGTTTCTTGTGGACCATACTGAACACCACCGGAACAAACATCAGCGTCGCGAAAGTTGCAAAGATCAAGCCACCGATTACGGCGCGGCCAAGTGGCGCATTCTGCTCGCCGCCCTCGCCCAGCCCCAGGGCCATCGGCGCCATTCCGATGATCATGGCGAGCGCCGTCATCAGCACCGGGCGGAAGCGGACGAAGCCGGCCTCGAGCGCGGCCGCGACGGGATCGCCCAGCTCCTCATAGCGCTCGCGGGCGAAGGAGATCACGAGCACGCTGTTGGCGGTGGCAACGCCCATACACATGATGGCACCGGTAAGCGCCGGCACCGACAGCGTGGTCTCGGTCGTGAACAGCATCCAGACGATGCCGGCCAGCGCGGCCGGCAGCGCCGTGATGATCACGAAGGGATCCGACCAGGACTGGAAGTTCACGACGATCAGGAAGTAGATCAGCACGACGGCCCCAAGCAGGCCGAACAAGAGGCCGGTGAAGGCGCTGTTCATGGTCTGCACCTGACCGAGCAGCACGACGGAAGAGCCCTTCGGCACTTCCTTCGCGGTATCGGCGATCACCTGGCGGATGTCGGCGGCGACCGCGCCGAGGTCGCGGCCCTGCGTCGTCGCGAAGATCTGCACCAGCGACTGGATGTCGTATTGCGACACCACCGCGCTCGATGTCGAGCGCTTGATGTCGGCGATGCCGCCAAGGATCGGCGACTGCGAATTGCCGGACGCCGGCATCGGCAGCGTCTGCAGCGCGCTGAGCGAGTCGATCTGGTATTGCGGCGTCTGCATCACGATGGAATAGGACACGCCGTTGTCCGGATTGAGGTAGTAGGTCGGCGCCACCTGCGAGGAGCCCGCGAGATTGACCACGAGGCTGTTGGTGACGTCGCGCTCGGTCAGGCCGACATATTGCGCACGGGTGCGGTCGACATCAATGTTGAAGGTCGGGCTGTTCGGCGACTGCTGGATGCGCGCATCGGCGACACCGGGGATCCTGCGGACCTTCGCCAGCAGCTTGTTGGCATAGGCGAAGTTGGCCTCCTGGTTGGCACCACGGATCTGCAGGTCGATCGGGGCCGGCGCGCCGAAATTCAGGATCTGGCTGACGATGTCGGCCGGAAGGAAGGCGAAGCTGACGCCCGGGAACAGCCGCGGCAACTGCTCGCGCAGCACACGCACATGCTCATCGGTCGGCTTGTGGCCTTCCTTCAGCTTGATCTGGATGTCGCCGTCCTGCGGGCCGATCACGCCGGTGTTGTTGTATGTCATGTTGATGCCGGAGATCGGCATGCCGATGTTGTCGGTCAGCGTCTCGATCTCGCCCGAGATCAGCTTGCGGATCGCCTTCTGCACGTCGGCGAGCTGGTTAGCGGTCTCTTCCACGCGGGTGCCGACCTGGGTGCGGACATGCATCAAGATGTTGCCGGCGTCGACCGCGGGGAAGAAGTTACGCCCGAGGAACGGCACCAGCGCGAACGACGCGCCGACCACGCAGAGGAAGCCGATCACAAACACGGCACGGTGTGCCAGCGCCATACCCAGAAGGCCGCGATAGCCGCCGCGGAGACGCTCGAACCGCGCCTCGAAGCCGCGCTGGAACCAAACGAGCGGATTGCGCGACTTCGGCGGTGCACCCTCGTGATGGACGTGCGCCTGCAAAAGGTAGTTCGCCATGGTCGGCACCAGCGTGCGCGACAGGATGAACGACCAGATCATCGCGAACATCACGGCTTCGGCCATCGGCACGAACAGGAAGCGCGCGACGCCGGTGAGGAAGAACATCGGCACGAACACGATGCAGATGCAGAGCAGCGAGACGAAGGCCGGCGTCACGATCTGGTTGGCGCCGTCCAGGATCGACTGCTCGACCGGCTTGCCCTGCTCCAGATGGTAGTTGATGTTCTCGATCGTCACCGTGGCGTCGTCGACGAGGATGCCGACCGCGAGCGCGAGACCGCCGAGCGTCATGATGTTGAGCGTCTCGCCGATTGCCGAGAGCATGATGATCGCCCCGAGCACCGACAGCGGGATCGAGATCGCGATGATGATGGTCGAGCGCCAGCTACCGAGGAACAGGAGGATCATGACGCTGGTGAGCAGCGCCGCGATCACGCCTTCGAAGGCAACGCCTTGAATCGCGCCGCGGACGAACACCGACTGGTCGCCGATGAAGCCGATCTTCAATGCGTCCGGTAGCTGGTCCTTGACGTCGATCACCTTCTGCTTGATGCCGGCGATGATGTCGAGCGTCGAGGTCGCGCCGGCCTTCAGCACCATCATCAGCACCGAGCGGTTACCGTCGACGTGGACGATGTTGGTCTGCGGCGGATTGCCGTCTCTGACGGTTGCGACGTCGCGCACATAGACCATCGCGCCGTTGACCTGACGGATAGGGAGGTCGCCCAGTTCCTCGATCCGGAGCGGCGAGTTGTTGAGCTGGATCGAGTATTCGAAACTGCCGATCTTCTGGGTCCCGACCGGCGTGATCAGGTTTTGCGCCGCAAGCGCGTTGGCCACGTCCTGGCCGGAGAGGCCGCGGGCCTGCAGCGCGGTCGGGTTGAGGTCGATCTGGATCTGGCGCTGCTTGCCGCCGAACGGATAGGGTATCGCCGCGCCGGGCACGGTGACCAGCGGCGTACGGAGCTGGTTGATGCCGAGGTCCGCGAGGTTCTGCTCGGTGAGCCCCTCGCCCGACAGCGCCACCTGGATGATCGGCACGGTGGACGCCGAGTAGTTGAGGATCAGCGGCGGGGTTGCGCCCGGCGGCATCTGCTTCAGCAGCGTCTGCGAGATCGCGGTGACCTGTGCGTTCGCAGTGCGGATGTCGACATTGGGCTGGAAGAAGATCTTGATGATGCCGACGCCGTTATAGGAGTTGGCGACGATGTGCTCGATGTCGTTGACGGTGGTCGTCAGCGCGCGCTGAAACGGCGTGGTGATGCGGCCCGACATCTGGTCCGGCGGCAGGCCCGTGTACTGCCAGACCACGCCGATCACAGGGATGCGGATATCCGGGAAGATGTCGGTCGGCGTCCGCAGCGCGGCGAGCGGTCCGATGATCAGAAGCAGCAGCGCGAGCACGACAAACGTGTAGGGCCGGCTCAGGGCAATACGGACCAGAGCTATCATTCGCCAGGCAATTCCGGGTCATGCGAGGAAAAAAGAGTCCGCCCCCGCGGGTATTCCTCTTTCCCTTTACCCGGACACTGCCGGAAGCGCCAACGCGAAGCGGCGTCGCGCCATTCAATTCACTGCTACCGCACTGCGGAACAAGCATCGCAGCTATGCGAGCGAGGACAGGTCACGGTGCAGTCCCGACCTCGTGCGCAATTGCGCACGGGGGCCGGGACGACGTTCGGATACAAAGGCAACCTCAGCAGATCACGCCGCGCGGACGTTGGTCAGGAACTTGCCGACCTCGGTCCTCAGCCGGCTCGAGTCGTTCGACAGCATCTGCGCCGCGGACAGCACCTGCGAGGAGGCGGTCCCGGTCTCGGTCGCGCCACGCTGCACGTCGGTGATATTGGAGGACACCTGCTGGGTGCCCTGCGCCGCCTGCTGCACGTTGCGGGCGATCTCCTGGGTCGCCGCGCTCTGCTCTTCCACTGCGGCGGCAATGGCCGAGGAGATTTCCGAAAGACGCTCGATGGTCGAGGAGATCTCCTTGATGGCGCCGACCGAGTCGTTGGTCGCCGCCTGAATGCCGGCGATCTGCTGGCCGATCTCGCCGGTTGCCTTCGCGGTCTGCTCGGCGAGAGCCTTCACTTCGGAAGCCACCACTGCGAAGCCGCGGCCGGCCTCACCGGCGCGCGCCGCTTCGATGGTCGCGTTCAGCGCCAGCAGATTGGTCTGGCCGGCAATGGTGTTGATCAGCTCGACAACGTCGCCGATGCGGGAGGCCGCCTTCGACAGCTCGCTAACGCGCTCGGTGGTGGCGCGCGCCTGGCCGACGGCATCGCCCGCCATCCGCGCCGATTCCTGCACCTGGCGGCTGATCTCGCCGACCGACGAGGCCATCTCCTCGGTCGCCGATGCAACCGACTGCACGTTGGTGGAAGCTTCTTCCGACGCCGCCGCGACGGTGGTCGCCATCTTCTGCGAGCGGTCGGCCGTCGAGGTCAGCGTCGAGGCCGAGGCTTCAAGCTGGGTCGATGCCGACGACACGGTCTGGACGATCTCGCCGATCATCGATTCGAACTCACGGGTGATATTGTCGACGCGGCGACCGCGCTCGATCTTGGCTTCGGCGTCGCGCGCGGCGGCCTCGTCGGCTTCCTTCTTGGCGATCAGCGCCTCCTTGAAGACCTGGAGCACGTCGGCCATGACGCCGATCTCGGTCTTCTCGCCGCGATGCGGGACTTCCGCGCTGAGGTCGCCCTTGCCCAGCGCCTGCATCGGCTCGGTGATGGAGTTGATGCCGCTGGAGACATCGTGAACGAGGTAGAAGCTGACGGCGATACCGACCACGACAGCCGTGCCGAGGATGATCGAGAGCAGCATGAAGGTGGAGAAGTAGCTGTCGGCCGCATCCTGGGCGGCCTGGTCGCCACCCTTGGTGTTCAGCTCGATGTCCTTGTTCAGGATTTCGTCCGCCCGCAAACCGATCTTGTTCACCTTGACGTTGAGCTCATGGGCTTCGTGCGGGACCTTGCCGGCCTCATTCCGCGAAAGCGCCATGACTTCCTGGGTGCCCTTCTTGTATTCGTCCCAGACCTTGGACCACTCGTTGTAGAGCGCTCGCTCATCGGGCGAAGTGATCATCGGCTCATACTTCTGGCGGAACTTGGTATTGGCTTCCACCACAGTCGCGAGCGTCTTTTCGTTTGCCAGCTTCTCCTCCAGCGTCTCGGCAAGCATGTGCTCGCGAATGACGTTGCGATAGGTGATCACGCCAGCGCGCAAATCGCCCAAAAACCGCACGCTCGGCATCCAGCTTGTCGTGATATCCGCCGTGTTGGCGTTCATCGACCGCATCTTCATGACGGCGAGCAGGCCCATGCCGGTCATCGCGACGAGCAGGAGCGCCACGACACTAATGATCTTGGCGCGAATGGAGATCTTGGCAAACATAATCGGGTCTCGTGGTGCAGGCGCGGGCGCGCATCCGGAAGCTGTAAGAATCAACCAAAGGGGAGCAGCGCCGACATCTGACCGCAGAGCACCTACGCAAATGTTAACTACGACTCCGTGCGAGTACCGAAGCCGAAACAAATGAACAGGCGGCTAAGAGTGCTCTGCGCTCAGCGCATGAGCCTAAGCGCGTCGGAGAAAAACTCCGGTCCGCCGAAGTTGCCCGACTTCAGCGCGAGCAGCATGTCGCCCACATCAGTGCCAACCGCGCGCAAAACGGGCACGCCGGCGGCGATCTCCGCGCCGACCAGGAAGCCGGGAATCTTCAGGCGATCGACGACGGCACCAGAGGTCTCGCCCCCGGCCACGATTAGGCGCCGAACGCCCGCGTTCACAAGGCTTTCCGCAATGTCGGCCATGGCCTGCTCGATGGCGTGGCCGGCGGCGTCGCGGCCGTGACGCGCCTGCAAGGCTGCGACCTGATCCGGTGTCGCGCTCGACGCGATCAAGACCGGACCGTCGGCGAGCCTCGGCTGGGCCCAGGCCAACGCGCGCTGCGCTTCGTCCTTGCCCGTAATAGTACGGTCCGGGTCGAGATGGAGCACCGGCATGATGGCTTCAGCGTTGGCGATCTGCCGCAGCGTCGCCTGCGAGCAGCTTCCGGCAAGGCAGGCCGCAGGTCCGGCGACCACGGCGCCCGTCGCACTGCCGGGCGCGGTCGATCCGACCTTGCCTGTCGAAACCAGCGCCCGCGCCAGCCCGAGGCCGATGCCGGAGGCGCCGACCGAGAGCCGATGCTCAGCAGCGACGAGGCCGATGGTCTCGAGATCGCGATCGAACACGGCATCGATGATCGCAGCACCGATGCCCTTGCCTGCGAGCTCGGCCAGCCGCGCCCGCACGGCATCCGCGCCGCGGGTGACGGTCGCGAGGTCGACGAGACCGACTTGCGTCCTGCTCTGGCGCGCCAGCACGCGCACCAGGTTGGAATCGTGCATGGGGTTGAGCGGGTGATCCTTCAGCGGGCTCTCGTTGAGCGGCACGGCGCCGACGAACAGGTTGCCCTGGTAGACGGTGCGGCCGGTCTCCGGGAAGGCCGGCGTCACCAACACGATCGCTTCGCCGCAATCGGTGCGCAGGGCATCCATCACCGGGCCGATATTGCCGGCATCGGTCGAATCGAAGGTCGAGCAGATCTTGAACAGAACGTGGCGCGCGCCGCGGCCGCGCAGCCATGCCTCCGCCGCGCGCGAGCGCGACACGGCAAGACCCGCCTCGATCGAGCGGCTTTTCAGCGACACCACGACGGCGTCGACCTCGGGCAGCGCGAGGTCGTCGGCGGGCACGCCGATGGTCTGCACGGTGCGCAGGCCCGCGCGCGTCAGCGTGTTGGCGAGATCGGAGGCGCCGGTGTAGTCGTCGGCGATGCAGCCAAGAGAAATTTGCGCTGCAAGCGTCACGGCTTCACTCCTGCATAGGGCTTGAACCAGGCGAGTCCGTCTGTGGTCTTGCCGCGCGGATTGTATTCGCAGCCGACGAAGCCGGGATAGCCGAGCCGGTCGAGCTCGGCGAACAGGAACGGATAGTTCAGCTCCTCGCCGTCGGGCTCGTTGCGCGAGGGAATGCTGGCGATCTGGACGTGGCCGATGATCGGCATCATCTCGCGCAGGCGCATCGTCACGTCGCCATGGATGATCTGGCAGTGGTAGATGTCGAACTGGAGCCTCAGGTTGGGCAGCCTCAACTCCTGGACCACGTCGCGCGCGAAGCCGAAGTCGTTGAGGAAGTAGCCGGGCACGTTGCGCGAGTTAATCGGCTCGATCACGATGTCGATGCCGTGGGGTGCGAAGAATTCCGCGGCCCAGGCCACCGACTTGTAGAAGGCCTCGATCGCAAGCCGGTCGCCGCGATTGGCGATGCCGGCCATCAGGTGCAGGCGCTTGACGCCGGTCGCCTTGGCGTAGGGCAGCGCCGTCTCAAGGCTCTGCTTGAGATCGGCAAAGCGCGCCGGCAACGCCGCAAAGCCCTTCTCGCCGGCATTCCAGTCGCCCGGCGGCAGGTTGAACAGGGCCTGCGTCAGGCCGTTGCGCTTGAGCCGTTCGCCGATCGCCTCGGCCGGATGCTCGTAGGGGAAGAGGAATTCGACCGCGGTGAAGCCGGCTTGCGCGGCGGCATCGAAGCGGTCGAGGAACGGCACCTCGGTGAACATCATCGAGAGATTGGCGGCAAAACGGGGCATTGGAATCCTCTTGCTTACTTGTCGCCGGGCAGCTTCACGCCGGTGACCTGCGCATATATCCGCGCCACCGACGCGTCATCGTCGCGGCCCATGCCGGCGGCGGCCGTCATCAGAAACATCTGGAGCGCCGCGGCGGAGACCGGTACCGGGAATCTGGCGCTGCGCGCCATATCCTGGATGATGCCGAGATCCTTGACGAAGATCTCAACCGCGCTGCGAGGCGTATAGTCGCCGTCGAGCACATGCGGCATGCGGTTCTCGAACATCCAGGAGTTGCCGGCGGAGGCCGTGATCACCTCATAGACCTTGCGTATGTCCAGGCCCTGCCTGGCCGCGAACGCCATCGCTTCGGAGGCGGCGGCGATATGCACGCCGGCCAGGAGTTGGTTGATCATCTTGAAGGCGGCGCCTTGGCCGGCGGCATCGCCGAGCTCGTAGAGCTTGGCCGCCATGGCATCGAGCGCGGGGCGCGCTTTTGCAAAAGCGACGGAACTGCCCGAGGCGAGAATCGTCAGCTCGCCTTGTGCGGCGCGCTGCGCGCCGCCGGAGATTGGCGCATCCAGATAATGCCGACCACTCGCCTCGAGCTGCTTGGCGAGGCGCCGCGCCACTTCCGGATCCATGGTGGCGGAGGACACAAACACGCTGTCTTTCGGCATGGTCTCGGCGGCGCCATCCTTGCCGAATAGGATGGCCTCGGTCTGCGCGGCGTTGACGACCACGCTGACGACGATGTCGGCACCTTTGGCGGCTTCGGCCGGTGTTTTGGCGCCCGCACCGCCATCCTTGACAAAACGCGCCACCGCATCGGCCGAAACATCGCAGCCCGTCACGGCAAAACCAGCGCGTTTCAGCGATGTCGCCATGCCAAAGCCCATCGAGCCGAGCCCGATGACGGCAACGCGCTGATTCTGTGAGGTGGAGGCGGACATGCAACTAATCCTTTGGAACGTTCCCCGGTGGCCGGCTTTGGTCGGCGGCTTGGCAAACCGAATATCACGGCTTGGCCGCGCTGCCAAAGCATGAGACAAGCGGGCATGACGGCCATGAGCAACGAAACACGGCTTCGCGAGGACATCTGCCGCTTCGGGCGCTCCCTGTTCGAGCGCGGGCTGACGCCGGGCTCCTCCGGCAATATCAGCGTCAAGCTGGATGACGGCGGCTGGCTGGTGACGCCGACCAATGCCTCGCTCGGTTTCCTCGATCCGACGCGACTCTCGCGGCTGGATGCACAGCGCCGGCTGATCTCCGGCGACGCGCCCACCAAGGAAGTTCCGCTGCACACCGCGCTCTATGACACGCGCGGGAGTGCGCGCGCGATCGTACATCTGCACTCGACCCATTCGGTGGCGCTGTCGATGCTGCCCGAGATCGACCCGCGCGCCGCGCTGCCGCCGATGACAGCCTATTATCTGATGAAATGCGGCGCCACCGCGCTCGTGCCCTATTACCGGCCGGGCGATCCGGCGGTGGCGGACGCCATCAAGGGACTGGCCGGCCAATACTCGTCCGTGCTGCTCGCCAATCACGGCCCGGTGGTCGCCGGCGACACGCTGGAGGCGGCGGTGTTCGCGACCGAGGAGCTGGAGGAGACGGCGAAGCTGTACCTGCTGCTGCGCGGCCTGAACCCGCGTTATCTGTCACCGGAGCAGGTGACGGATCTGGTGAAGGTGTTCGGAGTCACGCTGCCGGAGCATGGGCATTAGCGTTATGCGGTCATGAGCGGGATGGTGCCGTCTCGTCCACACTGTCATTCCCCGCGAAGGCGGGGAATCCAGTATTCCAGAGACGTCAAACGTTCCCCGCTAGCGCTGCGGCGTACTGGATCGCCCGCCTTCGCCGGCGACGACAGCGAGAGAGTGTCGCGAGGACGTGCCGCGATCTCGGCTACAGCCCCAGATACGCCTTCCTGACGTCCGGGTTGCCCTTGATCTCGGCGGACGGGCCCTGCATCAGCACGCGGCCAGTTTG
The DNA here is from genome assembly GCF_029909975.1 of Bradyrhizobium sp. ISRA430. Lineage (NCBI taxonomy): Bacteria > Pseudomonadati > Pseudomonadota > Alphaproteobacteria > Hyphomicrobiales > Nitrobacteraceae > Bradyrhizobium > Bradyrhizobium sp. ISRA430. Next base: position 2,538,978 of record NZ_CP094516.1, read on the forward strand.
CAGGATGTAGGCGCGGTCGGCGATCTCCAGGCACTCGGCCATGCGCTGCTCGACAATCAGCACAGTCATGCCGGCGTCGCGGATGCGCTTGACCGCCTGGAAGATCTCGTCGACGAGTTTCGGCATGATGCCTTGCGATGGCTCGTCGAGCATCAGAAGCCGCGGGCGCGTCATCAACGCGCGGCCGATCGCGAGCATCTGCTGCTCGCCGCCGCTTAGCGTCTCGGCACGTTGGTCGAGACGTTCGGACAGGCGCGGGAACAGCTTGAAAACGAGATCGAGCGGGCCCTCGCGGCCCGCTTCGCCGCGGTAGAGATAGCTGCCGAGGCGGAGATTGTCGCGCACCGACAGGCGCGGAAACAGCCGGCGGTTTTCCGGCACATAGGCGATGCCGGCGGCCGTGATGTGATGCTGCGCCATGCCGTCGAGGCGCTTGCCGTCGAAGGTCACCGTCCCCGCGCGTGGACGCTCGGCGCCGGCGATGGATTTCAGCAGCGTCGACTTGCCCGCGCCGTTGGCGCCGGCGACGCAGACGATCTCGCCCTTCTCGACCTCGATCGAGACTGCGGAGATCGCGACCAGGCCCTGATAGGCAGTCGTGACCTCATGCACTGACAGCATGACGATCTCCCAGATATGCGCTGATCACCTTGGGATTGCGGACGACGTCGGCGGGCGTGCCCTCGACCAGCACCTTGCCGAGGTCGAGAACGATGGCGCGGTCGACCAGCGGCATCACGATCTCCATGACGTGCTCGACCATCAGCACGGTGATGCCGGCATCGCGCACCTTGCGCACCAGCGCGACGCCGGTCTGCGCCTCGGTCGGCGTGAGGCCGGTGAGGACTTCGTCGAGCAGCAGCAGCTTCGGCTCGGTCGCGAGCGCACGCGCGACCTCGAGGCGGCGCTTCTCGGCCGGCACGAGGTCGCTCGCGAGCACGTCGGCGCGCGCGGCAAGGCCGGTGAATTCGAGCACCTCATGCGCCTTGCGGCGCGCCTCGCGCATCACGGTCGTGCGCACAAGCGCGCCGACGATGACGTTGTCGACGACCGTCATGGTCTCGAAGCTCTTGACCACCTGGAAGGTGCGCCCGATGCCGAGTTGGCAGCGCTCGGCTGCGCGCATCCGGGTCACGTCTTGCCCGTCGAACCAGATCGAGCCTTGGGTCGGCGGCAACACGCCGGCGATGAGATTGAACAGGGTCGACTTGCCGGCGCCGTTGGGGCCGATCAGGCCGACGATCTCGCCGCGGCCGACGGAGACCGAGACGTCGCTATTGGCGACGAGGCCGCCGAAGCGTTGCCAGACGCCGCGGGTTTGAAGGAGCGCGGTCATCGTGTGGCTCCCTTGACTTGGTTCTTGGCCCTCGCACGCGAGAACAGGCTCACCAATCCCTGCGGCAAGGCCAGCGAGATCAGCACGATCAGCGTGCCGTAGACGATGAGGTCGACGCCGCGTCCGGAGCCGCCGATATAGGAGCGCGTCAGCTCCGTCATCGGGATCAGGATGGCCGCGCCAAGCACCGGGCCCCAGAGCGTGCCGATGCCGCCGAGCACGGCCGGCAGGGCCATCAGCAGCGAGAACTGGAAGCCCATGACGCTTTCGGGGTCGATATAGGCAAGGTACTGCGCATAGAAGCTGCCGCCGACGGCGACGAGGAAGGCGGAAACGGCGGCCGCACCCATCTTGGAATTGAACACGACGACGCCGAGGCTTTCGGCGGCATCCGGATTGTCCTTCACCGCGCGCCACCAGAAGCCCCATTTGGAATCTTCCAGCCACCAGGTGACGAACCAAGCGAGACAGCAGAGCGCGAGCGCGAAATAGAAGTACGGCAGCTTGCTGCGCATGAACTGGAATTTCAGCCAGCTATCGCCGCGGACCGGGATGGTGATGCCCAGCGCGGCCCCGGCCCAGTCCCAGTTCTGGAACAGCAGGAGCCCGATCTCGGCGATGACGATGGTCGCGATCACGAAGTAATGTCCGCGCAGGCGGAAGAAGGGATAGCCGAGCGCCATTGCGATCGCCGCCGCGATCACGCCGCCACTGAGCATGCCGAACCAGGGCAGCACGCCGAACTTGGTGAACAGGAGTTCGGTGGTGTAGGCGCCGATGCCGAAATAGAGTGCGTGTCCGAGCGATATCTGCCCGCAATAGCCGGAGAGGATGTTCCAGCTCTGCGACAGCGCCGCATACATCAGGGTCAGGATAAGAATGTTCTGGACGTAGACGTCCTTCACGAACAACGGCGCAAGCGCTGCCAGAACCGCGAGAACAGCGGCGATCAGAAGGTCGCGGCGGCGCCGCGCGGCAAAATTCTTGTCCATCACATCGACCCGAAAAGGCCGCGCGGCCGGATGAAGACGACCAACAGGTAGACGGCGTAGATGCCAACCGATTTCAGCGACGGCGGCAGCACAAGCGCCGTAACGGCTTCGACGAGACCGACGACGATGCCGCCGGCGAAGGCGCCGAACACGCTGCCGAAGCCGCCGAGCGCGACGGTGACGTACGCGATCAGCGCAAAGGACGCGCCGACGTCGGGATAGACGTAGAAGAACACCGCCATGATCGCGCCGGCCAGACCGACCAGCGCGGCGCCCAGGCCCCAGCCGAGTGCGAACACGCGGTTCTTGTCGATGCCGACCAGCGCCACCGCGCCGGGATCCTCGCGCGTCGCTTCCAGTGCGCGGCCGAAATCGGTGCGGTTGATGAAGAAGTAGAGGCCGGCAAAGGCCGCGATCGAGACCAGCGCACCGATGAGCTGCGGCTCCGGCAGGAAGATGCCGGCGACCGACACTGTCTTGCCGCCGAGCCAGGACTGCGGAATGCTGCGGTAATCCGGCGTGAAGAAGAACTGCGCGAGACCGCGCATCACGATGGCGAGACCAAACGTCGAGAAGATCTGCACCATGCCGGCGTTTGCTTTGGCGCGCATGGCAAAGCGCACGATCAACAAGTAGACCACCGCCCCGAATATGAAGAGCGCCGCGGCGACCAGCGGCGCCGACAGCAAGGGGTCGATGGCGAAGAACGCGAACAGGAAGAACGTCGCGTACATCGCGATCATCAGGAACTCGCCATGGGCGAAATTCACAACGTCCATCAGGCCGAAGATCAGCGCGAGACCGACCGCGATCAGCCCGTAGAGCAGCCCCATCAGGAGGCCGCTCGCGAGACTTTGGATAATAGCTTGGGCTGTCACTGCATCGTCCCCCACACTCCGACCTCATCCTGGGGAGCGCGCCCCAGCGCGCGTCTCGAAGGATGGGCTCGCCCTCGTCCTTGACACGGGCTACGCCCGCTCCTCAGGATGAGGGCGGGAGCTACAGCTTCCGTCATTGCGAGGAGCTCGCGACAAAATTGCGAAGCAATTTTGCGCTGATGCGACGAAGCAATACAGACTATCTCCGCGGATACATTTCTGGATTGCTTCGCTGCGCTCGCAATGACAACGCGGTTAAGCAGTACGGTCCTCTCGGCTGTCACAGCGCCTGGTCCCCACCCTGCCTGCGCGCCCCGCTTACTTCATCGGCCAGGCCGCTTCGGCGATCGCAGCCTGCGGCGGGAAGACGGTGACGAACTTGCCGCCGCGATATTGCAGCAACACCGGGTCGGCATCGTTGTTCTGGCCCGCCTCGTCGAACTTCACGCGCTTCCACGGCATGATGGTCTGCTCGCCCGGGATGTCGGTGGCGGCGAGCGCATCGCGGATCTTCTCGCCGTCGGCCGACTTGGCGCGATTGATCGCGTCCGCCAGGATGATCAGGCCCATGAACTGGCGCGAGGTGAGATCGTTGAAGTCCTTGCCAGACTTCGCCTTGAACATGTCGTTGATCTTGCCGACCATAGGGCGCTTCTGCGCGAGGTCGAGCGAGAAGGTGCCGCGCGAGATCACGCCTTCGAGCTTGTCGCCGACGGCGTCATAGAGCGCCTTCTCGGAGAAGCCGGCGTCCTGCGCCACGATCGCGTTGGGCTTGTAGCCGAGCTCGGCCATGGTCTTCACTAGGAGGATGCCGTCGGTGGTGTAGCTCGATGGCATCAGCACGTCGGCATTGGCGGTCTTGAGCTGCTGCACCTCGGCCGACAGCGACGGCGAGTTGGCGCGGTACTTGATGTCGGAGACGATCTTGTAGCCGCGCTCGGCGGCGATCTTGGCCTGTGCGTTGCCGGAGTCGGTGCCGAAGATGGTGTCCTCGTGGAACAGCGACAGCGTCTCGATCTTGGTGCCCTTCTTCTTCATGGCATCGAAGAAATCGAACATCGCGGCCGAGTACATCTCGTCGTGCGGGGATGCACGGAAGTAATATTTCAGGCCGCGGCGATGCAGGCTCGGCGAGGAATTATCGGCGGACACGAACGGGATCTGGTAACGTTCGCAGATCTGGCTGACGGTGACGGCGACCGCGCTCTGATAGGTGCCGATGATGGCGCAGACCTTTTCCTGAGTGATCAGGCGCTCGGCTTCGGCACGGCCCTTCTGCGGATCGGCCTGATGGTCGGCGAACACGAGGCGGACTTTTGCGCCGCCGAGGCCGGGCAGGCCCTCGCCCTTCGCCAGCGGCAGGTCGAAATCGGTGTCCTTGTTGATGACCTCGAGCGCGGTCTCATAGGCCTTCTGCGCATCGATGCCCTGCTGCGCGCTGCCGCCGGAGAACGGATAGATCACGCCGATCACGACTTCCGAGGTCTGGGCACGGGCCGCCAGCGGCACGAGCGCCGCAGTCGCGGTGGCACCCAACAATACGTCGCGGCGAGTGATCGTCATGGCAAATTCCCCTGTTACGAATTTTGGCTCTCGAATGGAGCGATTGATGGATGCCGTAAAGCCTGAAGAAGCAGCAATCGCTGCCCACTAAATCACGGCCATGTTCTTGTTCTTGAGATCCGTCACTAGCATCAGCCCCGGCGAATGCGTGATCGCGAAGGGGAGCTTGGCGGCGTTGATGACCGATTGCGGCGTGACGCCACAGGCCCAGAACACCGGGATCTCATCATCGGCAACCGGCACTGGATCGCCGTAGTCGGGCTTTGCGATGTCCTTGATGCCGATCAGATGCGGATGGCCGAGATGCACGGGCGCACCGTGCACGGCGGGATAGCGCGAGGTGATCTGCACCGCGCGGATCGCGTCCGCCGGCTTGAAGGGACGCATCGACACCACCATGGGACCGGCGAACGGGCCCGACGCGCTGCACGCGATGTTGGTGCGGTACATCGGCACGCGCACATTGCGCTCGATGTGACGGATCGGCATCCCCTCGTCGAGCAGCGCCTCTTCAAACGAGAAGGAGCAGCCGAGCACGAAGGTGACGAGATCGTCGCGCCAGTAGCGGGTCACATCGGTCGGCTCGTCGACGACTTCACCGTCGCGCCAGACGCGATAGCGCGGCACGTCGGTGCGGATGTCGAGGTCCGCGCCGAGCGCAGGGATGTGCGGGCTGCCGACGTCGGACATGCCGATGATCGGGCACGGCTTTGGATTGAGCTGGCAGAAGCGGTGGAAGGCGCTGGCGTATTTCTCGGGAAGGATCGCCAGATTGCCCTGGACGAAACTGGGGGCGATGCCCGCGGTGGAGGCGACGAGCCCATCGCGGTATGCGAGCCGGGCCTGACGGCTCGGGAGGGTGTCGGGCGTTTCAGTTTGCTGCGCTGCCACTAAAACAGTCATGGGATCGACCTGCCTATAAACTCGACAAGGACAGCCAACACCAAGCGTGCTATAAAGTCTAATCGTCCTTTCTAATCAATATCGATAAAACGGATTTATCGATCGGGAGAATCCTTCCAATGCTGGACTTCAGATCGATCGAAACGTTCCTCTGGGTCGTAAAGCTCGGCAGCTTCCGTGGCGCCGCGGCGCGGCTCAACACCACCCAACCGGCGATCTCCCAGCGCATCGCCCAGCTCGAGCGCGAGATGGGCGTGAAGTTGCTCAACCGCGATCATCGCGTCGCATCGCCCACGCCGAGCGGTCGGCAGATGATGGTCTACGCCGAAAAGCTGATCGGCCTGCGCGCCGCAATGATGGCCGAGATCGGCAACGCCTCCGCGATGCGCGGCGTGATGCGGCTCGGCGTCGCCGAAACCATCGTGCACACCTGGCTGCCACGGCTCGTCAAGAGCGTGAACCAGGCTTATCCGAACCTGTCGCTGGAGATCGAAGTCGACATCACGCCGAATCTGACCGCACGCCTGCTCGGCCAGGAGATCGAGCTTGCCTTCGTCGTGGGGCCGCTATCGGCTTCTGGCGTGCACAACCGCGTGCTCGCCGATTATCCGATCGGCCTCCTTGCAAGCCCTTCGCTCGGACTCGGGAGCGGTCCGGTGACGCGAGCCGAGCTTGCTCGGTTCCCGATCATCACCTTCCCGCGCAAGACGCGGCCCTACGAGGTGGTACGCGAGATGTTCGATCGACCGGAGCTGCCGCCGATTCGTCTTCATGCCTCCGCGTCGCTTGCGACCGTCATCCACATGGCGGTCGAGGGGCTCGGCATCGCCGTGATTCCGGCGGCCATCGTTGAGAATGAGCTCGCCGACGGGCGGCTGCAATTGCTCGACACCGACCTCAACATCTCGCCACTGACGTTCACGGCGAGCTGGCTCGCCTCGCCCGACGTCGTGGCGGTCGAGCGCGTCGCCGAGCTCGCGCGGCAGATCGCGCAGACCAGCCTCGCGGTTGACGCCGTCGCGACGGCGCGTCATTGAAATGGACGCCGGACAATCTTCAACGTCATTCCGGGGCTCGCGACGGGACCGCAAGCGCGGCCCGGGAGCGAGAACCCCAATGCGCAATTGCGCATTGTGGAATCCTTGGATTCCGGGTTCGCTCCTGCGGACCGCCCCGGAATGACAGCGACAATGGAACGAACGCATGAGCCGAGCCGCCACCAATCTGCAAATCGATTCCGCCCGCCTCTGGGGCTCCATCCACGAGACCGCGCAGTTCGGCGCGACGGCCAAGGGCGGCGTGCGGCGGCTGACGCTAAGTGCCGAGGACAAGCAGGTACGCGACTGGTTTCGCAAGGCCTGCGAGGATGCCGGCCTTGAGGTGCATGTCGATGCGCTCGGCTCAATGTTTGGACTGCGCAAGGGCCGCGACATGTCGAAACTGCCCATCGGCATCGGCTCGCATCTCGACACGCAGCCAACCGGCGGCAAGTATGACGGCATTCTGGGCACGCTCGGCGCACTCGAGGTCATCCGCACGCTGAACGACGCCGGCATCGAAACCGAGGCGCCGATCTGCGTCGTGAACTGGACCAACGAGGAAGGCTCGCGCTTTGCACCGGCGATGATGGCCTCCGCCGCCTATGTCGGCGACTTCACCACCGACGACATCCTGTCGCGCAAGGACGCCGAAGGCACCACGGTTGGCCAGGCACTCGACGGCATCGGATATCGTGGCGACAGGCCGGTCGGCTTCCAGAAGCTCGGCTGCTTCGTCGAGCTGCATATCGAGCAGGGCCCGATCCTGGAGGCCGAGGGCAAGACCATCGGGGTGGTCGATTCCGGCCAGGGCGTCTTGTGGTACGACGGCAAGATCACCGGCTTCGAGAGCCATGCGGGCTCGACGCCGATGCCGCTGCGGCGCGATGCGCTGGCGACGCTGTCGGAGATCGTGCTGGCAATGGAGGCCATCGCCAGGAAGCACGGGCCGAACGCAGTCGGCACCATCGGCGAAGCCGTGATCGCCAGCCCCTCGCGCAACGTCATTCCCGGCGAGGTCGCCTTCACCGTAGATTGCCGCAGCGCCGACGCCGCCATCATGGACGCGCTCGATCGCGACCTGCGCGCTGCGATCGCCGAGATCGCCGCGCGTCGTAAGGTCGAGGTCAAGCTCGACCTGGTCTGGCGCAAGCCGCCGACGCACTTCGATCCGAAGCTCGTCGCGGCCGTCGAGAACGCGGCAAAGACCCTCGGCTATTCCAGCCGCCGCATCACCTCCGGTGCCGGCCACGACGCCTGCAACCTCAACACGGTCATTCCGGCGGCGATGGTGTTCGTACCCTGCAAGGACGGCATCAGTCACAACGAGCTGGAAGACGCCACGCAGCCCGACTGCGCCGCGGGCACCAACGTCCTCATGCATACCGTGCTGGCGATCGCCGGCGTCGCGTCCTGATCGGAGACAGTCATGCGCGGAGTTTTCGTCGACGCCAGTGAAGCCCTGGCCGTGATCATGGAGCGGCTAACGAGGCCCGGCGATCCCAAGGTGCGGATCCACCGCGATCCCGACATCAAGCCCGAGCAGTATCCTGAGATACTCGATGGCGCCGAGATCGCAATCGTCGACCACACTGCGCTGCCGACCGAGGTCGCGAAGCAGTGTGCAGGGCTCAAGCACGTGGTGTTCCTCGGCACCGGCGCGCGCAGCTATATGAATCCGGAGGAGCTTAGCCAACTCGGCATCTCCGTGCATCTGATCAAGGGCTATGGCGACACCGCGGTGGCGGAATCCGCGATCGCGCTGATGTGGGCCTCAGCCCGCGTGATCGCGATGATGGATCGCGAGATGCGCGTCGGCAACTGGCTGCGCGAGGACGGCATGCAGCTCACCGGCAAGACGCTCGGCCTGATCGGCTTCGGCGGCATTGCCGCGGAAGTCGCGCGCATCGCCTTGGGCAGCGGCATGAAGGTGATCGCCTGGAACCGCACGCCGAAAAGCCATCCGGGCGTGGAATTCACCGACCTCGACACGGTGCTGGCCAGAAGCGACGTGGTGTCGCTGCATCTTTTGCTCAACGACGAGACCCGCGGCATGATCACGCGCGAGAGGATCGCGAAGATGAAGCCCGGCGTCATCCTCATCAACACCGCGCGCGGCGCCATTGTCGACGAGCAAGCGATGATCGACGCGCTGAAGTCGGGTCACATCCGTCATGCCGGCCTCGACGTCTTCAACATCGAGCCGCTGCCCGGCGATCATCCGCTGACCAAGCTGCCGAACGTGACGCTGTCGGCGCATTCAGCCTTCCGCACGCCGGAGGCCAGCGAGAACCTGATTTTTGCGGCGTGGGAGCACTGCCGCCGGATCGCGAAACGATAAGAGCAACAACAATGGCCGATTACCGCACCATCAAAGCCGAGCCCCTCACCAACGTCATCCGCGCCATCGCCCGAGCGGGCGGCTCCACGGACCGCGAGGCGGACCTCGTTGCGACCAACCTCGTCGAGGCGAACCTGAAGGGCCACGACTCGCACGGCGTCGGCATGATCCCGCGCTATGCCGAAGCGGTCAACGAAGGCGGCCTCGCCGTCAACCAGCACGTCAAGATCGTGATGGACACGGGTCCCCTGCTCACCCTCGACGGCCTCACCGGCTACGGCCAGGTGATGGGCTATGAGGCGATGGAGCTGGGCGCCGAGCGCGCCAAGCGCAACGGCGTATGCGTGATCGGCCTTTCCAACTCGCACCATATCGGCCGCATCGGCCACTGGGCCGAGCAGTGCATCGACCACGGCCTGGTCTCGATCCACTTCGTCAACGTGATCTCGCGGCCCATCGTGGCGCCCTGGGGTGGCAGCGATGCACGCCACGGCACCAACCCGTTCTGCGTCGGCATCCCGCGCGCCGGCAAGGAGCCGATCGTGCTCGACTTCGCCACCAGCAAGATCGCGCAGGGCAAGACGCGCGTCGCCTTCAACAAAGGCGTTGAGCTCGAGCCCGGCACCATCATCGACAATGAGGGCAAGCCGACCGTCAATCCGCGCTACACCGTGATCGCGCCGCACGGCGCCATCTTGCCGTTCGGCGAGCACAAGGGTTCGGGGCTCGCGCTGGTGTGCGAAATCCTCGGCGGCGCGCTCTCCGGCGGCGAGACTGTGAAGGGGCCGGCCGACGGCAAGCGCCGCGTTCTCAACGGCATGCTCTCGATCATCATCGACCCGACCAAGCTCGGCACCGCCGAGAATCTGGCGCGCGAGGTCGAGAGCTTCGTCGCCTGGCACACCGGCTCGCCGCCCGGCCCCGGCGTCGACAAGGTCAAGATCGCCGGAGAGCCCGAGCGTGAGACCAAGAAGAAGCGGCTCGCCGAGGGCGTCCCGGTCGATCCGAATACGTGGCAGGAGATCCTGGACGCCGGGAAAAAGTTCGGCCTGGACCAGGCGGCGATCGAGAAGATCGCGGGGTGATTGGAGAAAGAAGCGCTATCTTTCGGTGTCGTCCCGGACAAGCGGAGCGCAGATCCGGGACCCATAACCACAGGACGTGGTTATGGGAAGGCTCGGGTTGCCAGCTCGCGCCACAACCCCTCCCTGGGGTTATGGGTCCCGGCCTTCGCCGGGACGACAACGGAGTTTGCCGCGATAGCGGAGTTAGCCAACGCAAGAGACAGTTAGTCCCTTTCGGCAGCTCCCTGCCCTAATCCACCATCTCTGCGACCGCCTTACCGCAGGCCGTGGTGTCGGCATTGCCGCCGAGGTCGCGAGTGCGCAGCGTGCGCTCGGCGAGCGTGCGTTCGATCGCATCGACGATCGATTTGCCGGCTTCCTTCTCTCCGAGATGCTCGAACATCATCGCGCCCGACCAGATCATGCCGATCGGATTGGCGATGCCTTGGCCCGCGATATCCGGCGCCGAGCCGTGCACCGGCTCGAACACCGAGGGGAAATTGCGCTCGGGGTTGATGTTGCCGGATGGCGCGATGCCGATCGTGCCGGTGCAGGCAGGACCCAGATCAGAAAGAATGTCGCCGAACAGGTTGGAACCGACGACCACGTCGAACCAGTCCGGGTGCAGCACGAAGTTCGCCGTCAGGATGTCGATGTGGTACTTGTCCCACTTCACGCCTGGATACTTCTTCGCCATCGCCTCCACGCGCTCGTCCCAATAGGGCATGGTGATGGAGATGCCGTTGGACTTGGTGGCCGAGGTCAGGTGCTTCTTCGGCCGCGACTGCGCGAGCTCGAAGGCGAATTTCAGGATGCGGTCGACGCCGGTGCGCGTCATCACCGTCTGCTGTGTGACGAATTCTCGATCGGTGTCCGGGAACATGCGGCCGCCGACGGAGGAATATTCACCTTCGGTGTTCTCGCGCACCACCCAGAAATCGATGTCACCCGGCTTGCGGTTCGCGAGCGGCGACGGCACGCCCGGCATCAGCCGCACCGGGCGCAGGTTCACATACTGGTCGAACTCGCGGCGGAATTTTATGAGCGAGCCCCACAGCGAGACGTGATCCGGAATCTTGGCCGGCCAGCCGACCGCGCCGAAATAGATCGCGTCGTGCTTGCCGATCTTCTCCTTCCAATCGTCCGGCATCATCTGGCCGTGCCTCTCGTAATAGTCCCAGGACGAGAAGTCGAAATGGTCGAAATGCACGGCGACCCCGTGCTTCTTCGCCGCCGCCTCCAAAACGCGCAGGCCCTCCGGCATCACTTCCTTGCCGATGCCGTCGCCGGGAATGACCGCGATGCGGTATTGTTTTTTGCTCATCGAGAACGTCCTTGGTTGGTCCGGCAGCCGCCGCGTTTTGATCGCCCTGCAATGGACCAAACTCGCGGGCAGTGCAACGCTGCACTGCAATGTTGACCATGGCGCGGCCGACCGCCTACTGATTTCATCCTGTTCCCACCGAGCGAGTCATCCATGGATCTGCATCTGCGTGGCAAGCGCGTCCTGATCACTGGCGCGTCCAAGGGCATCGGCGCAGCCGCCGCCGAGGCATTTGCCGAGGAAGGCTGTCATCTCCTGCTCGCCGCCCGCAGCGGCGACCAGCTCAAGGCACTGGCCGACCGCCTGCGCTCCGCGCACCAGATCGATACAGCGACGAGCGTGGTGGACCTGCGCAAGGCCGAGGACGTGGCGCGGCTCGCCAAGGAGGCCACCGACATCGACGTCCTCGTCAACAATGCCGGCGACATTCCCGGCGGCTCGATCGACAAGATCGACGAGGCCACCTGGCGGCACGCCTGGGAATTGAAAGTGTTCGGCTACATCAACCTGACACGGCAGGTCTACGCACAAATGAAGGCGAAAGGCGGCGGCGTCATCGTCAACGACATCGGCGCGGCCGGCGAGAAATTCGACGCCAACTACGTCTGCGGCAGCGCCGGCAATGCCGCGCTGATGGCCTTCACCCGCGCGCTCGGCGGCAAGAGCCTCGCCGACAACATCCGCGTGGTCGGCATCAATCCCGGCCCGGTCGGAACCGACCGCCACGTCACGCTGCTCAAGACGCGGGCCAAGCACCAGTTCGGCGACGAGAACCGCTACAAGGAATTCCAGAAGGGTCTACCGCTCGGCCGTCCCGCGCATGCGCGCGAGATCGGTGACCTCATGGCATTCCTCGCCTCGGATCGCTCCGGCTACACCTCGGGCGTGATCTACACGGTGGATGGCGGCATCAGCGCGGGGTGGAGTTGAGTTTTTCGACACCAAGAATTGGCACAGGAGTAAAATAATTGTCTCAAGACCTGATCCGCGAAACCGCATGCGCTGTCGTCGACAAGCTGCGTTCGGGCGACGTCACACCGCTCGAGCTGCTGGATGTGCTGGAGCAACGCATCGCGGAGGTCGACGACAAGGTCAACGCGTTGCCGACGCTGTGCTTCGATCGTGCGCGGGATAGCGCGAAGGCGCTGATGCAGAAGCCGGCCGGTGCGCGCGGACTGCTCGCGGGCCTGCCGGTGCCGATCAAGGATCTCTCCGACGTCGCCGGCGTCTTGAACACGCAGGGCTCGCCTATCTTCAAGGATAACATCCCCGCGAAGTCCGACCTCATGGTCGAGAATCTCGAGGCCAACGGCGCCGTCGTCTACGCCAAATCCAACACGCCGGAATTCGGCGCCGGCGCCAACACCTTCAACGAGGTGTTCGGCGCAACGCTCAATCCCTGGGATACATCGAAGTCGGCGGCGGGCTCCTCGGGCGGCGCGGCGGTGGCGCTCGCCACCGGCATGGCCTGGCTCGCGCAGGGCTCCGACATGGGTGGAAGCTTGCGCAATCCCGCGAGCTTCTGCGGCATCGTCGGCATGCGGCCGAGCATCGGCCGCGTCGCGCACACGCCGAAATCGGCGATCGACCGTAACCTCGGCGTCCAGGGCCCGATGGCCCGCAATGTCGAGGACCTTGCGCTGCTGCTCGATGCCATGAGCGGCGACTACGCGGCCGATCCGCTGTCGCTGCCGGCGCCCGCAGCCTCGTTCCTGTCGGCCGCGTGCTCCGGCAAAAAGCCGAAGCGCATCGCCTATTCACCCGATCTCGGCATCACGCCGGTCGACCCCGAGATCAAGGCGATCACGCGCAAGGCGGCGGAACGCTTCACTGAGGCCGGCGCCACGGTCGAGGAGGCTCATCCGGACTGGCGCGATGCGCATGAATGCTTCCATGTGCTGCGCGCGTTCGATTTCGCGATCAGCAAGGCGCAATTGTTGCGGACCAAGCGCGATCTCCTCAAGCCCGAGGTGATCTGGAACATCGAGGAAGGCCTCAAGCTCACGGTCGAGCAACTCGAACGCGCCGAGGCGCAGCGCGTCGGAATGACCGCGCGCGCGATCGAATTCTTCAAGACCTACGATCTGCTGCTGGTGCCGACGACGATCGTGCCGCCCTTCCCGGTCGAAAACCGCTATGTCGCCGAATGCGCAGGCAAGAGGTTTGACAACTATGTCGAATGGCTCGGCATCGTCTACGCCGTCACGCTCGCCTGCTGTCCGTCGCTGTCGCTGCCCTGCGGGTTCACCGCCTCGGGCCTGCCGGTTGGCATCCAGATTGTCGGCGCGCCTCGTGCCGACGCGCAGGTGCTAGCGGGTGCAAAGGCGCTGGAGGATATTCTGGATCTGCGCGAGACGACGCCGATCGATCCAAGGGTGAAGAAGTAACTTCTCTCGTGCCCCGGACGCAGCGCAGCGCTTCTTCAGCGGTGCGCTGCAGAGCCAGGGCCCATTCATCAACAATCCACTGTGCATCCTCTGGGTCCCGGCTCTGCGGCGCAGCGCTGACGCGCTGCACCTTGTCCGGGACACGAGGGAGACGTCACCTCCCGCGCGTCGCCTCCAGGCTGCGGCTGTAGCGCGACATGGCAAAGCAGAACGCAAAGTAGATCGCGGCGACGAAGATGTAGACCTCGACCGAGAACTGCTGCCAAGCGGGATCGATGATCGCGGTCTTGGCCGTCGTGAGCAGATCGAAGATGCCGATGATGAGGACGAGGCTCGTATCCTTGAAGAACGCGATGAAGGTATTCACCAGCGGCGGAATGACGTGGCGGATCGCCTGCGGCAGGATGATCAGTCGGTTCTTGCGCCAGTAGGATAGTCCGAGCGCATCGGCGGCCTCATATTGCCCACGCGGCACGGCCTGGAGGCCGCCGCGGATGACTTCGGCGAGATAAGCACCTGCAAACAGGATGATCGCTATCTGCGCGCGCAATAGCTTGTCGATATTGAAGCCGCTTGGCATGAACAGCGGAAACATCACGCTCGCCATGAACAGCAGGCTCACCAGCGGCACGCCACGGATCAGTTCGACATAGAGCACACTCAGCGAACGAATCGCCGGCAGCTTTGAACGCCGGCCGAGCGCGACGAGGATGCCGAGCGGAAAGCCGAAGGCGAGACCGAAGGTAGCGAGGATCAGCGTCACCGGCAGCCCGCCCCAACGGTCCTGCGAGACGAAGCTGAGCCCGAACACACCGCCCCACATCAGTACGCTGATCAAGGCCAGCGCGCCGACCCAGATATAGATCAGTTCGCGGCGCCACCAGGCGCGGCGCGTGGAGAGATAGAACAGCGCGATGAACAAGAGCACCGACAGCGCCGGCCGCCACTGCTCGTCGAACGGATAGGTGCCGAACAGGATGAAGCGGTATTTCTCGGGGATGATCGCCCAGCACGCGCCGATACCGCGGGCTGCGCGACAGGCGCTGGAATCGTTTGCCGGCGTCAGCCAGACGGCGTTGGCGATGCCCCATTGCACGAAGCTGAAGATACCCTTGGCGAGCACGGCCAGCAGCACCAGCGAAATGATGGAGTTTGGAATCGACGAAAACAGATTTGCGCGGAGCCAGCGCAGCACCGGGTTACCCGTTTGCGGGCGGCGTGCGGCGCGCGGTGCGTCCGGAACGTCGGTGATCACCGTCATGATCAGCGCTCCACCAGCGCGATACGCGCGTTGTACCAATTCATGAAGAAGCTGATGCCGAGGCTGATCGTCAAAAACACCGCCATGATCAGCGCGATCGCCTCGATCGCCTGCCCGGTCTGGTTCAGCGTGGTGTTCGCGATCGAGACCACATCCTGGTAGCCGATCGCGACCGCGAGCGAAGAGTTTTTGGTGAGATTGAGATACTGGCTCGTCATCGGCGGCACGATCACGCGCAGCGCCTGCGGCAGGATGATCTGCCGCAGCATGAAGCTGCGGCGCAGGCCGAGCGCATTGGCGGCGTCCCACTGGCCGCGCGGTACCGACTGAATGCCGCTACGCACGATCTCGGCGATGAAGGCCGAGGTGTAGGTGATGAGCGCGATCAGCAGTGCAAAATATTCCGGCGCGAGCGTGAGCCCGCCGACGAAATTGAAGCCGCGCAGCTCCGGCCATTCAATTTTCCAGGACACGCCAAGCAGCACGGACACCAGCGCCGGCAGCACAACGATGAGGCCGAGGGCAATCGGCCACGCCTTGCGCGGCTTGCCGTCACGCATCTGCTGCGCGATCAACGCCCGCCGGATGACATAGAACGCGGCAAGGCCCAGCAAGGCCGTGCCGAGTACCCAAAGCTGGGGCATCCCGATCGGGATCGACGGCAGGATGAGGCCGCGATTGGACAGGAACACACCGTCGACCGGCCGCCACGCCAAGCGCGCGGCCGGCAGTGCCTGCATCAGCACGTACCAGAACAGAAGCTGAAGCAGCAGCGGGATGTCGCGCAGCACTTCGACATAAACGGCGGCGAGCCGCGACAACAGCCAGTTGGCCGACAGCCGCGAGATGCCGATCAGCGTACCCAAGATGGTCGCGAGCACGATTCCGATGACGGCAACGCGCAAGGTGTTGGCGACGCCAACGACGAAGGCCCAGAAGTAGGTGTCCCTCGGACTGTACGAGAGCAGGCTGTCTGCGATGGGCATGCCGGCCTCGCGGCCGAGAAAGGCAAAGCCGGTCGAGATACGGCGGGCCGAGAGGTTGGTGACGGTGTTGGACCAGAGGAAGGCGATGACCGCGACCGCGATCCCGACGACAAGAAGCTGCCAGAATAGGCCCTTGAGCTCTCGGCGTCCCCATGCGCCGAAAAAACTGCGGCGCGGCGGCGGTCTGGGATGATCGGTGGTCACAGCACAAAAATCCTTCGTCAGAGGCGGCGATTTCCGGCAGCGTACGTCAACTGTTGCACCAATCTGCAATTCGTGCAACAAATGTTTCATGGTCGAGCCCGCGAAATCCTCGCCCTTGAGCGAACTCTGCAGCGCATTGCCATCGCTCCCCCTGCGATTGCAGGAGGTCGGGCGTTTCGTGGCGGCCAATGATTACGACGCCACCACCCGTTCGATGCGCGATCTCGCGGCGGAAGCCGGCGCCGATCCCGCCGCATTCACGCGTCTTGCCAAGGCGATCGGCTATTCCGGCTGGGAGGAGTTGCGCGCAGCGCTGACGGAGGCCCGGCGGCCGTCGCAGACCTCCCCCTTCTCCGGACGCGCCAAAAGTCGTCGCCATGGCCCCAACGCCGATGTCACGCTCGTCACCGACAAACTGAAGGCAGAGGCCGCCGGTCTTCCGCGGATCCCGGCTCAATCGATCGCGGATGCCGCCCGCGCGCTCCACAGCGCAAAGCGGATCTGGATCGCGGGCTATCGTAGCTGCCGCAGTGTCGCGGAACTGCTCAACTACGAGCTACGGCTGTTCCGACCCGATCAGGTGCAGATCGTCGGCGGCTCCGGGCCCGATGACCTCGATCTCGGCGCCTTCCGCCCCGGCGAAGCCGTCATCGTCATCGGCTTCATGCCCTATACCCACGCGAGCGTCCGTGTCGCACGGGCCGCCTACCGTGCCGGTGCGACGCTGATAGCGATCGCCGATAGCGTGTCGGCGCCAATGGCCGAGGGCGCCGATCAGGTGCTGCTGTTCGAAGCGGCTTCGCCGCCCGGCTTCTTTCCGAGCCTCACCGGCGCCATCGCAATCGCACAATCGCTGGCGGCGGTGACGTTCTCGCTCGGCGGCATGACCGCGAAGAAACGCCTTGAGGACACCGAGGCGCGGCTTGCCGCAGCCTCCACCTACGTCTCAGAGAAAGGTTGACCATGGCCGTTCGCACCAGCCGCGTGCTGCACCGTTCGTTGCGCGAAACGCCACCCAAGGCGATCGGCGGCGAAGGCGTCTATCTCTTTGCCGAGGACGGCCGGCGCGTGATCGACGCTTCCGGCGGCGCAGCCGTTTCCTGCCTCGGCCACCAGCATCCACGCGTGATTGCGGCGATAGCTAAGCAGACCTCGACCTTGGCCTATGCCCACACGGCGTTCTTCTCGTCCGAGCCGGCGGAAGCGCTGGCCGAGATGCTCGTCGGCCATGAGCCCGGCGGCCTCGCCTACGCCTATTTCGTCAGCGGCGGATCGGAGGCAATCGAAGCCAGCATCAAGCTTGCGCGGCAATACTTCATCGAGCGTGGCGAGCCGCAGCGGCAGCATTTCATCGCGCGCCGGCAGAGCTATCACGGCAACACGCTCGGTGCGCTCGCCGCCGGCGGCAATGCCTGGCGCCGCGCGCCCTATGCGCCGCTGCTCTCGGCCGCGTTCAGCCATGTGGCGCCGGCCTTCGCCTATCACGAGAAGCACGACGGCGAGTCGGATGCCCAATTCGTGGCGCGGCTTGCCGCCGAGTTAGAGGCCGAATTTCAGCGGCTCGGCCCCGACACCGTCGCGGCGTTTCTCGCCGAGCCCGTCGTCGGCGCCACTGCGGGCGCCGTGACGGCACCGGACGGCTACTTCAGGGCGGTGCGCGAGATCTGCGAGCGGCACGGCGCGCTGCTCATCCTAGACGAGGTTATGAGTGGCATGGGCCGCACCGGCACCACGCATGCCTGGGAGCAGGAGGGCATCGCACCCGACATCCAGGCGATCGCAAAGGGGCTCGGCGGCGGCTATCAGCCGATCGGCGCGATGCTCGCGAGCGGCAAGATCATCGAGACGATTCGCGCGGGAAGCGGCGCTTTCCAGCACGGCCATACCTACCTCGCCCATCCCCTCGCCTGCGCGGCCGCGCTCGCGGTGCAGGAGGTGATCCGCGAGGATCGCCTGCTCGACCGGGTGAAGGAGCGTGGCAAGCAGCTCGAGCAGCGCCTCATCGAGCGCTTCGGAAATCACCGCCATGTCGGCGATATCAGAGGCCGGGGCCTGTTCTGGGCAATCGAGCTCGTCGCCGATCGCGCCAGCCGCACCTCGTTCGATCCCGCGCTCAAGCTGCACCAGAAGATCAAGGCCGAGGCTTTTGCCAACGGGCTCGGCTGCTATCCCGGCGGCGGCACCGTGGATGGTGTTCGCGGCGACCATGTGTTGCTGGCCCCGCCCTATATCGCCTCCGCGGAGGAGATCGACCTGATCGTCGACAAGCTCGGCACGGCCGTCGACAACGTGTTGCGTAATGTCAATCACTGAGGGGAGACTAGTATGATGAGGAAAGTGGTTATCGCGGCAGGTGTTTTCGTGGCATCGACGGCGATGGCGTCGGCCGCGACGCTGGATACGGTGAAGAGCCGCGGCACGCTGGTGTGCGGCGTCAGCACCGGGTTTGCCGGCTTCTCCGCGCCGGACTCGCAAGGCAACTTCAAGGGCCTCGACGTCGACTATTGCCGCGCGCTCGCGGCCGGCGTGCTCGGCGATCCCAACAAGGTACGCTACGTCGCGCTGACCGCGCAGAACCGCTTCACCGCACTGCAATCGGGCGAGATCGACGTGCTCTACCGCAACTCGACGCAGACCTATTTGCGCGGCGTCACGCTCGGCCTCCGCCAGGGCCCGATCAACTTCTACGACGGCCAGGGTTTTGTCGTGAAGAAGGATCTCGGCGTGAAGGAGCTCAAGGATCTGAAGGGCGCTACCGTCTGCGTCGCGCAAGGCACCACCCATGAGGTCACGCTCGGCGACTACGGCCGCGCCAACGGCATCGACTGGAAGCCCTTGGTGTTCGATCGCGTCGACACCATGTACCAGACCTTCTTCGGCGGCCGCTGCGATGCCATGACCCAGGACGCTTCCGCGCTCGCCGGCGCGGTGACCACAGCAGCGCCAAACCCGGCCGACTACGTCGTGCTGCCGCAGACCATCAGCAAGGAGCCGCTCGGGCCCTTCACCCGCAACGGCGACGAGGTCTGGAGCGATATCATCACCTGGCTGCATTACGGACTGATCGAGGCCGAGGAACTCGGCGTGATGCAGGCCAATGTGGAGGAGATGACGAAGTCGAGCACGCCCGCGATCCAGCGCCTGCTCGGCGCTTCCGGCGACCTCGGCTCGCGACTGGGGCTCGATAACAAGTGGCTGGTCGCGGCGATCAAGGCCGGTGGCAATTACGGCGAGATCTATGACCGCAACGTCGGCAAGGCGAGCCCGCTCAAGCTCGAGCGCGGCCTCAACGGGCTCTGGAGCAAGGGCGGTTTGATGTACGCCATCCCGTTCAAGTAGACACTCGCGTGTGTCCCCGGACGCGCTGCAGCGTGTAACGCTGCTGCGCTGAGCCGGGACCTAGTGGCCACGAATGAGTCCCGGCTCAGCAGCGCAATACTGCGCATTGCGCTGCGTCCGGGGCGCGATACCTTCGCCAGGTAACAAGGTTCAATGACGACGCCTCCTCGCATCGCCCTCATCCACGCCCTCAAGCATTCCATCGCGCCGATCGAGGCTGCGTTCGCAAAGGCCTGGCCGCAGGCGCGGCTGATGAACCTGCTCGATGACAGCCTTTCGGCAGACCTGGCGCACGACGGCGAGCTCAGCGACGCCATGACCGAGCGCTTCCTCGCGCTCGGCGATTATGCGGTGGCGACGGGGGCAAACGCGATCCTGTTCACTTGCTCGGCCTTCGGTCCCTGCATCGAGGCGGTGGCGCGCGCGCATGCACCGATGCCGGTGCTCAAGCCCAACGAGGCGATGATCGAGCGAGCCGTGACGATGGGCAGGCGGATCGGCCTGCTCTCGACCTTCCCGCCAACGCTGGTCTCGATGCCGCCGGAGTTTCCGGCCTCGGTCCAGGTCGTACCGAAGCTCGCCGAGGGCGCGCTGGCCGCGCTCGACCGCGGCGACCGCGCCGAGCATGACCGGCTGATCGCTCAGGCTTCGCGGGACTTGCGCGACTGCGACGTCGTCGCGCTCGCGCAGTTCAGCATCGCCGCCACGGCGCCGCTGGTCGCGGAGGCAACCGGGCGGCCCGTCGTGACCACACCGGACAGCGCGGTCGAGAAGCTGATGACGCTGCTTGGCGCGAAGGCTTAAGCGCTGGCCTTGTTCCGGCGCCGCGCGTCCTTGATCGCGGCCGCAAGCGCAGTCTTCGTCTCGTTGACGAAATCCTCGACGAGTTCTTCACGCGTGGCATGCGCCGCCTCCCCGGTGAACAGGCCCTGCTCGGCCAGCATCACTACGCCGTGCAGCGCCGCCCAGATCTTGAGCGCCTGCCGCTCGCGCAAGTAACCCACAGCCGGTGCATCCAGAGCTTCGATCACGAGTGCGAAGGTCTCGCGCGTGGCCTCATGCAGCTCGCTGCCCTTGGCCGCGCATGACACTGTGCGCGATGCGAACATCAGACGATAGATGCCGTTGCGGCGGAGGCCGAAATCGAGCGTCGCCTGGGCCAGCCGGGATAGTTTCGACTGCTTAGACGGCTTCGCCATCGCCGCGCGCAGCACGGCGGTGAATTGCCGGAACGCCTCAGTCGTCACCGCCGCGAGCAGCGCCTCGCGGTCGGCGAAATGCCGGTACGGTGCCGGCTGCGAGACGCCGAGCTCTTTCGCCAGCGCCTTGATGCTGATCGCCTCGGCTCCGGCCTGCTCCGCTTCGCGCAAGGCGGCCTTGATCAGAGCGTCGCGGAGATCGCCGTGATGATAGGTGTTCTGCGGCTTGCGGACGAGTTGTGACGGCATGTTGACGCGAAACCTATAAGTTTGCGCTTGACAGGGGAAGCCCACCGCGAATGTAATATACTATAACTTAGATCGGCGAAGGGCGCCGATAAATCGAACATGGGGAAACGCGTCCGGCCTTCCAGGCCCGCGCATACGACCGAGGACGCCAATGGCAGAGCGACTCAAGGTTCACGTTGATCCGGACAAATGCCAGGGCCACGCCCGCTGCAAGGCACTGGCGCCGGAACTGTTCGAGCTCGATGAATACGGCAACGCCCGCGAGGCCGGGGACGGCACCGTGCCGGCCGGGCTGGAAGACAAGGCCTGGCTTGCCAGATCCAACTGCCCGGAAATCGCGATCGACGTAATCAAGGAATAGCGCGCCTTTCACGACGCGCGTGCCTTCAGCGAACACCAGCTTCGAGGATTCCCTGAGATGTCCGACGTCAGCCAACCCGTTGTCCATCCGCCCGTCACCGACTGGCTCAACGATTTCGACCACACCGATCCGCAATGGACGGAAGATCCCTTCCCGATCTGGGACGAGCTGCGCGCCGCAAGCCCGGTCGTGCACACCAGACGCTTCCTCGGCTGCTACCTGCCGACGACCTATGAAGCGGTGCGCGAGATCGCCAACGATCCAGAGCATTTCTCCTCGCGCCGCATCATCGTGCGCGACGTGCGGCCCGAGGTGACCCAGAACGCCGCCCCGCCGATCACCTCCGATCCGCCCGCGCACAAACCGGCCAAGCAATTGCTGCTTCCGCCGTTCACGCCCGACGCGATGAAGAAGCTCGAGCCGCGGGTCCGCGCGATCTGCAATGAACTGATCGACGGCTTCATCGGCGAGAAAAAGGTGGATGCGGCGGCACGCTACACCAAGCACATTCCGGTGCGTGCGATCGCGCATATGCTCGGCATTCCCGAAAGCGACAGCGACCTCTTCATCAACTGGATCCACATGATCCTGGAGCTCGGCATCAAGGACGAGAACCTGCTGCTCCAGGCCGTCCACGAGATGAGCGACTATTTCAGGGCGCATATCGAGCAGCGCAGGAAGCACCCGACCGACGATCTCATCTCCTATCTGATGAATGCCAGGAACAAGGACGGCCAGCCGCTGGAGGAAGCGCACGTACTGGGCTCGCTGCGGCTGCTCCTGATCGCCGGCATCGATACCACCTGGAGCGCGATCGGTTCCTCGCTCTGGCATCTCGCCCGCACGCCGGCCGACCGCGAGCGCCTGATCGCCGAACCCAAGCTGATGCCGACGGCCGTCGAAGAATTCTTGCGCGCTTATTCCCCGGTGACGATGGCACGCGAGGTGGTCAAGGAGAGGACGGTCTCGGGCTGCCCGGTCAAGCCGGGCAACATGGTGCTGCTGTCCTTCCCGGCAGCCAACCGCGATCCCAAGATGTTTCCGGACGCTGACAAAGTTGTGATCGACCGGCGGGAAAACCGCCACGCCGCCTTCGGCCTCGGCATACACCGCTGTGTCGGTTCCAACCTGGCGCGGATGGAGATGCAGGTCGCGCTGGAGGAGTGGCTGAAGCGGATTCCGGATTTCCGGCTCGACCCGGCAGGCACCGTGACTTGGTCGCAGGGCACCGTGAGAGGCCCCCGCCAGTTGCCATTTCTGCTTGGAAAGGCGATGTAGGCCTCTCCAAAACCAGAGCGGAGAGGCCGGATATGACAGAGCAAGCAATCAAACCGGCCTCCGAGCATTTTGACGTCGCCGATGCCAAGCGGCGGATCAAGGCGATCTTCATCGGCTCCGTCGGCAATCTCGTCGAATGGTATGATTTTTACGCCTATACGGCGTTCGCTCTCTATTTCGCTCCGGCTTTCTTCCCCGGCAACGATCCCGTTGTCCAACAATTGAACGCCGCGGTCGTGTTCGCCGCGACCTTCCTGATGCGCCCCTTGGGCGGCTGGTTCTTCGGCTATCTCGCTGATCATTTCGGCCGGCGCATTTCGCTGACGCTGTCGGTCGTCTTCATGTGCTTCGGCTCGCTGATCATCGCGGTGACGCCGACCTACGCCACGATCGGCTTCGCCGCGCCCGCGATCCTGGCGCTGGCCCGCGTGATCGAGGGCCTGAGCCTCGGCGGCGAGTACGGCGCCAGCGCGACTTACTTGAGCGAGGTCGCCGACCCCCGGTACCGCGGCTTTTATTCAAGCTTTCAGTACGTCACCCTGATCGGCGGCCAGCTCACCGCGATCATCGTGCTCTTGCTCCTGCAAAAGGTCTTCCTCACGCCGGAAGAGCTGAAGGGCTGGGGCTGGCGCATCCCGTTTGCGATCGGCGCGATGCTGGCGATCTTCGCCGCGGTGATGCGGCGCAGCCTGCATGAGACCGAAGCGTTCGAAGAAGCCAAGAAGGTGGTCAAGCCGACCGGCTCGATCACCAACCTGCTGAGATATCCGCGCGAGCTGCTATTGGTGATGGGCCTCACCGCCGGCGGCACCGCAGCGTTCTATACCTTCACCACCTACATGCAGACCTTCGTCAAGCTCTCGGTCGGGCTGACCGAGGACCAGACCACCTTCGTGATCTTCGGCACGCTGATCTTCGCGACCATCCTGCAGCCGATCTATGGCGCGATCTCGGACAAGATCGGGCGCAAGCCGCTCCTGATCTTCTTCGGCATCGCGGGCACGCTCTCGACCGTGCCGCTGCTGATGACGCTGAAAGAGACCAAATCGCCGTTCGTCGCGTTCGTCCTGATCTGCGCCGCCTGGCTGTTCGTGGCCGGCTACACCTCGATCAATGCGGTGGTGAAGGCCGAGCTGTTCCCGACCAATGTCCGCGCTCTGGGCGTCGGCCTGCCCTATGCGATCACCGTCTCGCTCTTCGGCGGCACGGCACCTGCGATCGCACTCTACTTCAAGAGCGTCGGGCGCGAGGAATGGTTCTACTTCTACCTCAGCGGCATCATCTGCATCTCGCTGATCATCTATGCTACGATGCGCGACACCAAGCATGCGTCCGCGATGCATCGCCACGAGTAGCCAATGGCCGACGAGAACGAGCCACCGCCCGACAGCAAGCTGACGCGCACCAAGGAGAAATGGGCGCGCGAGGGCCGCTTCCTCACCGGCAGGATCACGCGCCTGGAGGATCATCGGCTGCCGCCCGGCCAGCACCTCACCAAGGACTGGCCGGTGCTGGATCTTGGCCTTTCACCCGAGATCTCGCGCGAGCGCTGGCGGCTCGACGTCTATGGTGCGATCGACAATCCGCTGTTCTGGAGCTTTGCGGAGTTTAGCGCGCAGAAGCAGGCGCAATTCACCTCCGACATCCACTGCGTGACGACCTGGTCGCGCTATGACAATCAGTGGGAGGGCCTCGCAACGCGCGCGTTGCTCGCGATCTGCCAGCCCCGCGACGATGCGCGCTTCGTGGTGCTGCATTCCTATGACGGTTACACCACCAATCTCGCGCTGGAAGATTTTGCCGCGGAAGACGCTTTGCTCGCCCATAGCTGGTCGGGCCAGCCGCTGACGAACGAGCACGGCGGTCCGGTACGGCTGGTCGTGCCGCATCTCTATTTCTGGAAGAGCGCCAAATGGCTCCAGGCCATCGAATTCCTGACCGAGGATGCGCGGGGTTTCTGGGAAGTCCGCGGTTACCATAACCGCGGCGATCCCTGGGCCGAACAGCGCTATTCGGGCGACTAGATTTCAAGCAGAACGGGGAAAGCCCATGGCTACGGAACGCTTTCAATTCCAGGGCGAAGGCGGTCATCAGCTTGCAGCGGCGTTGGAGTTGCCGGACGGCGAGCCGGCGGCCTACGCGTTGTTCGCGCATTGCTTCACCTGCGGCAAGGATACGCTGGCCGCCAAGCGCATCGCGGTGGCGCTCGCGGCCAAAGGCATCGCGGTACTCCGCTTCGACTTCACCGGACTCGGCTCCAGCGAGGGCGACTTCGCCAATTCGACGTTCTCTTCCAACGTCGCCGATCTCGTCCACGCCGCCGACCACTTGCGCAAAGTCCGCAAGGCGCCGTCGATCCTGATCGGACACAGCCTCGGCGGCGCCGCGATCCTTGCTGCGGCCGAGAAGGTTCCAGAGGCGAAGGCGGTCGCGACCATCGCGGCGCCGTCCGATCCGGCGCACGTCACCGGGCTCTTCAAAGAACATGTCGAAACAATCCGCTCGCAAGGCGAGCTTGAAGTGTCCCTCGCGGGACGTCCGTTTCGGATCAAGCGCGAATTCCTCGACGACATCGTCGAGCACGAACTGATGAAGGACGTCACCGGCCTGCACAAGGCGCTCCTGGTGATGCATTCGCCGGTCGACGACACTGTCGGTATCGAAAATGCGACCAAGATCTTCGTCGCGGCAAAACATCCCAAGAGCTTCATCTCGCTCGACCACGCCGATCATCTGCTCACGAAGCCTGCAGACGCGCTCTATGTAGCCGACGTGATCACAGCCTGGGCGAGCCGCTACATCGAGACGGCAAAGCCGGCAAGGGCGATGGATCTCGCCGAGGCGCCGCGCCAGGTCGTGGTGCAGGAGACGCGCAAGAGCAAGTTCAACCAGATCGTCTCGGTCGGGCCGCATCGCCTGGTCGCGGACGAGCCGGTTGCCGTCGGCGGCGAGGATGCCGGCCCCGGACCCTATGATTTCCTGCTCGCCGGCCTTGGCGCCTGCACCTCCATGACGATGCGGCTCTATGCCGACCGCAAGTCGCTGCCGCTCGACCGCGTCACCGTCACGCTGAAGCATTCGAAGATCTACGCCAAGGATTGCGCGGAGTGCGAGACGCGCGAGGGCATGCTCGACCAGATCGATCGCGTGATCGCGATGGAAGGCACGCTCGATGCCGAACAGCGCAAGAAGCTGATGGAGATCGCCGACAAGTGTCCGGTACACCGAACGCTGACCTCGGAGATCCGCATCGTGACGAAGGCCGCGGATTGAGGTATCGCTCTAGAAGCAGGACGTCATCGTTCGCACGGCCGCGCTGATCTCGTTCTCGCGCCATGCCGCAAAGCCGAGCAGCAGGCCGTGATCGCGCGGCTGGCCGAGCGACAGGCTCGATAGCGCCCGCGTCTCGACTCCGGCCGCGACCAGCCGTTTGACCGCCGCCCGGTCCGTGCTGCCGCGCTTGAGGCGCGCAACGAGCTGAATACCGCCCGAGGGCACCTCCGCCTCGAGAACATCGCCCAGACGGCGTTCCATCTCGCTGACGAGATGATCGCGGCGCGCATGATAGAGACGGCGCATCCGCCGGAGATGCGCGAGAAAATGCCCATCGGCGATGAACTCGGCCAGTGCTTCCTGGATATGGCTGGCCGCGATCGACCCCATGTGCCGCTGCGCGATCTCCAGCGTATCGCGCAGGGCCGGCGGTGCAACGAGGTAGCCGAGCCGGATGTCCGAGGTCATCGCCTTTGAAAAGGTACCGACATAGAACACGCGGCCATGGGCATCGAGCCCTTGCAAGGACGGCACCGGCCGGCTGTCATAGTGGAATTCGCCGTCGTAATCGTCTTCGATGATCCAAGTCTTGCCCGGCCGGCTTGCGGTGAGAAATTCGGTGCGGCGGGCAAGCGACATCAAACGCCCCGTCGGGTGCTGGTGCGACGGCGTCATGAAGATGAGCTTTGGCGCGGCCATTCCGGTCACCCGCTGCATGCCCTGCTCGTCCAGCCCCCAGGCCAACCACGCGCGCGCCGGAGGCGCGGAAGGCGGCCGCAGCGCCGGGATAGCCGGGATCCTCGACCCAGACCTCATCTCCGGGCGTGATGAGGGTGGCTGCAATCAAGGTCAGCGCCGCCTGCGCGCTCGGCAGGATCAAGATCTGCTCTGACGCCGCGCGCACGCCCCTGTTGCTCGCGAGGTAGTGCGCCAACGCCTCGCGCAGACGCGGCCGGTTGATCGGTCCGAGCTCGCGTTTCGCAGCGCGCACGGCGCTGCGGCGCAGGCAGCGCGCCCAGATCTCGTTCGGAAACTCCCGGGCATCGGCGTGGCCGGGCCTCAGGGGTCGCAACCGCGCGAGATAGGACATCGGCCAATCCGTCTCGCGCAGCCTCGAGGCCCAGGGCGAGAGCCGGGGTTGCACACGCGATGTTGCAACGCCTGTGCGTTCGATGCGTTCGCCACCCTCGACCATCACTACCGGACGCCTGCCGTGGGACATCTCCAGGTAACCCTCGGCGGCGAGCTGCTCGAACGCGAAACTGACGGTATTGCGCGACACGCCGAGATCGCTCGCGAGCCGGCGGCTCGACGGCAGCGCACGACCCTTGCCGAGCCGCCCGCTTGCAATCAGGCGCCTGAGCTGGCTCGTCAATTGCGCCACCAGCCCTTCCTCGCTGGATCGCTCCAGCACGATCAGCCCGGAAATCATCGTCTCTAGAACTGGCACTTTGATTCTTTCAAATCTGGCACTTTTTTGAGTGCCAATTGCGATGCTATCTGTCGGACTACGCCGCTTCAAGGATCTTGCAATGAACACCTCCCTGTCACCCCGCGCGGCCGTAGGCCTGTTCGTCATCGTCGTTTTGGCCTGGGGCGTGAACTGGTCGGTAACGAAGCAGCTGGTGCAGTTAGTGCCGCCGCTGTGGAGCGCGGCAATCAGGAGCTGGATCGCGCTCATCGGTCTGTTCGTGATTCTGCGCGCAAGCAATAATCTGGTCATTCCGGAGCGACACGACGTCCCCGTGATCCTGAGCGTGTCGCTGCTGCACATGACGCTATTCTCGACGTTGGCGGCCGCGGGCTTGCGCTTCATTCCCGCCAGCAAGGGCGTCGTGCTCGGCTACACGACGCCGCTCTGGGTGGCGCTCGCCGCGCCCCTGCTCGGCAAGGACACGCTGACCGCGCCGAAGCTCGGCGGCGCGTTGCTGGGCCTGGCCGGACTTGCCGTGATCCTGAATCCATCCTCGATCGATTGGACCAACGTCAACGTCGTGCTCGGCGCCGGCATGGTGATCCTGGCCGCCATCTGCTGGGCCGCGAACATCATCTATCTGCGCTCGCATCGCTGGATCGCGTCCCCGCTCCAACTCCTGATCTGGCAGGTGCTCGTGGCAACGGTGGTGCTATCAGTCGCGGCGACGATTGCGGACGGCCTGCCGCACGCCGAATGGTCGTGGCGGCTCGTGCTGCTGTTCCTCTATTCAGGCCTGATCGGGACGGCGCTGGCCTATTGGGCGATGTCGATGGTCAACAAGAGCATCTCGGCCTTGACGACGTCGCTGGGCACCACGGGGACGCCGATCGTCGGCATCGCCAGTGCTGCGGCCCTCCTGGGCGAACCCATCGACATCAGCCTTGCCGTCGCGGCAGCGCTGATCGTCGCGGGCATCGGCCTCGCCACTCTGACCGACCGGCCACTGCGCGGTCAGGCGACTGCGAGAGGCTGAACGCGCAGCGCACCGCGCAAGCCCGCAGCAGTGCCGAGCAGGATACCGGCGACCGCGACGAATGACGCCAGTGCGAGGGTGGACAGGCCGGTGAGCCCCTGCCCGATCGAGCAGCCGAACGCCATCACGCCGCCGATACCCATCAGCGCTGCGCCGCTGGCCGAGCGCAGCATGTGGCGCGGCGAGGAATAGCCTTCGAGCTTGAAACGACCCGTGGCCAGTGCCGTCACGAGGCTACCTGCGAACACGCCGGCGACCGTCGCGATGCCGAAGTTCGGCGTCAGGCCGGTCGAGAGCATGGCGTATTGCAGCGCGTCCGCAATCGGCGCGATGAAGGTGAGCGAGGTGACCGGTACCGGGTTGAAATCATCGGCACCGAGGTAACCTGTGACGAACCAGCCGCCGGCAACGAGGAGGCCGACGATGATGCCGGCCGCGATCTGGCCCGGCGAGCGCCGGAAACTGGCGTGAGCGAATGCAAAAAGGATCAGGGCGACAGCGATCGCGGCTGCGGCCAGCGTGCGCGAGACGGCTTCGCCAAGGCCAAGCGTTGCCAGCAGGGACGGCAGCGAGTTCGCGTTCACCGTGCCCTGCGAGGCTTGAACGAGCGCGATGCGCGCCGGCGCGATCAGGCCCTTGAGCGTCATCTGTGCGGCGATGGCGAGCACGATCACGACGACGAAGGAGCGGAGATTGCCGCGGCCGAGCAGCACCAGCGCACGCGAGCCGCAGCCGTTCGACAGCACCATGCCGTAACCGAACAACAGGCCGCCGAGGAACAGCACCGGCGCCGAAAACGTCTGCTGCAGATAGATCGACTTGCCGAGATCGATCGTGCCGCTGCCGGCAAGAAGCTGGCTCGCCGCAATCGCGACGGCGATCGCCAGCGCATAGGTGCGCACCAGCCGCCCGTCTCCCTCCGCGAGCCAGCCGCGCATGCTGCTCATCAGGCAGAAGCCACTGAGCAGGCCGACGGCGCCGTAGATCAGGCCGATGGCGAGGCCGGCGAGGATGACGACTTGCGCGGACGATTCCATGACTACGGCTTCAGGATCACGCGATCGCGCGAGGAGCCGGCGACGGCGACATACGCCTCCTTGGCGCGCTCCAGCGGATAGATCGCACTCGCCCTGATCGGGAACGGCTTCAAGTGGCCGCTCGCAAAGCCGGGGCCCAGGTCGCGCAGCACCGCGCCGGTTGCCGCCGACGAGAGGCCGAGCGTATCGATGCCCACATAAGTGTGCTGTCCCCGGTAGAATTCGAGGATGTTGAACTGCACGATGCGGTCGATCGCGGCAATCAGGATCTGGCGGCCACGAAGTGCGAGCGACTTGTGCGCGGCCTGAAAATAGGGATCGCCGACGGTGTTGAAGACGAGGTCGACGCCCTTGCCGCCGGTCACATCGCGCACGCGCGCCGCGACATCGGTTGCGGAGGCATCGATCACCTCGATGGCTGCGTTGGTATGGCCTTCATAGGCTTCGGCCTTGCGCACCACGCCGATGACGCGCGCGCCCTGCCAAGTCGCGATCTGCACCGCGGCCTGGCCGACCTTGCCGTTGACGCCAAACACCAGCACGGTCTCGCCGGTCCTCGGCACACCGGCGCGACGAAAGCCCTCCATGGCGGTGACGAAGGGCACACCGATGCCGGCCGCCTCCTCCCAGGAGACGGTCTTCGGCCTCTCCACCACTGCATCCGTCTCGACGACGAGATGGGTGGCATGGGTGCCGTCGCGGCGGATGCCGAGATCGCCGGAGGAACCGAACACCTCGCGGCCGACCGTGCCGGCCGGGCCATCGATGACCACGCCGGCATAGTCGCGGCCGGGCGTACGCGGGAACACGGCATAGGGCATCAGCCCGGTCGCGGCCTTCACGTCGGACGGATTGACGGCGGCGGCCTTGACCTCGATCAGGAGATCGTTTGGACCGCGCGTGAGCATGTGCCGTTCGACGACCGGCGCCAGCGCGGCGGCGGTCTCAGCCTTGGCATTGAGGCGCACGCAGCGCGCTTCGACGGCGTTGGTATCGGCTGGTGACATCAAAAGACCCACGATTTCTCGCGGGCCTTGTCGCCCTTGCGGAGACTCAAGTCAACCTGCCCCCTCATCCTGAGGAGCCTGCGAAGCAGGTGTCTCGAAGGATGAAGGCCGCCTCGCAGCAGCCGGTCTCGTGGTTCTCGCGGCGATACGAGGCATCGTCCGCTACACGGCGCTGACGCGCTCCTCACCATGAGGGTCGAGGCTAGTCCTTCGGCCGCTTGTCGTAGACCCGCTTGGCCTTTCCGAGCGACCGCTCCAGCGTGGCCGGCGCGACCGCCTGCACCTTCGCCGTGACGCCAATGGTGTTCTTGATGTGGGTCGAGATCCGCTCGGCGTGCTCGACGAGCCCGCGGCCGTCCCAGCTTTCGGGCCGCGCCTCGGCGATGATGGTCAGCTCGTCCATACGGCCTTCGCGCGTCAGTTCGAGGATGAAGTGGCCGCCGCACCAATCGGTCGCGAGCAGCACCTCCTCGATCTGGGTCGGGAACAGGTTGACGCCGCGCAGGATGATCATGTCATCCGAGCGCCCCGTCACCTTCTCCATGCGCCGCATGCCGGGGCGCGCGGTGCCCGGCAACAGCCGCGTCAGGTCGCGGGTGCGGTAGCGGATCACCGGGAAGGCTTCCTTGGTCAGCGACGTGAACACCAGTTCGCCCTTCGCGCCATCCGGCAGCACCGCGCCGGTCTCGGGATCGATCACCTCGGGATAGAAGTGATCCTCCCAGATGTGCAGGCCGTCTTTGGTCTCGATGCATTCCTGCGCGACGCCGGGACCGATCACCTCCGAGAGGCCATAGATGTCGGTCGCGTCCATGTCGAAGGCCTCTTCGATCTCGCCGCGCATCGCATTGGTCCAGGGTTCGGCGCCGAAGATGCCGACCTTGAGCGAGCACCGGCGCGGATCGAGCCCCTGGCGCTTGAACTCATCGAGGATCGCCAGCATGTAGCTCGGCGTCACCGTGATGATATCAGGACGGAAATCGTTGATGAGCTGCACCTGCCGCTCGGTCATGCCGCCCGAGATCGGCACCACGGTACAGCCGAGCTTTTCCGCGCCGTAGTGCACTCCTAACCCGCCGGTGAAGAGGCCATAGCCATAGGCGTTATGGATGATCATGCCGGTGCGGCCGCCGGCGGCGCGGATCGAGCGCGCCATCACTTCCGACCACGTATCGATATCGCGTTGGGTGTAGCCGACCACGATCGGCTTGCCCGTCGTGCCCGAGGAGGCATGCACGCGCACCAGCTTTTCGCGGGGAACGGCGAACATGTTGAATGGATAGTTGTCGCGCAGGTCCGTCTTCACCGTGAACGGAAACTTTGCGAGGTCGGACAATTCGCGAAAGTCAGAGGGATGCACGCCGGCCTTGTCGAAGGCTTTGCGAAAATGCGCAACATTGTCGTAGGCGTGCTTCAGCGACCAGGCCAGGCGCTGCGTCTGCAACGCCATGATCTCGTCGCGCGACGCGCGCTCATGCGCGTCCATCTCCGGACTATAGGTGCTGCCACCTTCCTTGAGCCTGGTCAGAGCCATCCTCGTTTCCCCACATCATTGGTTTGTTTTTTCTTTAGTCTTGATGACCTTGCGTCGGCAGCCACGTGCCGGGAATGACACGCGAGTGCCCGCGAAACTCAGCGATGACGGTGTCGCCGACAGTGACGCGCACGTCATAGATGCCCGAGCGTCCGCCGCGGCTGATCTCTCGGGCCTTCGCAATGAGCCGATCGCCGAGCCTGCCCGGCTTGATGAAGGTGATCTGCCCTTGCGCGGCGACCACGCGCTCATTGTGCGAGTTGCAGGCAAACGCGAAAGCCGAGTCGGCCAGTGTGAAGATGAAGCCGCCATGGGCAATGCGCTGGCCGTTGACCATGTCAGGCCGGACCGTCATTGCCAGCGTCGCAAAGCCGGGGCCGATCTCGACGATCTCCATACCGAGACCTTTCGAGGCATCGTCCTCCGCCCACATCGCGTCGGCGCAGGCGCGGGCCACATCTTCGGGCGACAGGGCTGCTTTGACGTTCACGCGCTTCTCCCGGCCAAATGTTTTTCCCATGATGTTCTGCTGCTTGGCGAAGCCTGTCAAACGTGGTCGTAGTCAACCACGACCCGCTCCGACGACGGCTTCGCCTGGCAGGTCAGCACGAAACCCGCCTTCAGCTCCCAGGGCTCCAGCGAATAATTGATGTCCATCGGCGCCTCGCCCTCGACCAGCTTGGCGCGGCAGGTCGAGCACATACCCCCCTTGCAGGCGAAGGGCAGATCGACGCCGGCACGCAGCGCGGCATCGAGGATCGCTTCGTCTTCGGCGACTGGAACATCGCGGCGCTTGCCATCGATAATCAGCGAGGCGATCGCCTTCGGCGGCGCGTCCACTGCGACAACCTTCTTTGTCCGAGGCTTTCCGCCGAATTCCGAGACGAAACGTTCGACATGGATGCGGTCCTCGGCGATGCCGATGTCGCGGCAGGTCGCCTCGATCTCCTCGCTCATGCCGAGAGGACCGCAGACGAAGACGTGATCGATGCTTTCCGCCGGCACCAGTGCGCGCAACAGCACTCTCACCTTCTCACCGTCGAGCCGGCCATGCAGGATGGGAATGTCCTGCTCCTCGCCGGAAATGACGTGGAAGATCGAGAGACGATCGATGAAGCGGTCCTTGAGTTCCTCGAGGTCCTCCAGGAACATGATGTTGGCGCTCGCGCGATTGCCATAGAACAGGAAGAAGCGGCTGCTCGGCTCACCCGTCAGCACGCCCTTGACGATCGACAGGATCGGCGTGATGCCGGAGCCGGCGGCAAAGCCGACATGGATGCGTCCGCTATCTGCCGATGGGATCGCACCGAAGCGGCCGGTCGGCGTCATCACGTCGAGCTCATCGCCGCATTTCAACTCGTCCGCAGCCCAGCTCGAGAACGCGCCGCCGTCGACCCTCTTCACGGCGATGCGGATCTCGCCGTCATCCGGACCGGAGCAGATCGAGTAGGAGCGGCGCACCTCCTCGCCATCGAGCGTGGTGCGGAGCGTGAGGTACTGGCCGGGCGAGAAGGCGTAATCGCTCGCAAGT
This sequence comes from Bradyrhizobium sp. ISRA430, assembly GCF_029909975.1. NCBI lineage: Bacteria > Pseudomonadati > Pseudomonadota > Alphaproteobacteria > Hyphomicrobiales > Nitrobacteraceae > Bradyrhizobium > Bradyrhizobium sp. ISRA430. Next base: position 2,572,512 of record NZ_CP094516.1, read on the forward strand.
TCGCTCGGGATGGTGAAGGTCATCGACACGGCGTCCGACGCCTCGCGGCGAAGGTCGTTGACGGCGAGGCGATGGAAGCGTGGTGCGGCTGCGGACATGATGAACACTCTAAGTTTGGCTCACCGGCGTCATTGCGAGCGCAGCGAAGCAATCCAGAATCCTTCCGCGGGAACACTCTGGATTGCTTCGCTGCGCTCGCAATGACGGTTGGGCTGACATCGTGCCTTCTCAATGACACTTGAAGTAGTCGAAGGGTTCGCGGCAGGCCTTGCAGCGCCACAGCGCCTTGCAGGAGGTCGAGCCGAATTCGGACAGCAGCTCGGTGTTGCCAGACCCGCACTGCGGGCATGCGACCGCCTGCTCGCCGAACAGCGCGCGACGAGAGCTCGAAGCTTGCGGCGGTGCAATGCCATAGGCGCGCAACTTCCGGCGCCCCTCCTCGCTCATCCAGTCGGTGGTCCAGGCCGGCGAAAGCACGGTGTGCACCTTCGGACGCCGGAAGCCGGCGCGCTCCAGCGCGAGTTCGATTTCCAGCGCGATCATGTTCATGGCGGGGCAGCCCGAATACGTCGGAGTGATCGAGACCTCGATCTGATCGCCTTGGAGCGCGACGTCGCGCAGGACGCCGAGATCGGCGATGGTCAGCACCGGGATCTCCGGATCGACGACGCTCGCTGCAGCGTCCCAGGCACGCTGCCGCAGCTCGGTGTCGCTGTCGAGCGCGGTCACCATGTCAGCCCCGGGAAGGTGCGCTGCATCGATTGCAGCTCGCTGAGCAGATGGCCGAGATGCTCGCTGTGCCGGCCCGAACGACCGCCCTCCTGCATCCAGTCGTTTTGCGGCAATGTGAGTGTCGTCTCGCCGATGATGCCGGTCACCGTCTTAAGCCAGCGATCGCGCAAACCCGCCGGATCGATGGCGACGCCGGCGTCGATCAGACCGCGCTCGCTGTCGTCGACGACGAACATCTCGCCGGAGAAGGCCCAGAGGTGATCGATCGCCGCCTGCGCGCGGACGTGGCTCTCTTCCGTGCCGTCGCCGAGCCGGATGATCCATTCCGAGGCGTGGCGCAGATGGTAGGCGCTCTCCTTCTCCGATTTGGCCGCAACCGCAGCCAGCGTCGCATCGCGCGATGTCATCATCGCGCGCCAGTAGAGATCGGCGAAGGCGGAATAGAAGAACTGCCGCACCAGGGTCTGGGCGAAATCGCCGTTCGGCTGCTCGACCAGCAACAAATTGCGGTATTGCCTGACGTCGCGAAGATAGGCGAACTTGTCCTCGTCGTTGTCCTTGCCTTCGACCCTGGCCGCGTAGGTGTAGAGCTCGCGGGCCTGGCCGAGCAGGTCGAGCGCGATATTGGAGAGCGCCATGTCCTCTTCCAGCATCGGCGCATGCCCGCACCATTCCGACAACCGATGGCCGAGGATCAACGCGTCGTCGGCGCGGCGCAGTGTGTAGAGCACCAGCGGCGTTTCGGAGACCTGGATGTTGGCGAGGGGCATTGCTTCGATCCGCTGTTCACTTGCCACTTGTTCCGACCTCATCCCGAGGAACCCGCGTAGCGGACGTTTCGAAGGATGGGCCGCGAGGCCTGGGGCCCTCATGATTCGATACGGCGCTATGCGCCTCCTCACCATGAGGGGCGAAAGGGTCACATGTGTCCGACTTCTTCAGGCACCTCATAAAACGTTGGGTGCCGGTAGATCTTCGATTCCGCCGGCTCGAACATCATGCCCTTCTCGGCGGGATCGCTCGCGGTGATCGCGGTCGACGGCACGACCCAGATCGAGAGCCCCTCGCCGCGGCGGGTGTAGATGTCACGCGCGGCCTGCAACGCCATGGTGGCATCGCTCGCATGCAGCGAGCCGACATGCTTGTGCGCGAGCCCGTTGCGGCTGCGAATGAAGACTTCCCATAACGGTGTGTTCGGCGTGGCCATCGTGATCTCCTACTCCGCAGCTTGCGCGGTCTGACGGTTTGCGCGCTTCGCGGCATAAGCCGCGGCGGCCGCGCGCACCCAAGCGCCCTCATCGTGCGCCTTGCGGCGCGCGGAGATGCGATCGCGGTTGCAGGGGCCGTTACCGGCGAGCACCTGCTTGAACTCGGTCCAGTCGATCTCGCTGTAGCGCCAGTGTCCCCCGGCATCCTGCGTCATGCCGGGATCGGGAACGGTGAGGCCGAGATATTGCGCCTGCGGCACGGTGGCATCGACGAACTTCTGGCGCAGCTCGTCGTTGGAGAAGCGCTTGATCTTCCACCTGGTCGAAGTGTCGCTGTGCTGGCTCGCGGCATCGGGCGGGCCGAACATCATCAGCACCGGCCACCACCAGCGGTTCAACGCATCCTGCGCCATCGCCTTCTGCTCGTCGGAGCCGCGGCACAGCGTCAGCATGATCTCGTAGCCCTGGCGCTGGTGGAACGACTCCTCCTTGCAGACCCGGATCATCGCACGCGCATAGGGGCCGTAGGAGCAGCGGCACAGCGGGATCTGGTTCATGATTGCGGCGCCATCGACCAGCCAGCCGATGGTGCCGATGTCGGCCCAAGTCAGCGTCGGATAGTTGAAGATCGAGGAGTACTTGGCTTTGCCCGCAAGCATGGCGTCGACCAGTTCCTCGCGCGAGGAGCCGAGCGTCTCGGCCGCGGCATAGAGATAAAGCCCGTGGCCGCACTCGTCCTGCACCTTGGCGAGCAGCGCGGCCTTGCGGCGCAGCGTTGGTGCGCGCGTGATCCAATTGCCCTCGGGCAGCATGCCGACGATTTCGGAGTGGGCGTGCTGGGAGATCTGGCGGGTGAGCGTTTTGCGATAGGCCGCCGGCATCCAGTCGTTCGGCTCGATACGCTCCTCGGCATCGATGCGCGCCTGGAATTGCGCAGCCTTGGCCGCGTCCTCAAGGCCGCGATCCTCGGCCTCGGCCGTGTTCAGCGCCTGCGTATACATGCGCATCCTCCCGTATGATTGGGAGGCAATATATAACAAAAATTAGATCATGCAAGATATTTCTGTAACATAAATTCAGACCCCGAACCGCAGCGCGAGAAGCTTCCGTGCGGGCGGCAATGCTCCCTTTTCATTGGTTCCATGGCCATCAAGCCATTGTTCCGACGGGGCAAGCAGGGCGCGATAGATCCCGCCGCAGAGCTCGCGCGCAGCCCTGCCCGGCCAATCCGCCGGCAGCAGGCCGTCAGGCAGCAGCGGATCGCGCAGCACCACACGGCGGTAATAGTGGATCAGCAGGATGCGCGCGGTGAAAGCATCGGCATCGGAGAGATCCGTACCGCGGTGAAGCGCAGCGTGCAGCGGCTCGAACATCTTCATAAATTTGAGATAGGCATCGGCGGTGCGATCGAGCGGCCAGCTCGCGCTGAGCAAGCGGCGTCCGCTGTCATCCTCGGCGGAGACCTCGAGGCGAATGGCGCCGGCAGCTTCCTCCGGCACGGGGACGCCGGACGGTGCGACCCAGACTCCCGGCAGCGGACTGCCGAAGCCGGCATTGCGCAGCGCCTCGCGCGAGGCGTCGCGGTCTTCGCCATTGCCGATCAGCAGGAGCTCGAAGCGTCCGGTCCAGTCCGACGGCGGTGGATCATAGATGTGGCGCGTGGCCGCCTCGAAGGTCTGCCGGCCTTTTTCGGCGAGCCGATAAAAGCTGTTGCGGCCGACCTTTTCGCGGGTCAGCCAGCCATCGGCCGCAAGGCGTGACATCGCGGTGCGAACCACACCGCTGTCGATGTCGAGGCCTTCGAAGAATTCCAGCAGCGTACCAAGCCACACCGAGCCGCCGCGCGGCACGATGGCATCGCCAAACACGGTGATGACGATGGAGCCGGTGCGCGACGGCTCGCGCTTGAGCTGGTCGATGATGCGGGAGAGCGGATGCGCCATGCACGAGCCATAGCGCGTTTGGTGCGGGCGGGACAATGGAGGGCGTGACGCTGGCTCCGCAGCTTCTTCTCCTTCTCCCCGTTCTTACCGGGAGAGGGCTGCATCCGCCCAAACGGTGACGGTGGGACTCGCGGAGAGTCCCCCTCACCCGGATCGCATCTCCGATGCGATCCGACCTCTTCCCGCAAGCGGGGCGAGGTGAAGGAGAGCACTACCGATGCGGGTCGGGATACGCTAGGCTGCGCCAGCCGCTGCGGTCGAAGGGCCGCCACTGGCCTTCCTTCTGAGCGAGGCGATCGGCCACCGCATAGATCACGGCGGGATGGTGGCCCATGCCGCAATGGCTGCTCTCGACCTCAATGCTCTCGCTCTGCGCGCCCTCCTTCTCCATGCAGCCCTGCCAGGCGCAGACGCCGTCGGTGCGGCTGAAGATGGCGGTGGTCGGCACCGGCGGCGGAACGGCGAGTTCGCCGCCGAAGCGGGGGTCGACCTCGTCGGCCTTGCGCCCGCTCACCCACTCATAGACGCGCCAGGCATTCGTGGAGCGCGGATCGCCTGCAAACGGGCTGCCCAGCGTGATCACCTGGCGCACGCGCTCCGGCATCATCTTGGCGAGCTGCCGCGCATAGAGGCCGCCGAGGCTCCAGCCGACCAGGCTGATCTTGCGGCCATGGCTATCGTTGAGCTCTTGGACCAGATCGACCATGGCATGCTGCACGCCCGAGCGCAGGCCGTAGTTGCGACCCTGACGCCAGCCGCTCACCGCATAGCCCTTGCTCTTCAGGAAGGTGCGCAGCGGGCGTGTCGAGACATCGGACGCAACCAGGCCCGGCGGCACCAGCACCGGATGGCCGTCACCGCGCGGCGCAAGACTGAGCAGCGGCAGCGCGCCGAGGAATGCGCCGAGTTCGTGGATCGCCCGTCCCTCCAGAAACATCAGGATGCGGGACGGCGGTCGCAGCGTCTGGGCAGTAGCGGTCATCAATGCTTCCCCTGCAAGAATCCTTGGAAAGGACGCCGGCCGCGATGCCGGCAATGGACATGAATTCCAATATACGCCGGCATCTTGAACGTTCTGCAGCGCAACATGAATCAGCTAGGCGGCCGGTTCCCGACATTCAAGCGGCTGGAACCGAGGACGACAATAGGGCCGCGCGTCAATCCGAACGGCCGTGACGCAAAAGTCACAACAATCGCAGCAGGAATTCGACGGTGTAGAGCGTAAGTCCGGCGATCCCACCGATCAGCGAACCGTTGAAGCGGATGTATTGCAGGTCGCGGCCGATGTTGATTTCGATCAGCGAAATCAACTGCGTCATATTCCACGACTTGACCTGATCGGAGATGAAGGTCGAGACGCCGCTCTTCTGGTCGGCGACGAAGCTGCGCAGCACGGTGACCAGACCCTTGTTGATCTCGGCGCGCAGCTCGGCGTCCCCCGCAAGCGCTTCGCCGGCGGCGACGAACATGCCGGCGAGATGATGCTGCAGCACCTGCGTCTCGCCGCTCGCGCTGCGCTCGATGAATGAGCGCGTGTTCGCCCACACCGTGTGCGCGAGATCGGCGAGTTCGGGGCGCGCGAGCAGATCGCGCTTCAGCCCGTCGATGCGGTCGATATAGATTTGGTCGGTACCGAGCCGATCGACGAAGGTCAGCACCATGCGGTCGAACTCGCCGCGGAACGGATGCTTGGGATCGCTGCGCACTTCATTGAAGAAGGCGGTTGCCGAAGCCACGATCTTGTTCACCAGAAACTTGTCGGCGCGATAGAGCCTGAGCAGGGTCGGCAGCTCCGCGCGCACCTTTTCGCGGATCATCGCCATGGACTGCTTTCCAGTCAGCGTGTCGTGCATCACGCGCAGGAGATCGTCGAACAGAACCTGATGCCGCCCCTCCGAAACGAAACCGCGCAGCGTGCCGGCGGCAAGCGGCGCGAGATCGATGGCCTGAAGCTGCGAGGACATGCGGCGGATGATGAAGGTCATCAGGCCCGAGTTTTCCGTCGCGTAAAAGGCTTCCGGCAAGAGGCGCAGCGCGAAGCGCGCGAGATCGTCGCTGCGCTTGCGGTCGCGCAGCCAGTCCGCGACGAAGGAGCCGAAATCGATCTCTTTCAACTTGGCCTCGACGGGACCTGCCTCGAGGAAATGCACCTGGATGAACTCGCCGAGCTTGTCGGCGATGCGGGCCTGGTTGCTCTGGATGATTGCGGTGTGCGGGATTGGCAGGCCGAGCGGCCGCTTGAACAACGCCACGACAGCGTACCAGTCGGCGAGCCCGCCGATGGTCGCGGCCTCCGCGAAGGCGGCGATGAAGCCGAACACCGGATGCACGTTTAACAGCCACTTCGCGACCACGAACAAGAGAAGCGTCGAGGCCAGCACCAGCGTCGCCAGCGCCTTGACGCGGCGCAGCTCCGCCGCGCGTTTGGTGTCGCCGGGGGCATCGAAGGAGAAGGTTGCCTGCGCGGTCATGGCGGTATTCGTTCCTCATCCCGAGGAGCCGCGTCAGCGGCGTCTCGAAGGATGAGGCCGCGCGCGGACCTCATGGTTCGAGACGGCGCTTCGCGCCTCCTCACCATGCGGGTCAGCGGTATACGGGCTTCAGATAAAAACAAGGCCCGCCGAAGCGGGCCTTAAAATTCAGTTTCTCAACTCAACGCACAAATTACGCGGTCTTGTTGTAGACCTTGGCGAAATTGTCCTGAGCGGCCTTCGCGCCGTTGGCGGCGAGCTTACCGAAATAGTCCGAGGTCGCCTTGGCGCGCGAGACGAGTACTTCGCCGCGGGCGCGGAGCAGGCCGGACTGGATCTCGACGGCTTCGCTGATCGACTTGGCCGACGCGAGCTTGTCGATACCGGAGAAGAACGCCTCGGCATCCTCATAGATCGCCTGCTGGATGTTGCGGCTGATCTTGCCGGCCTCGGTGACGGATTCGGTCACCGCGTTCTCGATGGCGGCGGTCACCCGCTCGGAGCCAGCGAAAACCTCGGCAGCACGGTCCTTGGCAGTGTTGGCAGTCTTCTTGACGAACTCGCGGGCGGCCTCGGGAACTTCCAGGTTCTGGATGTTCTTGAATGCGTCCTTGAAGCCCTCGAAAGCGCCGTTCGTTTCAGTGGTCATTGGGGTCTCTCCATCCTCATTGGTCTGAGCTATGGGCTCACCCCGTCCGGTTTTGGCCCGGGGCACTGCTTATATGACACGACTAATTGTGCGATGCAATATCCGTGCTGCGGTGCGACATCACGAAATCGTGAACATCCTAAATGGGAGGCATCCTGATGCCTCTGCCACGTCCGGAACTGATGCCCGGACGGCGACCTGATGCTGGATGGGACCTAGTGCTGGACCGCTCCCGGTAGCCCGTAGGCCTCCATCTGGGCCTGGACCTGCGCGATGTTGTGCCCAAGCACGACAATATCGTGCGTCTTGCCGTCGACATCCCGGACATGGTCCCGGAGCAAGGCCTCCGCCTTGAAGCCGAGGCTTTCGAACAGGGTGATCGCGGCCTGCTGGTCGACAGTCATCTGGACCGAGAGCTTTTCCAGGCCGGCGCCGAGTGCGAGCGCAAAGGTCTCCTGCGACAGCGCCCGCCCCACCCCGTTTCCGCGCACGTCGAGCGAGACCACCATGCGGATCTCCCCGACATGGGGCGACCAGGAATGCGGATCGCGCACCAAGGTGCCGCAGCCGACGACCTTGCCCTCCTTCACCGCGAGCAGACTCGTGATCGCCCCGCGCTCGATCTCCTTGACCCAGGCGGAGAGCACCTTCGGCTCGCTGATGTTGCGCGGCAGGAACAACAAATCGTGCGTCGGCAACGCCTTTCCGAAGCCGAGTACGGCGGCTTCGTCCGCCGGCGACATCAGGCGGATCTCGATATCACCGGCATCCGTCTTGACGTGACGCGGATAGGAACGCTGCTCGCTCATGTCGATCTCTTCCCCAACCAGGAGTCCAGTTTCGGCCACAGCCGCTTGACCGCATTGGCGCCGGCGACGAGGGAGACGTGACCGCCCTTTAGGATCACCTCTTCCTTGTCCTCGGATCCGATCTTCGCGATGAGGTGCTTTGCCGCCTCATAGGGCACGATGTGATCGTGCTCGGCGACCGCATGCAGGATCGGCACCTTGATGTTTTCGAGCTTCGCCGCGCGGCCGCCGACCGACATGGTGTCGTTGAAGAGCTTGTTGTCCCACATCAGGTCCTTGGTGATGGCGCGGAAATACTCGCCGGCGAGCGGCAGCGTGTCGGTCGCCCAGCGATCGAACATCCGGTAGGACTTCACGAACTCGTCGTTCCAGATGTTCTCCCAGAGCTGGATCTGGCTCACCGTGCGCGAGGCGGGGCGCAGCATCTCGAACGACGACAGGATCATCTCCGGCGGCATGTTGCCGATGCTGTCGACGAGGCGGTCGACGTCGAAATAGCGGCGATCGGAAAAGTTGGAGAACAGCTTCATCTCGCGGAAATCGATCGGCGTCGTGAAGCAGATCAGGTTCTTCATCGGCCCGTCATTGACGATCGAGCCGTAGAGCAGCGACAGCACCCCGCCGAAGCAGTAGCCGATGACGGAGACGTCCTGCTCGCCGGAATCCTGCTGCACGCGGCGGACGCAATCGGGGATGAAATCGAGGACATAGTCCTCCATCCGAAGGTTCCTTTCCTCCGGCCGCGGCGCGCTCCAGTCCAGCATATAGACGTCGTAGCCGCGCTTGAGCAGGAACTCGATGAAGCTCTGGCCCGGCACGAGGTCGAGGATGTAACCGCGATTGGTGGTCGCCATCACGATCAGCACCGGCACGCGGTAGATCTCGTCCGACATCGAACGATAGTGATAGAGGCTCATCGTGCCGCGCGAATGCAGCACGTCCTTCGGCGTCGACCCGATTGTTGGACCGGAGGTCGAGAAATATTCGACGCCCTTGATGCTGCGCATGATGGCGCGCTGCACCTCGGATTGAATGCGCTCCGGGATCGATGCGAAATCAAGTCCCGTCGGCGCGTTCATTTCTGCTCTCCGCCTTCGGGGGGTGGGCGCTTCGTCCGCGGCGGCCGCGGTGCCGCACCGATCTGCGATCGGCCCGAGGTCGCCGACATCTGGCTCAGCATGGACTTGATCTCGCCGAGTTGCCCTTCGATGGATTGCAGCCGCTCCGCGATGCCGGTCATCTGCTCACGGCTCGGCAGATTCATCGAGAGAAGATATTTCTCCATGACATCGCCGAACTGCTTCTGAGCACCCGCAGCAACACCGCCGGCCCGGTTCATGGCTTGCGAGAATTCGGGCGTTTCCATCGCCTTGGTGGCAAACGAGTTGAAGCCTTTCTCCATCTCGCCAATCATCTTCTGCCACAAGGCGACCGGATCGTTGATCTTGTCGGTCATCGGCGTCCTCCAGGTCACGAGAGCTTTTGCGCTCCTCTTTTTCCGCCATACCACACCGTTGCGACGGGCCGGTCAACGGGTAAGCGGCGGCCTGGTGTCGCGCGCATGGCTTCTTTGCGGCGGCAAACCGTGCAATACAACAGGTGTTGACCTGCAAGAGGAGCACGCCCGTGAACGCCTCCGTCCATCAGCCGCCGCAGATCGTCCGCGCCAACGGCATCGACATCTGCTACGAGATCTTCGGGAGCGATAGTGCCGAGCCGCTGCTGCTGATCATGGGGCTTGGCGCCCAGATGATCCATTGGGATGACGCCTTCTGCGAACAACTCGCCGCGCGCGGCTTTCGCGTGATCCGCTTCGACAATCGCGACATCGGCAAGTCCAGCCACCTGAGCGGCGGCAAGCGGCTCACGCCCTTTGAGCTGTTGAAGCTGCGCTTCCTGAAGATCCCGGTGGCAGCCACCTACAGATTAATCGACATGGCGAAGGACACGGTCGGCCTGATGGATGCACTCGGCATCAAGTCGGCGCATCTGGTCGGTGCCTCCATGGGCGGCATGATCGCCCAGGAGGTCACGCTGTCGTTTCCGCAGCGCGTCCGCTCGCTCACCTCGATCATGTCGACGACGGGAAATCCGCGAGTGCCGCCACCAACTCGCGAAGCCTCGGCCATGCTGATGGCGCCGCCGCCGCGCAGCAAGGAGGAGTTCATCGTTCGCTTCGGCCAGACCTGGAAGGTCTTGCGCGCCGGTCATTTCCCGGAAGAGGAGGCGCTCGATCCAGGCCGCGCCGAGCGGGTGTTCGCACGCGGGCTCAACCCGGCCGGCGTTGGCCGACAGCTCCGCGCCGTGCTCGCCTCGGGCAGCCGCAAGGAGCGGCTGCACGCCGTCAAGACGCCGACGCTGGTGATCCACGGCACCGTCGATCCGCTGGTGCGGCCCGAGGGCGGTCAGGACACGGCGGCATCGATTCCCGGAGCAAAGCTGTTGATGATCGAGGGCATGGGCCACGCGCTGCCGATGCGGTTCTGGGGCGAGATCATCGACGCCATCGACAAGCATGCGCATGGCGCGGCGGCGAAGGCGGCCTAACGCTTCTTCGCGATCCAGATCACATGGCGCGCACCACCGCCTTTTCCAGTGGCGCGGACGTTGACTTCGTCGACCTCGAAGCCCGCAGCACGAAGATGGCGTGAAAATTTCGCATGCGGTCCGGACGACCAGACTGCGAGTACCCCGCCCGGCCGCAGCGCGGTATGAGCTATTCTCAACCCGGCGATATCGTACAAGGCATCATTGGCCTTGCGGGTGAGACCTTCGGGACCATTGTCGACGTCAAGCAGGATCGCATCGAACCCGAGCGGATGTCTTTCGATCAACTGCGCAACATCCGCTTCACGTATATCAACGCGAGAGTCACTGAGACTGTCGCCGAAAATCTCGGCCATCGGACCTTGCGCCCATGCCACCACCGCAGGGACCAGTTCGGCCACAACGATCTGCGCCTTGCTTCCGAGCACGGCGAGTGCCGCACGCAGCGTAAAGCCCATGCCCAACCCGCCGATGAGGACAACCGGCATGGCGACCGTCTCGATTCGCTTCGCCGCGAGCGTCGCGAGCGCGGCCTCGGAGCCCGACAGCCGGCTGTTCATCAACTCGTTGGTACCGAGCATGATGGAGAACTCTCTGCCGCGGCGCATCAGGCGAAGCTCGCCATCAGAGCCGGGTATCCGGGTGCTATCGATTTTTTCCCAGGGAATCATGCCTGAGGTTTAGCACGATCCGGCCGGCGGGTTATCGGCCCGCCCAGACATCGAGCACGTAGCGGTCCTTTGCACCCAACTCCTCGATCCAGCGCGCGCCTGCGGCCGCATCGCCGCCGCTCTTCTCGCGATAGATGGCGACGAGCGCAGCCTTCACCTCCGGCTCCATCTTGCCGCCGTCACCGCAGACATAGATGATCGCGCCCTGCTCGATCAGCGTCCAGACCCTGTCCTTCTGGCTCGCGAGCAGGTGCTGCACATAGGTCTTCGGACCATCTGCGCGCGAGAACGCGGTGAAGAGCTCGGTGATACCACTCGCCTCCAGCACCTTCAATTCGTCCCTGTAGAGATAGTCCTGGTCGGGATGGCGGCAGCCGAAGAACAGCATCGCCGGTCCAAGGGCGGCGTCCTTCGCCTTGCGCGCGGCGCGCTCCTGAAGGAAGCCGCGGAACGGCGCCAGTCCCGTGCCCGGACCGATCATGATGATGGGCACCGATGCATCGTCCGGCAGTCGGAAACCGGCCTTGGTCTCGCGCACGGTTGCATAGATCATATCGCCCGCGCGGCGGTCGCTGAGATAGTTCGAGCAGATGCCCTTGTAGATCCCGCGCCCCGACGCGGCAGGCCCGCCGACCACGCCTACGGTGACGCTGCATCGCATGGGATCGACCGACGGCGAAGACGAGATCGAATAATAGCGCGGCGCGAGCAGCGACAGCATCTCGAGATAGGCATGGAACGGCAGTTCGCAGGCCGGATGTTCGATCAACAGGTCGAACACCGATTTGCGCTTGACCAGGATCTCGTCGCGATAGCGCTCGCCCGCTTCCGCATCGTCGCCGACGAAGGCCAGCAGCTTCGGCTTGGTGACCGGGCAGCGCGTGTGCTCCGACATGATCTGGATCTGCTTGCGCGTTGCCACTTGCTGGAGCTCGACAAAATCGGTGAGGAGCTGGCCGATCGAGACACTCTCGCCGACCGGCAGTTGCGCGCGGCGTCCCTCGGCGACCTGCAACCTGACCTGGTCAGCAGGCAAGAAGCCAAAACGGCGCGCGACGGCATCGACCAGCGCGGGGTCGTTGCGCGGCACCACGCTGAGATGGTCGCCGACGCGGTAACTCGCGCCTTGCGGCAACTGGACCTCTATATGCCTTGTTGAACGCTCCGACGGATTGGGGCCGCTCCTGTTCTGGAGCTCGTCGTTGACCAGCACCTTCATCGCCACCGTGCCGCCAAGCGCTGCGACCGCATTCACCGCACCGGGCGCGACCGGCTCGACCTTGTAAAGCGGCTCGTCGTCGGCGCTGCGGCTGAAGCTTTGGGTAAGCCCCCATTCTTTCATCGCTGCGGGTGCGGCGGCCGCGAACCATTTTTCGAACTGGCCGTCGAGATCGCTGCGCGCATCACCCTCGCCGCGGGCATAGACGCTGCGCGCGCCGCGGGCCGCAAGCTGCTCATCGATGAAGCGCGGCACGGATTGATAGGTCGCCGCCCAATCGCTGTTGCCGCAGCCGAACACCGCATAGCGCACTCTGGACAGCTCATCCTTCAACACGTCGCCGTGCAGCCATTTGACGAACTGGGTGGCATTATCGGGCGGCGCGCCGTTGTATGAGGCGCAGAAGATCAAGACGCCGCCCTCTTCCGGCAGCTTGCCGGCATGATCGTCGAGCGGCGCGAGCTTGGTGGCAAAGCCGTTGACCTCGGCAAGATCGGCGACGCGCATAGCCAGCTCCTCGGCGGTGCCGAGATTTGAACCGTACAGTACGAGCAGTGGCGTGTTGTGCCCGGGGCGCGTCGTGGCGCGCGGCGCGGCCGTATCGGCGCCCGAGGTCGCCGTCACCGGACCGGCATAGGCCCCGCGCTCGCGATCGGCACGCGGGCGAACCTTGATCTTGAAGCCTTCCGGCTTGATCGTCAGCGTCTCCTTCAGATGCATCTGGTAGCGCTGATGGTCGATCAGGCGAAAGCGCTGCAGGATCATGCCGAGCGCGAGCGCGGCCTCGTGCATGGCAAAGCCGCGGCCGATGCAGGCGCGCTGGCCATTGCCGAACGGCTTCCAGGCATTGATCGGTCGCTTGGCCTCCGCCTCGCGGCTGAAATTCTCCGGGTCGAACGCATCGGGATTGGGCCCCCAAACGCTGGGATCGCGATGCAGGGCCGTCACGAGAATGGTGGTGAAGGTGCTTTTCTTGAGCCTGTACTTGCCGCCACCGATGGTCTCGTCCTTCAACGGCGAAATGCCGTAGGCGGGCGCGGGCGGCCACAGCCGCAGCGCCTCTTTGAGGATCTGCGTGATGTAGGCGAGCTGCGTCACCTGTTGATAGGTCGGCTTGGCATCGACGTCCGGACCGAAGATGCGATCGACCTCGTCATAGGCCTTCTTCAGTATCTCGGGGTGCTTGAGCAGCGCGTAGATCGTGTAGGACAAAAGGCCGCTGGTGGTCTCATGGCCCGCGATCAGAAAGGTGTTGATCTGGTAGCGGATATTGACGTCGTCGAGCTGCTCGCCGGTCGAGCGGTCAACGCCGGTCATCATCGCCGCGAGCATGTCTTTCTTGTCGTCGATGGCCTCGGTGCTCTTGCGCCGTTCGGCGATGATCTCGTCGACCATCTTGTTCATGAAGGCGACGTCTTCGGCCAGCGTCTTGCGCCGCTTCTGCATCCAGAGCTGCTCGAACGGCAGGCCGCGGGTCATCATGATGGTTTCGAGCGAGCGCACCAGCGACTCGACGAAGGGATGGTAGTCGCGCCGGTAGAACGAATTGAAGCGGTAGTCGAAGCCGCACAGCCCGATCGTGTCCAGCGTCAGCGCGGTCATGTCGTGAACGACGTCGATCTCGTCGTCGGCGTTGAGCCGCTCCCACTTCTTCACGAGCTGCTCGGCGATGTCGACCATGCTCGGATGATAGGACTGCATGGCGCGGTTGCCGAAGGGCTGGAGCAGGATGTTGTGCGCCTTGCTCCAGTTCGGCTCGTTGGTGTCGGCCGTGAACAGGCCGTCGCCGCCGACAGCGCGTACGCGGCGCAGCGCTCCGCGCACCGTCTTGTCGAACCGCTTCTCGTCGGAGAGCTCGTCGACAAGTTCATGGCCCGAGACGACGACGATCGGCGAGCCCATCATGTCGAGCCAGAAGATCGGGCCGAGCTCCTTGGCCAGCCGCGTCAGGTGCTGCACCGGCGCGGCCGAGTCCAGCGACAGCATGTTGCCGACCACCGGCTTGGTCGGCGGATGCGGAATCGGGTCCAGACGGTTCTTGGATGGCATTGACGTGCGTATCCCCCTGCCTCGATCAGTACCCCGTCATTGCGAGGAGCTCTCGCGACGAAGCAATCCAGGCTGCCGCGCGCGGAGAGATTCCTGGATTGCGTCGCTTCGCTCGCAATGACGAGTTTAGCCAAACCGCCTTCTACGCCATTCGATCAGCTTGGCGCTGACCTCTTCCGGCTTCTCCTGCTGCGTCCAATGGCCGCTGTCGCGCACGAGATATTTCTCCAGATCCGGAATCAGCTTTTCCATGCCGTCGGCGGAGGACGGCGGCAGCACCGCATCGTTCTCGGCCATGATCATCAGCGACGGCACCCGAACGGTGTGATCGAGGCCTTCGGAGCGCACCCAGTTGCGCGACATGTTGCGGTACCAGTTGATACCACCGGTGAAGCCGGTCCTGGTGAAGGCGTCGACGAACACCTGCTTCTCCTCCGGCGACAGGATCGGCGTCCGCGGATCGTGCTTGGCGTCATAGCCGGCGATCATCTGCGGAAACGCCAGATTAAGCCGCGGCGAAGCGCCGACACCGGCAATCACTTCCTCTGCCGGCGCGTCGGCCGGGCGTGGCACCGGCTTGCGCATGAAAGCGTCGAAGGTCTGCTCGACGCGACTGCCGAATATCCCGTCAGGCTCGCGCGCCGGATCCTGGAACTGCACGATGTACATTTTGTCGCCGAAGCGCGCACGCAGCAGCTCGATCGGATCGGCCCAAGCCCGGTTGGTATGGGGTGTGTTGATCCCCACCACGCCCGCGACGCGGTCGATGTGCCGCAGCGGCATCTGCCAGACGACGAACCCACCCCAGTCGTGGCCGACGAAGATCGCCTTGTCGATCTTCAGATGATCAAGCAGCCCGACCAGATCGCCGGTCAGATGTTCGATGTCATAGGCCTCGACCGGCTCGGGCCGGTCGGTCGCGCCATAACCGCGCTGGTCCGGCGCGATAACCCGGATACCGGCTCCGCTCAGCGCCTTGATCTGGTGGCGCCAGGAGAAGGCAAGCTCGGGCCAGCCATGACAGAGCACCATCGGCGGTTTGTCGCTCTTCGGGCCCGCGTCGTAATAGCCCACACGGATTCCGTTCGTCTGCACGAACTCGAGCGGCGGCATTTCGATCATTGCAAGCTTCCTATTCGGCGGCGCCTTTGACGTCGGTTGCCGGCGGCGCATAGGCCGCCTCCAGCGCGGCAAACTCCTCCGGCAGCATGTCGCACATCACCTGCACGTGCGGAATGATGTTGGCCCCGACGATGAAGCCGAAATCGAGCTGGTCGCGATAGCTCTGCACGGTAATATTGAGCGCCTGTCCATGCGTCGAGATTGACACCGGGAATATGTGCAAGAGCTCGGCACCGGCGGCGTAGAGCGTCTGCCGCGGTCCCGGCACGTTGGATACGGTGATGTTGGCGGCCGGCGGCAGCACGTCCGAGAGGTTCGAGCGGCTGTAGAGCAGCGCCAGGATCTGCACCATGATCGGGGCGCCCAGCATCGAGATGTTGGAGACCTGCGGCATCAAGGCGCGCAGCGGATGCGACATCTCCTTGGCCTTGGTCGATTGCGCGATGATCGCCTCCAGCCGCGCCTTGGGATCGTCGATGTTGGTGGCGATCGAGCAGATCATGCCGAACACCTGGTTGTTGGCCTCGGTGTTGCCTTCCTCGCGCAACGAAATCGGCACCGCCGCCGTCATCGATTTCGCAGGCAGCGTGCCGTACTGCTGCAGGTAGCGGCGGACCACGCCGGAGGCGAGCGCCAGCACCACGTCGTTGAGCTTGCCGCCGGCCTGCTTGGCGAGCGCCTTGGCCCGTGACAGCGAAATCGACACACCGGCGAAGCTGCGCTCGGACGAGATCGATTTGTTGAGCATGGTCGGCGGCGACACCATGCTGGCGAGGCTCTCGCGCGATTTCGGATCGGCGATCTTGCCGAGCACGTCGGACACGCTCTTGAGCACGGTCGGGATGTTGCCGGCGAAACGCACCGCGCTCTCGATCTGGTACATCGCATTGTCGAACAGGATCGAGCCGATGTCACTCTTGCCGGTGCGCGGCAGTTGCAGATTCTTGGCGGCCTGCGAAGCGTCGAGCGGCTGGCTGAAGAGCTGCTGATAGGAATCGAGCAGGTTCGCCGCAATGTCGCGCGGCTCCGGTCCGGGCTTTGCGCCTCCCGTCGGCGGATCGACCGTCCGCGGGATCGGCGAGATGTCGTAGATCATGTTGGTCAGCGCCGCGCCGGCACCGCCGTCGATGGCGGCGTGATGCATCTTGGAATAGAGCCCGACCTCGTTGTCCTTCATGCCCTCGAACACGTAGAACTCCCAGAGCGGACGGGCGCGGTTCAGCAGTTTTGCATGCATCCAGCCGACGATGCGCTCGAGCGTGGCGCGGTCGCGCGGCTCCGGCAGGCTGGCGCGGAAGATGTGGCGGTCGATGTCGAACTGATCGTCCTCAACCCAGGTGGGATGATCGATGTCGAGCGGCGCCTTTTCCAGCCGCGCTTTGAGGATCGGCGCGATGTGCAGGCGCGAGACGATCATCGCCTTGAAGGCTTCGAAGAAGTCGCCCTTGTAGTCGTCGGGCAGGCGAAAGATCGCCATGCTGCCGACGTGCATCGGCATTTCCGGCGTTTCCAGATAGAGAAACGACGCATCCAATGACGACAGCTTCTTCCCGTCGGCCATCATTCCCTCCCGCAAATTCGACGGGCACCTTGGTTGGCGCTTCTCGTCAGGCGGATACTGCCTGTTCCGGCGGGGCATATGCAATGGCAAACGGCCCCTCCCGGTCAAATGGCCAGAATTCCCCTTCCGGCTGCGCTAGACGGTCCGCCACGGCCCACAGGGCGGCCGGGTTCACCCCGAGCCCGATGTGGCTCGCAAGAAAGACCTCGATGTTTTCGGCACGTTCGGAGGGACGGAGCAGGCAGGTCCGCCAGTTCACGACGCCGTCGGCGCGCGAATAGATCGAGCTGGCCGGCACCGGCAGATCGCCGGCGATCGCCGCACGCAGCTCGGCAAAATCCTCGACGCGCTCGCCGGACAGCGATTCGTACAGCCGCGTGGCATTGGTTGCCCGTACGTCATTGGCAAAGGGGCTTCCGAGCGTAACCACATAGCGGACCATGTCGGGCGCCTGCAGCGCAAGGTCGCGCGCATAGACGCCGCCGAGACTCCATCCGACCAGACTGACCTTGCGACCCGTCGCGGCGTGGATCTCCGCGAGGCGGCCGCGCAACGCCTCCCGCATTCGCGCCAGGCCTCCGAGATTGCGGCCCATCCGCCAGGCATGCGTATCGTAGCCCAGCTCGCTCAGATAGCGCCGCATCGGCGCCATCGACAGGTCGCTGGCGAGAAAGCCCGGCAGCGCCAGTACCGGATGGCCGCCACCCCTCGGCGCACGCATCAGGATGGGCGACAGCAGGACGCTGGCGTTGAATTCGAACAGGCTGCGTGCTTCGGCAAACAGCAGTCCGAGGCCCGGCGGACGAAGCCGGCCTGACGCCAGGGCCCCGTCCCGCTCAAACGGCATTATTTCTTCTTGTCATTGCCGCGGGTGCCGCCGAGACCGGCCATCGTCACGAACATGTTCTGAAACTGCTCGGCCAGCTTCGGATCGAAGGTGAACCAGCTCTGGATCAGCGATTCCGGCGAGACCTTCTCGATGTTGCTCAGCACCTGCTGCTGCAATTTGTCCATCACCGCCGTCTGCATCGGCGCAACGTCGGGCAATCCGAAGAACTGGCGGGCTTCGAGGGGGGTGCAGTCGATTTCTATATTAACTTTCATATCCCCTCCTAAGAACGGATTCGAGCGGCCTGCACAGTATCGCCGCGACCTGGTGTGCGACGCAAGCGACCTGACGCAAGCGGCAGACCGCCGGTTTCGACAATCGGCGGACATGATCAATCAAATCGCGCCGCCAGGAGTGGTGGGCCGGGCGCATCTGGCGCAGACCACCGCAGGCGGCCCAACGGCCGGCCGGGGCCGCTTCCGTCCGCCATTCTGGGACTTCACGGGCCGAAAGTCGAACATCACCTGCAGCCCGTCCTGCAATTGTTGGTCAGCATTGCTGCACAGCGGCGCAACTTGGCGCGTTCCTTGCTGGAATGACGCTTGCACGGTTCAGCAACTCTGGGCAACATGGATCAATAAGCCCGCCGAACAATCAAAAAACACCGGTGCGGCATTGGAGAGGGTCAGGGATGTCAATAGGTCGTAGTCTGTTCGCGGCGACGCTTGCCGGTATGCTTGCGTTGACGCTCACGCCGGCGTCGAGCCAGACGCTGCGTTACGCCAATCAGGGCGAGCTCAAGTCACTGGATCCCTACACGCTGAACGAAAGCACCACCCATGCCCACCTCGGTCACGTCTATGAGGGCCTGGTCGAACGCGACAAGGACCTGAAAATCATTCCGGCTCTGGCCGAAAGCTGGGAAACGCCCGAGCCGACCCGCTGGCGCTTCCATTTGCGCAAGGGCGTTAAATTCCACAACGGCGATCCCTTCACCGCCGACGACGTGGTGTTCTCCGCCGAACGCGTCCGCGCGCAGGGCTCCAACCTGCTGAACCGCCTGCCGGCCGATGCCAAGGTCGTCAAGGTCGACGATTACACCGTCGATTTCATCCTCAGTTCGCCCAATCCCATCCTCATAGGGCAATGGGACGTCTGGTACATCATGGACAAAAAATGGGCGGAGGCGAACAACGCGGTGGCACCGACGCCGGCCGCAGCCACGACCCCGAGCTATGCCTCGCTGCACGCCAACGGCACCGGCCCCTTCATGATCGAGAGCCACCAGCCCGGCGTGAAGACCGTGTTCAAGGCCAATCCGAACTACTGGAAGAAGCCGGAACATAACCTCAAGGAGATCGTGTTTACCCCGATCGCATCGGACGCCACGCGCGTGGCGGCGCTTCTGTCGGGCGAGGTCGACGTGATCGAGCCGGTTCCGATCCAGGATATCCAGCGCGTCAATGCAAGTCCCAACGCGACGGTGCTGTCCGGACCGGAACTGCGCACGATCTTCATCGGCATGGACCAGTCGCGCGACGAGCTCCTGTATTCGAACATCAAGGGCAAGAATCCGTTCAAGGACATCCGCGTACGCGAGGCTTTTTACAAGGCGATCGACGTCGAGTTGATCAAGAATCGCGTCATGCGCGGGCTCTCCACCCCGTCAGCCCTGATGATCGCACCGGAGCTCTACCCGCTGTCGAAGGAATTCACGCGGCCGAAATTCGATCTCGAGGGCGCCAAGAAGCTGCTGACGGAGGCAGGCTATCCCGATGGTTTCGAGGTCACGATGGACTGTCCGAACGATCGCTACGTCAACGACGCCGCGATCTGCCAGGCCGTCGTCGGCATGCTCGCCCGCATCGGCGTCAAAGTGAACCTGCTGGCGCAGCCCAAGGCGCAGTATTTCGCCAAGGTGCTGAAGCCCGGCGGCTACAAGACTTCGTTCTTCCTCCTGGGCTGGACGCCCGCCACGATGGATTCCCAGAACGTGCTGCACGACATCATGGGCTGTCGTGACGATCCGAAGGATCCCAACCGTGGCGAAGCCAATCTCGGCGGCTACTGCAACAAGCAGCTCGACGAGCTCACGGACAAGATTCTGGTTGAGCCCGACATGACCAAGCGCAATCTGCTGATCAAGCAGGCCTTCGAGATCGGCAACAAGGACTGGGCCTACATCCCGCTACATCAGCAGGCGCTGGCATGGGGCGTGTCCAAGAAGGTGAAACTGGTTCAGCGCGCGGACAACCAGGTCCTGCTGTACTGGGCCACCAAGCAGGAAGAATAGGTGCCGACGAGTTGTGAAGTCCCGGAAGCCTCGGCTTCCGGGACTTGCCATTCGCACCTCACGCAAATGATGCGCACGTCTGAAGAGACGTGAAAGGACCAGATGCTCGCTTTCACCCTTCGCAGGGCAATCCAGGCTATCGGCGTCATGATCGCCGTCGGGATCATCTCGTTCTCGATGTTCCGCTTCGCCGGCGATCCCGTGAACCAGATGGTGTCGATGGACACCTCGGGCGCCGAACGTGCCGCGATCCGCAAGTCGCTCGGCCTCGATGATCCCGTGATCGTGCAGTTCGGCCGCTATGTGGCCAACGCCGCCGAGTTCAAATTCGGCGTCTCCTATCAGTTCCGGCTGCCCGTATCGCAGCTCCTGTCGGAGCGGATGCCGGCGACGCTGGAACTGGCGGTCTGCGCCACCATTCTCGCGATGGTCTGCGGCATCCTGATGGGAGTCTATTCGGCGCTCCGCCGCGACACCTGGCTTGCTCATGCGTTCCAGGCGATCTCGCTGATCGGCATCTCGCTGCCGACCTTCCTAATCGGCATTCTCCTGATCTACCTGTTCTCGGTGACGCTCGGCTGGTTGCCCTCGTTCGGACGCGGCGAGGTCGTGCATATCGGCTGGTGGACGACGGGTCTTCTGACACTCTCAGGACTGAGGGCGTTGATCATGCCCTCGATCACGCTTGGCCTGTTCCAGATGACGCTGATCATGCGGCTGGTGCGCGCCGAGATGCTGGAAGTGATGCGCACCGACTACATCCGCTTCGCCCGCGCCCGCGGATTAACCACCCGAGCCATCCATTTCGGTCACGCGCTGCGGAACACGCTGGTTCCGGTCATCACCGTCGCCGGCCTGCAATTTGGCTCGGTCATTGCCTTTGCCATCATCACCGAGACCGTGTTCCAGTGGCCGGGAATGGGACTGTTGTTCGTGCAGGCCGTGCAGAATGTCGATATCCCGATCATGGCCGCCTATCTGATGATGGTGTCCCTGATCTTCGTCACCATCAATCTCGTGGTTGATATCCTCTACACCATCGTCGACCCGCGTCTGCGCTCGACGGTCAGCCGGGCACACTAAAATGAGCGAAGCGATCGTCCCGCACAAGGTCGAAGATCGCGGCTCGCGCTCCGCCGCTGGCTGGTTCAAACGCGCGCTCGACAGCGACCTGTTCTACTCGTTCCGCCGCTCCAGGATCACCATGATCGCTGCCGGTGTGACGCTGCTGTTCTTCCTGCTCGCGATCTTCGCATCACTGTTTGCCGTGCAAAATCCGTTCGATCCGGCCCAGCTTCAGCTAATGAACTCGCGCATCTCGCCGCTGTGGACCGCCGATGGCCAGAGCCCGTTCCTGCTCGGCACCGATGAGCAGGGCCGCGACGTGCTCTCCGCGATCCTCTACGGCCTGCGCATCTCGCTCGTCGTCGGCGTGCTGGGCGTGTTCTTCTCGGGCGCGCTCGGCATCCTGCTCGGGCTGACGGCCGGCTATTTCGGCGGTGCCATCGACGGCTTGATCATGCGCATCGCCGACGTACAGCTCTCCTTCCCGGCGATCCTGATCGCGCTCCTGATCAACGGTATCGCCAAATCGGTGCTGGGGAACAGGCTCGACGAGATGAGCATGCTGGGCGTGCTAGTGCTCGCGATCGGCCTGAGTTTTTGGGTTCAATATGCCCGCACGGTGCGCGGCTCGGTGATGGTCGAGAAGAACAAGGACTATGTCGCCGCCGCGCAACTGATCGGCCTGCCTGCGCCGGTGATCATGCTGCGGCACGTGCTGCCGAACACGATGGGGCCGATCCTGGTCATCGCCACCATCAATCTCGCGCTTGCCATCATCACCGAGGCGACGCTGTCCTTCCTCGGCTCGGGCATGCCAGAGACAATGCCGTCACTCGGCACGCTCATCCGCATCGGCAACAACTATCTGTTTGCGGGCGAATGGTGGATCGTCGCGTTCCCTGGCCTCGCGCTTGCCGCGCTGATCCTCTCCATCAACCTGCTCGGTGACTGGCTGCGCGACGCGCTCAACCCGAAACTCAGATGAATACGCTTCGCTCATGACCGAACCCGTCCTCTCCGTCCGCGATCTTCAGGTGGAGTTTGCCTCCCGCCGCGGCACCCTGCGCGCCATCGACGGCGTCTCCTTCGACATCGCCAAGGGCGAAGTGCTGGGCGTGGTCGGCGAGTCCGGCGCCGGCAAATCCGTGACCGGGCTCTCGGTGATCGGCCTGATCGATCCGCCCGGCCGCATCGCGGGCGGCGAGATCCGCCTGTCCGGCCTGCGCATCGACAATCTACCGCCGGAGGACATGCGCCGCGTCCGCGGCAAGCGCATCGGCATGATCTTTCAGGATCCCCTTACCTCGCTCAATCCGCTGTACCGGATCGGCGAACAGATCGTGGAGACGATCCGCACCCACCTCGATCTTTCGGAGCAGGCTGCGCGCCGGCGTGCCATCGACCTGCTCGCCGAGGTCGGAATCCCAGCGCCGGAGAAGCGCATCGACGGCTATCCGCACGAGTTCTCCGGCGGCATGCGCCAGCGCGTGGTGATTGCGCTCGCGATCTGCGCGGAGCCGGAGCTGATCATCGCGGACGAGCCGACCACCGCGCTCGACGTCTCCGTGCAGGCGCAGATCATCTCGCTGATCAAGCGGCTCGGGCGCGACCACGGCACCGCGGTGATGCTGGTGACACACGACATGGGCGTGATTGCGGAAACCTCCGACCGCGTCGCCGTGATGTATGCCGGCCGTATCGCCGAAATTGGCCCAGTGCAGGACGTCGTGAAAAACCCGTTGCACCCCTACGCCAAGGGCTTGATGGGCGCGATCCCGACGCTCGGGGGCGACGACAAGCGCCTGGTGCAGATTCCCGGATCAATGCCGCGTCTCTCCGCGATCCCGCGCGGCTGCTCCTTCAACCCGCGCTGCGCGTTCGCCTTCGATCGCTGCCGCGTCGAGCGACCTGAGCCGCTGCCACGGGGCGCGCAATCGGTCGCGTGCCATCTCTATGACAGCGTGCCGACGGAGAGCGCGGCATGAATGGGCCCTTCGTCCAGGTCAGGAACCTCCGCCGCGTCTTCGACGTCTCGAAACCCTGGCTCAACCGCGTGCTCGAAGGGGGGCATCTCGAGTATCTCAAGGCGGTCGACAGCGTCACCTTCGATATCAGGAAAGGCGAGACCTTTGCGCTGGTCGGCGAATCCGGCTCGGGTAAGACCACGGTGGCGCGGATGGTTGTCGGCCTGCTGCCGCCGAGCTCCGGCAGCGTCTTGATCGACGGCGTCTCCATGACCGATCCGCGGCAGGCGCCAGCACGGCGAAAGCTGCGCCGCCGCATCCAGATGATCTTCCAGGACCCGTATGCGAGCCTGAACCCGCGCTTCCGGGTCGACGCCATCATCGCCGAGCCGATCCGCGCCTTCGACCTGATCCAGGGCGAGCGCGACATCCAGGCCCGCGTCGGCGAGCTGCTCAGCCTCGTCGGCCTGCATCCCGACGACCGGCTCAAATATCCGCACGAGTTTTCCGGCGGCCAGCGCCAGCGCATCGCGATCGCGCGGGCGCTTGCCTCCGATGCCGAATTCATCGTCTGCGACGAGCCGACCTCGGCGCTCGACGTCTCGGTGCAGGCGCAGATCCTGAACCTGATGCGCGACCTCCAGGACAAGTTCGGCCTGACCTACATGTTCATCAGCCACAATCTGGCCGTCGTCCGCCACATGGCGAGCCGTGTCGGCGTGATGTATCTCGGCCGCATCGTCGAGATCGCGGAGGGGCGCGAACTGTTCGCGCACCCCCGCATGCCCTACACCAAGATGCTGTTGGGCGCCGTGCCCGATCTCGCGATGAGCGGCCGCCAGCGCATTCCGGTGAAGGGCGAGATCCCGAATCCGATCGATCCGCCGCCCGGCTGCGCCTTCAACCCGCGCTGCCCGCTGGCATTCGATCTCTGTCGCAAGGAAACCCCGGAACTCATCGACGGCGTCGCCTGCCACGCGGTTAACACCACGCCGGTCCCGGCGTGACGCGCGCGTGCCATGCGGCCGGTGCATTGGCGACCCCGCACGGCCTGTGATCAATTGCGCGCGCCGCAAATGAGGTAACGAAGTCCATGACCAGCAAAATCAATCCCGATCCCTTCACGACCAGGCCCGAAATCGAAGGCACGTTCGGGGTCGTCGCCTCCACGCATTGGATCGCAACCGCCGTCGGCATGGCCACGCTGGAAAAGGGCGGCAATGCCTTCGATGCCGGTGTCGCCACCGCCTTCACCTTGCAGGTGGTCGAGCCGCATCTGAACGGCCCCGGCGGCGACGTGCCGATCATCGTGCATGATGTGAAACGCAGTCGCACCGAAGTGATCTGCGGCCAGGGACCGGCGCCGGCCCGCGCCACCATCGCCCATTACAGGAGCGAAGGCCTCGACATGGTGCCCGGCACCGGCCTGCTCGCGGCCTGCGTTCCTGGCACCTTCGAATCCTGGATGCTGCTATTGCGGGACTACGGCACGCTACGCGTGCGCGACGTGCTGGAGCCCGCCATCTCCTATGCGCGTGATGGCTATCCGCTGGTCGAACGGGCCTGCGCCACGATCCAGACCGTCGAGCAACTGTTTCGCAAGCACTGGCCGACCTCGGCCGCAGTCTACCTGCCGAATGGCGAGGTGCCGAAGCCCGGTACGCTCTTCAGCAACAAGACGCTGGCCGCTACCTACGCGCGGATCCTGAGCGAAGCCGAGAGTGGCGGCGGTGGCCGCGAAGCCGAGATCGAGCGCGCGCGAAAGGCCTGGTCGCAAGGCTTCGTTGCCGAAGCCATCGACAAATTCTGCCGCACCCAGGAGGTCATGGACGTCAGCGGCTCGCCGCATCGCGGCGTGCTCTCGGGCGACGACATGGCGCGCTGGCAGCCGACGATCGAGGCCCCGCTCACCTACGATTACGGCCGGTACGCCGTCTGCAAGGCGGGCGTCTGGAGCCAGGGCCCGGTGACGCTCCAACAGCTCGCGCTGCTGAAGGGTTTTGCGCTCGACGGGCTCGATCCGACTGGACCGGAATTCATCCATCTCCAGATCGAATGCGCCAAACTTGCATTCGCGGACCGCGAAAAGTTCTACGGCGATCCCAAGTTCAACGAGATCCCGATCGCGACGCTGCTGTCGGATGCCTATAACGACGAGCGCCGCAAGCTCGTCACTGACAAGGCCTCGCTCGATTTTCGACCAGGCTCGGTCGAGGGCTTCGGCGGCGTGGTCAAGCTGCGGCGCGCCGAGGGGCAGCGCGAGGCGGTCGGTGCGCTCGGTGCCGGCGAGCCGACGGTGGGGCGCTTCGGCGAGGTACGCGGCGACACCGTGCATTTCGACATCATCGACAAGGCTGGCAACATGGTCTCCTCGACGCCATCGGGCGGCTGGCTGCAATCCTCGCCCGTGATTCCGGAGCTCGGCTTCTGTCTCGGCAGCCGCGCGCAGATGTTCTGGCTGGAGGAAGGCCATCCCGCTTCGCTTGCGCCGGGCAAGCGGCCGCGCACCACGCTCTCGCCGACCATGGCGCTGCGCGACGGCGAACCGTATCTAGCCTGGGGCTCGCCAGGCGGCGACCAGCAGGATCAATGGATCACGCAGTTCTTCCTGCGGCACGTCCACTGCAACCTCAACCTCCAGGAGGCGATCGACGCGCCGGCATGGCATTCCGAGCACTTCCCTATCTCGTTCTGGCCCCGCACAGCGCGCCCCGGCGTGCTCGTGGTCGAGAACCGCGTGCCCAAGGCAACGATCGAGAACCTGCGGGAGCGCGGACATGTCGTAGAGGTCGGCCCGGACTGGTCGGAAGGCCGCCTCACCGCGGCCTCGCGCGTCGGCCCGCGCCGCCGCGCCGCCGCCAACCCGCGCGGCATGCAGGGCTACGCGGCGGGACGCTGACGGATAACGACATGACCTGGTCGATCATCGCGCGCGATCCTGCCACCGGCCAGTTCGGCATTGCGGTTGCAACGCGCTTCTTCGCCGTCGGCGCCCGCGTTCCCTTCATCGCGGCCGGCCTCGGCGCCATCGCGACACAGGCTTTCGTCAATCCCTATTACGGCATCGATGGCGTCAAGCTCTTGCGCGAGGGCCTGAACGCCCACGACGTCCTGGCCGCCCTGCTCGCCACCGATGACGGCCGCGAAAGCCGGCAGGTGCACATCATGGATGCGAGCGGCGCGATCGCGGCGCATACGGGCCGTGACTGTACCGGCTGGTGTGGCCAAATCGCGGGCAGCGGCCTTTCCCTCGCCGGCAACATGCTTACGGGGCCCGACGTGCTCGACGAGACGGCCAAGACGTACATCGCCAATGACGGCCTGCCCTTCCCGCGCCGCCTGCTCGCGGCCATGCGCGCAGGCGAGGCCGCCGGCGGCGACAAGCGCGGCAAGCAATCCGCCGCGCTCCTGATCCACGGCGAAGAGGAATGGCCGGCGCTCGATTTGCGCGCCGACGATCATTCCGACCCGCTCGGCGAGCTCGAGCGGCTCGAGCAAGTCAGTCACGAGGTCTGGGTGCACTTCCGCGACTCGCTCCCGACGCGGCAGAACCCGGCCGGGAACACCGATCGCAGCGTCATAGACGCCAGCATCGCGGCCGCGCGCGCGAAAGTCCAATGACCGCGGCCCCGCTGATCGAGATCGAGGGACTGCGCATCCGTTTCCGCGGCGACGATGGCCGCATCACGCATGCGGTCGACAGCGTCGATCTCAGCGTCGCCAATGGCGCAACGCTCGGCCTTGTCGGCGAATCCGGCTGCGGCAAGAGCGTGACGTCGCTCGCGATCATGGGACTGCTGCCCAAACAGAGCGCGGAGGTCACCGGCGCGATCCGCTTCGACGGCTTCGATCTGCTGCAAGCGCCGGACCAGACCTTGCGCGACCTGCGCGGCAATCGGCTCGCGATGATCTTCCAGGAGCCGATGACTTCACTCAATCCGAGCTTCACCATCGGCGACCAGATCATCGAGACGATCCTGCGTCACCGCAGCGGCTCCCGCAAGAGCGCGCGCGAGCGGGCCATCGCACTCCTGCGTCGCGTCCACATCCCCTCGCCCGAGCAACGGATCGACGAGTATCCGCACAAGCTGTCCGGCGGCATGCGCCAGCGCGTGATGATCGCGATGGCGCTCGCCTGCGATCCGCGGCTGCTGATCGCCGACGAGCCCACCACGGCCCTTGACGTCACCCTGCAGGCCCAGATCCTGGAGCTGATGCGTGAATTGAAGGCGGCAAGCGGGGCGGCCATCATCCTGATCACGCACGATCTCGGGGTCGTCGCCGAGGTCTGCGACGAGGTCGCAGTGATGTATGCCGGCGAGATTGTCGAACGCGCGCCGGTGGACGAGTTGTTTGCCTCGCCACAGCATCCCTACACTGTCGGGCTCCTGGGCTCGATCCCGCGGCTTGATCACCGCGCGGACCAGCTCGCGACGATCGAAGGCATGGTGCCGAACATGGCGCAGCCGCCTGCGGCCTGCCGCTTCGCGGCACGCTGTCCCTTCGTGCGCGAGGCCTGCACCGAGGCGCCACCCCCGCTCGTCGAGGTCACCCCCGGTCACCTCTCCCGCTGCATCCGCGCGCCACTCGAGCTCCTGGTGTCATGATGGCGCTGCTCGAGGTCGAAAACCTGGTCAAGCATTTCGTGGTCGAGCGTTCGCTGCTTGGCCGTCCGAAAGCCTTCATCAAGGCGGTCGATGGCGTCAGTTTCACGCTCGAGGCGGGCAAGACGCTCGCCCTCGTCGGCGAATCCGGTTGCGGCAAGTCGACGGTCAGCCGCCTCGTGCTGCGGCTGATCGAGCCGGACGCCGGGTCGATCCGCTTCGACGGCGGCGACCTGCTCTCTCTCGACGCCGGCGCCTTGCGTGCATTCCGTCGCCAGGCGCAGATCATTTTTCAAGACCCCTACGCGTCGCTCAACCCGCGCATGACGGTCGGCCAGATCCTCACCGAGCCGCTGGCTTTGCACGATCTTGTGCCGCCGCCGCAGCGGCGCGCGCGTGTCGATGAGCTATTGCGGCTGGTCGGGCTGGAGCCACGGCTGGCGCGGCGCTATCCGCACGAATTCTCCGGCGGCCAGCGCCAGCGCATCGCGATTGCACGCGCTCTCGCGGTCGAGCCGAAGCTGATCATCTGCGACGAGCCGGTCTCGGCGCTGGATGTCTCGATCCGCTCGCAGATCCTCAACCTTCTGCGCGGGCTCCAGGGTCGGCTCGGACTTGCCTACATCTTCGTCTCGCATGACCTCGCGGTGGTCAAGCACATCGCCGATCGCGTCGCGGTGATGAATCTCGGGAGCATCGTCGAGGAAGCCGACGCGGACGCCCTGTTCGCCGCACCACGCCATCCCTATAGCCGCGCGCTGCTGTCCGCGATCCCCCTGCCGCAACCCCACGCCAAGCGCACGACGGTCCTGCTGGAGGGCGAGATCCCGAGCGCGCTCAATCCGCCGTCGGGCTGCCGCTTCCACACCCGCTGCCCGTTCGTGGTCGCGCGCTGCCGCACCACATCGCCGGAGCTGCTGGCTGACGACACAGGCCATGCCACCGCCTGTCATCGCGTCGCCGAGCTGCCGTCCGCCGAGGCCATTCTGCCGACCGCGGGCGGCTTTTCGCCGGCGCTGGCAAAATTGGTCGCAGCTTTCAGCCAAAAGGCGGAAGGCGGAACCGCTTCCGGGGTTGGTATACATGGTGCAACGCCTACAACGACGTAGCCGCAGCAATGGGGACTGTCCGATGAAGACTCTTCGCCTCGCCACAGCAGCAGCCGCTTTCGTACTGTCGTTTGCGGCGGCCCAAGCCCAGACCACGCTGCGCATCGGCCTGGCCGAGGACCCTGACGTGCTCGATCCGACCATAGCGCGCACCTATGTCGGACGCATCGTGTTTTCCTCGTTCTGCGACAAGCTGTTCGACATCGACGAGAAGCTCAACATCGTGCCTCAGCTCGCGCTGTCCAGCGAGACGGCCGACGACGGCAAGGCCCTTGTCATCAAGCTCAGGCCCGGCGTGAAATTCCATGACGGAGAGCCCTTCGATGCGGAAGCCGCAAAATTCTCGCTTGAACGGCACCTGACGTTCCCCGGCTCCTTCCGCAAGCCCGAGCTCGCCTCGGTCGATCATGTCGAGGTCCTCGATCCACTCACCGTCAAGCTGGCGTTGAAGGCGCCGTTCTCGCCCCTGCTTGCGCAGCTCACCGATCGTGCCGGCATGATGGTGTCGCCCAAGGCCGCGAAGGCAGCCGGCGACAAGTTCGGCCTGCATCCAGTCTGCGCCGGTCCCTACAAGTTCGTCGAGCGGGTCCAGCAGGACCGTATCGTGTTCGAGAAATTCGCCGACTACTGGAACAAGGACAACGTGTTCATCGACCGCATCGTGTTCCAGCCGATCGTCGACGCCACCGTGCGGCTGGCGAACCTGAAATCGGGCGGGCTCGACCTGATCGAGCGCGTGCTCGCCACCGACCTCAAGGAGGTGCGTGCGGACTCGCGGCTGAAGGTCGCGACTGCCATTGAGCTGGGCTATCAGGGCGTCACGCTCAACATCGGCAAGGACAAGGCCAAAGGTCCTCTCAGCCAGTCTGCGAAGGTCCGGCAGGCGCTCGATCTTGCGATCGACCGCGAGGCAATCAACCAGGTCGTGTTCAACGGCGAATTCCAGCCCGGCAATCAATGGGTCAATCCCGACCATCCCTACTACCAGAAGGCCTTTCCACTCCGTGCCCGCAACGTGGAAAAGGCCAAGGCTTTGCTGAAGGAAGCCGGCGTTACGCCACCGGTCAGCGTCGACTTCCTGGTGCCGAAAGGTGCAGAAACCGAGACGCCGGCGCAGGTGATCCAGTCGATGGCCGCGGAAGCCGGATTCGACATGAAGATCCGCGTCACTGAATTCGCAACCGGTCTCAAGCAGGCCGAAGCCGGCGATTACCAGGCCTATATGCTCGCCTGGAGCGGTCGCGTCGACCCTGACGGCAACAGCTACGTCTTCCTGCACAGCGACGCCCCGCAGAATTACAGCGGGTGGAACAATGCGCAGGCTGACAAGGCTTTGGATGAAGCCAGGCTGGTCACCGACCCCGACAAGCGCAAGGCCAGCTACGAAGCGCTGGCGAGGCTGGTCCAGGACGATGAACCAATCCTCTATCTCTACCATCGCCGCATCATCATTGCCCACTCGACCAGGCTCGAAGGCTACAAGCAGATGCCGGACGGCCTCGTTCGCGTCATTGGCCTCAAGCTGAAGTGACTTCGGCCGAATGCTGAGCTTCCTCGCCCGCCGTCTTGCGCAGATCGTGCCGACGCTGTTCTTCGTCTCGGTGCTGATCTTCTCGCTCCAGCAATTGCTGCCGGGCGATCCCGCACTGGTGATGGCGGGCGAAGAGCGCGATCCGGCGGTCATCGAGCAAATCCGCCGTCAATACCGGCTCGATCAGCCGATTCCGGTACAATACGCCTATTGGGTCGGCGGCGTGCTCAGGGGCGATTTTGGCGAGTCGCTGCGCAACAAGATGCCGGTGCGCGAGCTGATCGCGCAGAAGCTTCCCGTCACGCTGCAGCTCGGCGCCATGGCGATCCTGATCGCATTCCTGATCGGGATTCCCGCCGGCATCGTCGCGGCCGTGAAGAAAGGGACCGCTTGGGACTACGGTGCCAACCTGTTCGCGCTGTGGGGCATCTCGACCCCGAATTTCTGGCTTGGCATCATGCTGATCTTTCTGTTCTCGATCGAGCTCGGCTGGCTGCCGGCGTCGGGCTACGTGCCGCTCACCGAGAACTGGCGCGCGAGCATAGCAGCCACCATCATGCCCGCCTTCGTGCTCGGCAATGCGATTGCCGCGATCCTGATGCGGCATACCCGCAGCGCCATGCTGCAGGTGCTCGAAAGCGATTACGTCCGCACCGCGCGCGCGAAGGGACTTTTGGAACGCTCGGTCATTCTCAAGCACGCCATGCGCAATGCACTCACACCGGTGATCACATTGGGCGCGCTCGAGCTCGGCACATTGTTATCGGGCGCCGTGCTGACCGAGCAGATCTTCTCCATTCCCGGATTCGGCAAGCTGATCGTGGATGCCGTCTTCAACCGCGACTACGCCGTCGTGCAGGGCGTCGTGCTGGTAACGGCGACGATCTACATCACGCTCAACCTGATCGCCGATATCGCCTATATCCTCGTCAATCCGCGACTGAGGGGTTAGGCCATGACCGACGCCGCACTCGCAGTCAGCCCCACCGCCGAGACCAACGAGCTGGACAGTCCCGCGCGGCGGGCACGCCGGCGGCTGTTCAAGCGCAAGGCGGCGGTCGCCGGCCTCGTCGTGCTCTGCTTTTTCATCGTCCTTGCGCTGTTTGCACCACTGATCGTGCCCTACGATCCCATCGCGACGAGCTGGAGCCTGGTCCGAAAGCCGCCGACGGCGCTGCACTGGTTCGGCACCGACGAGCTCGGCCGCGATATCTTGAGCCGCGTCGTCTACGGCGCACGCGCATCGCTCCTCGCGGGCCTGATCTCGGTCGCGATCGCGCTCGGCATTGGGGTGCCGCTCGGTCTTCTCGCCGGTTATCGCGGCGGCGCCATTGATGCATTAATCAGCCGCATCACGGACGCGATGCTGGCCTGCCCGTTCCTGATCCTCGCAATCGCGCTCGCGGCGTTCCTGGGGCCCAGCCTCGGCAACGCCATGATCGCGATCGGCATCTCGGCAACGCCGGTGTTCATCCGCCTGACGCGTGGCCAGGTCCTGAGTGTCAAGGCCGAGGACTATGTCGAAGCGGCGCGCGCGCTCGGCAACCCGCCCTGGCGGATTGCCTTCGCTCATATTCTGCCGAACATTCTCCCGGCGCTGCTGGTTCAGGCCACGCTCTCGATCGCCGCCGCAATCATCGCCGAAGCGGCGCTGTCGTTCCTCGGCCTCGGCCAACAGCCGCCGGCGCCGTCCTGGGGCAGCATGCTCAACGCCGCGCAACGTTTCCTGACGCAAGCGCCCTGGATGGCCGTCTGGCCGGGCCTCGCGATCTTCCTGGTGGTGCTATCGCTGAACCTGCTGGGCGACGGCCTGCGTGATGCGCTCGATCCACGCGCGCGCTAGATGACCGTTTCCCGCATCACGCGGCGGCAATCCATCTCATATTCGAGATCGACCACCGGCGGACGCGCGAAGTGCCAAGTCAGGCCCGAACGCAGCGCGCCGCGTCGGACTAGCTCGTCGGCCAGCGCGTGATGGAAATCGTGCACGGAATAGGCCTGTACGCCCGTGGCGTCCCTCCAGCCGAAACCGAGAGCCGTCATCCGGGCCTCCATCTGTGACGTCGTGAAGCGCACCTTCTCCCGTAAACCGTCCGGGCTGAGATCACGGTAGCGCACCGTGCGCCGCTCGACATAGCTACCGCTGCCTTCGCGCGCCTCGGCACCGCCCGCGATCACGAAGGTCGGCGTCTTCGACCCCGTCGGCTTCGTGAAGGAGAACGCATAGAACGACGGCTCGGACGGCGGGTCGATCTCCGGACAGACATTGCTTCGCGCCACCGGATTGCTCGTCCCGTCGAAGATGTCCCATTCGGAGAGCGTCTTCACGTAATGCAGGTTGAACGCGCGAAAGCCCTCTTCGCTGAAAGCTGCCGGCGAGCGCAACTCGCAGGCGCAGAAGGCGGTCAGCGGGCGCCCCACTTCCCGGATGAATTTCGCAGCACGCGCAAATCCCTCGGCAAGCGGCACCAACCGATCGAATCGGACACGCTCGATCTCATAGCCGTCGTCTGCCGCTGCACCCGCAGAATACTGGAATACGGACGGGATGAAGCGATAATTGCCGGCAGAGAATTCACGCGTCATGTCGAGCTCCTAGTCCAGTTGCATGCGGACGCCCTTGGCGCCGTTGAGCAGGCGCCTGAGATGAAGGCCAGCCAGGGGATCATCGGCATGAACGCCGATCAACGCGGCGAATGCGGGCATGGCCGCGGAATCGCCTGCCTCCAGCTTGGCAAAGGCCTCGAAATATAGCGCCGTTGCGGGCGCTTCGAATTTTACCGGCGGCAGCGGCTCAAAGGCACGCAAGGGCTCACTGCGCCCGCGCAGCATCAGGTCTCCCACCGGGCGTCCCTGAAAATTCTCGGCGCTCCCGGCAATGCTCGCGCTGACGCAAATCCGCGTGCCCAGATATTTGTTGGCGGCCTCCAGCCGCGCGGCGATGTTGATGGTATCGCCATAGGCGGTGTAGTCGAAGAAACGGTTGCCGCCGAAATTGCCGACGAGCGCCGGCCCGGCATGGACTCCGATGCGGGTGGTGCCGAAGTTCACGCCCTTGGCCTTTTGGCGTGCGCAAAAATCCTGCGCCCAGGCATCGAGATCATGGGCACAGGCGACTGCACGCGTCGCATAGTCCGGCTGGTCACCGGGCGCGTTGAAGAGCACCTGGATCGCATCGCCGATGATCTTGGCGACCGTTCCTTCATGTGCGAAGACGACTTCAGTCATTCCGCCGACATATTCGTTGAGGAGCGCGCCGAGCGTCTCGGGCGGTGCGCTCTCGATCAGCGACGTGAACCCGGTGATGTCGGTGAAAATGGTCGCAACGTCGCGCCACTGCACCTCCATCCCGTCGCCTTCAGCGCTTGCCGCCAGACGCCTGGCGAGCTCCGGCGAGAAATGGCGCGACAAAGCGGTATGGGCCCGCTCCGCCTCCATCTGGCGCCGCCGCACCTCGCGCAGCATCTCGATATGGCGGAGGGTCTTCTCGATCGTCGTCTCGAGGTCCGCGAAGTCGATCGGTTTGGTGAGAAAATCGAAGGCGCCGCGGTTCATGGCGGTGCGGATGTTGCTCATGTCGCCATAGGCCGAGACGATGATGGTCGACTTCTTGTCCTCGGCCTCCTGGAGCTTCTGCAGCAGCGACAGCCCGTCCATCCGCGGCATGTTGATATCGGAGACGACCATGTCGACATGCGGATGCTGCGCGATCGACTCCAGCGCCTCGACGCCGTCGCGCGCAAACATGAAGTTGACCAACCCATCGCGAAGCTGCCTGCGGAATTTCTGCAGGACCAACGCCTCGAGATCGGGCTCGTCGTCGACGAAGAGGATGGTCGCCGTCATGCCGCCTGCTCGAGCCTGGTATCGATCTCCTGGCGTAGCTGCGCGAAGTCGATCGGCTTGGTGAGAAGTCCGACAGCGCCCCGCTCGATCGCCTTCCTGCGCGTCTCGGCGTCGCCATAGGCCGTGATCATGATGACGGGAACATGCGGATGTTCGGCCCGCACCTTCGGCAGCATGTCGAGCCCGCTCATCCCGGGCATGTTGATGTCGGACAGGATCAGGATCAACGCGGGATCGCGGACCTCGGCGGCGCGCCTGAGCGCATCGGGCGCAGAGGGAGCGAACTCCATCTGAAAACGGCCGGCGCGCAAGTCGCGCCGGAACTGCTGTCGGAACAGCGCCTCGACGTCGGGCTCGTCATCGACGACCAGGATGTAAACGTTCAAGTCTTGCCTCCGGTAGTGCCTGCCGCCGCCAGCGTGCGCTGCAGCGTTATGATGAACTCGGTAAATACACCGGGCTCGGTATTCACGTCGATCGTTCCGCCATGCTGTTTCACGACGATGTCATGGCTCATGGAAAGGCCAAGCCCGGTGCCCTCGCCGGCCGGCTTAGTGGTGAAGAAGGGATTGAACATCTTCTCCCTCACTTCGGACGGAATCCCGGTGCCGTTGTCGCGAATCCGGATCTCGATCTTGTTGCCGAGATTTCGGGTCGTCGCGCTCAAGATCGGCTCGAAGCCCTCCCCGGCGCTCTGCTTGCGTTTGGCCGACGCATAGAAGCCGTTCGAGACCAGATTGAGGAGGACGCGCGTGATCTCCTGCGGATAGACGTCGACCGCGCCGGCCGCCGGATCCAGATCGCGCTCGAGCGTGACGTTGAAGCTGGGCCTTTCGGCGCGCGCGCCATGATAGGCCAGATTCAGGCTCTCCTCGACGATCGCATTGATGTCGACAAGGCGATGCTCGCCCGAGCCTTCGCGCGAATGCAACAGCATGTTCTTGACGATGGAGTCCGCGCGCTTGCCGTGCAGCACCACCTTTTCGAGATTGCCTTTGAGCATGTGGGTGAGCTCGCCGATCTCCTCCTTCGTCTTGTCGCTGATCTCGACCGATTGCAGGAGCTCGTTGAGTTCGTCGATCAACTCCGTCGAGACCGCGGAGAAATTGTTGACGAAGTTCAGCGGGTTCTTGATTTCGTGGGCGATGCCGGCGGTAAGCTGGCCGAGCGATGCGAGCTTCTCGGTCTGGATGAGGCGGTCCTGCGCCGCGCGCAACTCGTCGAGCGACTGCGATAGCTCCCTGGTGCGATCCTGCACCTCCTCAAACAGCCGGGCATTTTCGATCGCGATAAGGGCCTGATCGGCAAAGGTAGTCGCGAGTTCGATTTGCTTCTCGCTAAAGGGCCGCACCATGTGCCGGGTCAGGACGAATACTCCGATTGGCTCACCCTCGCGAAGCAGAGGCACACCAAGCATCGTACGCACGTCAGAGCGCCTTCGAGCAGAGGAAGGCGCAAATTCCGCGTCGGCCTGCACGTCCGGGACATGAACCGTTTTGCGATCGAGCAGCGTACGTCCAACCACACTTCCTCGCTCGGGCACGGAAGCGAAAGTCCGAAGATGGCTTTCCTGCTCGGCTCCGAGGCCGCAGCTTGCTGCCAAATAGAAAATCCCGTCATTGGGCCGAAAGATCGTGCCTTCG
Source organism: Bradyrhizobium sp. ISRA430 (assembly GCF_029909975.1). Lineage (NCBI taxonomy): Bacteria > Pseudomonadati > Pseudomonadota > Alphaproteobacteria > Hyphomicrobiales > Nitrobacteraceae > Bradyrhizobium > Bradyrhizobium sp. ISRA430. The sequence continues at coordinate 2,608,377 of NZ_CP094516.1, forward strand.
TCCGCGTCACACAGACGGGCCGCCGACTCGACAAGCGTGTTCAACACCATTTGCAGATCGAACGCCGAGCGGCTGATGACTTTCAGCACATCGGCAGTCGCTGTCTGCTGCTGCAGCGACTCCCTCAATTCCGCCGTGCGCTGCTCGACCTTCCTTTCCAAGTCCGCATAGGATTCCTGCAATCGCGCGCCCATGTCGTTGAACTGGTCGGCCAGCCCTTCGAGCTCGTCGCCGGTTCTGATCGAGATGCGCTGGGAGAAATCACCGCCGCCGATGCGCTCGGCGCCGCTGCGCAGCGCCTGGATCGGGCCGACCATGCGGCGCGCGAGAAAGATCCCGGCGAGCACGGCGAAGATCGACGCCACCAGCAGCACGACCGCAAGCCGCTCCAACGAGGCATGAAGCGCCGCATAAGCCTCCTCGACCGGCAACTCGACGAACATGGTCCAGCCGAGCGGCGCGATCGGCGCCGACGCCGTCAGAACCTTCTGTCCCTGGATGTTGGTCGCTTCCTGAAGCGAATCCGGCATGACGCCACCGCCGGCTTGCGCGGCACGCACCTGCGCCAGTCCCGACATGTCGGTGTTACGCAGGACGAGGCTGATATCGGGATGCGCGATCAGGCGCCCCTCCGGGCCGACCACATAGGCATGCCCGTGCTCGCCGACCTTGATCTGCGAGACCACGTCCCAGATCAGCTTGAGGTTAACCTCCGCGATGCTGACGCCGGCATCCTTGCGCGCGCCGGCCAGCGCCAGCGCCATGTAGGGTTCGGACTCCCGGCGAAAGTAAACCGGGCCGTAATAGACCTTGTGCGCGACCGCCTCGGTGAATTTCGGATCGCTCGACAGGTCCACCCCGCTGTCGATCGCGTCCATCGCGAGCCGCGACACGCGCAGGCGCTCCTTGCCGGTCGCATCCACCTGCGCGAGCTCGGTGATGGCGGGCACCTGGCGCAGCAGCCGCAACGCATCGAACCGCCGCTGCTCGATCGAGCTCGCGGACCACGGCATTTGCGTGGTCCAGCCGAGCTGGTTCTCGATCTCCTTGACGAACTGACTGATCTTGGCCGCGGCCGCCTCGGCCTGCTCATGCTGGACCCGGATCAGCGACGCCTTGTGCTCCCGATAATAAAAGAAGACCTCGAAAAGCCCATTGGCAAGCAGCGCAACCGCAACGACGGCCACGAACAGCGCGACATATTTGATGAACAGCCGGCTCCCGGTCCGCGGCCTCTGCGCCTCATCGGACGCGCTATCCCGGGCCGCGCTTGGCAGTGTCCGGGTTTGCGAGGTGTCGGGATGGATGGAAATGCTCATCCCGGCAAGCCTAGCAAGAAGGCCGGACCTTGTCTCTCGCAAGCGCGGGAAAAGACCCGTCCGGTGCGGGCTCGCCGCGCTGCGGAATCCTCGCCAATGCCAGCCACAAAAAAAGGGGCGGCAACGGTGTCAGCCGATGCCGCCCCTTTTGTTCAGTTGGCCTTTCTCAGGTCGGACGGAGCGCCTTGGAGCCAATATCCATGGCGTCGATCTGCTTGTTGCGCTCCGATTCGGCCTCCTTGCTGTGATCGGTCGCCAGCACAACGTAGACCGCCGGCAGCACGAACAGCGTGAACAGGGTGCCGATCGACATGCCGGCCACGACCACGAGGCCGATCGAGAAGCGGCTGGCGGCGCCGGCGCCGGTGGCCGTCAGCAGCGGGATCAGGCCGGTGACCATGGCGGCCGTCGTCATCAGGATCGGCCGAAGGCGGATGCGGGCCGACATTTCGATCGCCGAGCGGCGGTCGAGCCGTTCCCTGATCTGAAGCTCGTTGGCGAACTCCACCATGAGGATGCCATGCTTGGTGATCAGGCCGACCAGGGTGAGCAGACCGACCTGAGTGTAAATGTTCATGGTCGCAACACCGAAGAACAGCGGGATCAGAGCTCCCACGATCGCCATCGGCACCGAGATCATGATCACCAGCGGGTCACGCAAGCTCTCGAACTGCGCCGCCAGCACCAGGAAGATGATGATCAGCGCGAAGCCGAAGGTGATCGCGAGCTGGTTGCCCTCCTGCACGTACTGGCGGGAGTCCGCGAGATAGTCGTGGCTGAAGCCCTGCGGCAGCTTCTTGGCCTCACTCTCGAGGAAGTCCACCGCCTGACCGATGGTCACGCCGGGCATCGGCACCGCCGAGAACGTCGCCGAATTGAGCTGATTGTAGTGGGTCAGCGAGTTCGGATCGGTGGTGGTCTTGATCGATACCACCGTCGACAGCGGGAGCTGCTGGCCGGTGTTGGTGGTCACGTAGTAGCCGCCCAGCGATTCCGGCGAGAGCCGCTTGCCGCGCGGCACCTGCGGGATCACTTGGTAGGAGCGGCCCTCAAGGTTGAAGCGGTTGATGTAGTTGCCGCCGAGCAGAACCGCGAGCGTGCTGCCGAGATTCTGCATGTTGACGCCGAGGTCCTGGGCCTTGGTGCGGTCGATCGTGATCTTCACGTTCGGCTGGTTGAAGGCAAGGTCGCTGTCGGAGACGATGAACATGCCGCTCTTGCGCGCAGCGTCCTTCAACTTCTCCATCTGCTCATAGACCGTCTGGAATCCGGCGGTGGAGTTGATCACCATCTGCACCGGCAGGCCGCCCGGCCCGCCCGGCAGCGGCGGCAGGTTGAATGCGAACGCCTGGACGCCCTCGATCTTGGACAGTTCCGCCTGCACCAGCGGCTTCAACGCGATCGACGAGCGCTTGCGCTCGTCCCAGGGCTTGAGCAGCATGCCAGCGATACCGCCCTGCGGACCGTTGATACCGTTCAGCACGAAGCGGAGATCGGTCTCGGGGAATTTCTGGAATTCCTTGTCGAGCTTGTCACCATAGAAGTCGAGATAGTCGATGTTGGCGTATTTCGGCGCCTTGGTCACCGCGAACACGATGCCTTGATCTTCCTCGGGCGCCAGCTCCTTCGACGTATGCATGTAAAGGAACCCGACGAGGCCGAGGATCGTCAGCGCGAACAGTCCCGTCACCGCTTTGTAGTCGAGCGAGCGGTCGAGCTTGCGGCCGTACCAGCGCGTCACTGCGCCGAACACCTTGTTGACGAGCTTGGCGAAACGCCCTTCCTCGGTGTTCTTCAGCAGCACCGAGCACATCATCGGCGACAGCGTCAGCGCGATCACGCCTGATACGATCACCGAGCCCGCGAGGGTAAAGGCGAATTCGCGGAACAGCGAGCCGGTGAGGCCGCCGAGGAAACCGATCGGCGCATACACTGCGGCGAGCGTGATGGTCATGGAAATGACCGGACCCACGATCTCGCGCGCGCCTTGCAGCGCCGCCTGGACCGGCGTCTTGCCCTCCTCCAGATGGCGGTGGATGTTCTCCACCACGACGATGGCGTCGTCGACCACGAGGCCGATGGCGAGCACCATGGCGAGCAGCGTCAGCAGGTTGAAGCTGAAGCCCAGCGCCAGCATCAGCGTGCAGACGCCGATCATCGACAGCGGGATGGTGACCACCGGAATGATGACCGAGCGGAGTGAGGCCAGGAACAGGAAGATCACCACGATGACGATGATGACGGCTTCGCCCAGCGTCTTCTCGACCTCGTCGATCGACGACTGGATGAACTTGGTCGAGTCGTAGGCGACCTTCATCTTCATCGACGGCGGCAAATTGCGCTCGAGTTCGGGGAACAGCGCGCGCACGCCCTTGACCAGCGTCAGCGGGTTTCCTTGTGGGGTCGCCTGCACGCCGATGAAGATCGCGTGCTCGCCGTTGAAGGCGACGCTCGCATCCGTGCTCTGCGCGGCAAGTTCGACGGTCGCGATGTCCTCCATCCGCACGAAGCCGCCGTCCTTGGCCTTGACGATCATCTTCTTGAACTGATTGACGTCGGTGAGGCCCGTGTTCGTCGAGACGTTCGAGACGATGAGGTAGCCCTTGGTCTGGCCTGCCGCGGACTGGAAGTTGTTGGCGGTGATCGCCGCGGCGACATCGGCCGGCGACACGTTGCGGCCCGCCATCTTCACCGGATCAAGCCACAGCCGCATCGCGAAGGTCTGGCCGCCGAGAATGTCGGCGGAGGCCACGCCGTCGACGGTCGACAGCACCGGCTGCACCACGCGCGTCAGATAGTCCGAGATCGCCGATCCCGACAGCTCCTCGGACGAGAAGCCGAGATACATCACGGCCGTGGTCTGGCCCGTGGTCTTGGTGACGATCGGGTCGTTGGATTCCTTCGGGATCAGATATTTGACCGAATTGGTCTTGGCGAGCACCTCGGTGAGCGCCTGGTTCGGATCGAAATTCAGTTTGATGTAGACCTGGATCGTCGAGGTGCCGAGCACCGAGGACGAGGTGATGTAGTCGACGCCTTCGGCCGAGGCGACCGCCTGCTCGATCGGCGTCGTGATGAAGCCCTGGATCAGGTCTGCGGACGCGCCGGGATAGACGGTCGTGATGTTGATGACCGTGTTCGAAAGCTTCGGATATTGCCGGATCGGCAACACCATCGCCGCGCGCAGACCGATCAGCAGGATCAGCAGGCTAACGACGACCGACAGAACCGGGCGCTTGATGAAAATATCGGTAAAGGCCATCGCGGCGATCTCGATTTCTTTGTCTCAAGAGGCATGATCCGGCCGGGCCGGATCATGCGAGCGTTATGTCAATAGCGCGGCGGTTGCGCGGGGATCGGCGGCGCGGAATCGGGCGAAATCGACACAGCGGCGCCCGATTGCAGCTTGAGCTGGCCGACGGCGACGACCTTGTCGCCCGCCTTCACGCCCTTCAGGATTTCGACACGTCCCTCGACCCGGTTGCCGGTCTGCACGAAGGTGCGAACCGCGCTCAGGCTGGTCTTGCCGTCGTCTTCCTTCTTCTCGGTGATCACGAACACCGAGTCGCCGTAGAGCGTGTAGTCAACCGCCGTCTCCGGGACGGTGATCACCGCCGGCTTCTCCGGCAGCACCACCGTGGTGGTCACGAACATGCCCGGCTTCAGGATCTTCTCCGGATTGGCGATCGTCGCCTGCACGCGGATGTTGCGGGTGTCGGTCGAGATCTGCGGCTCGATCGTCGTGATCTTGCCCTCGAAGGTGCGGCCCGGATAGGCGTCGACCTTCAGCCGGACGGGCTGGCCGACCTTGAGGTTGCCAGAGTCCTTTTCCGTCACGGTGAAGTTGGCCCACAGCTCCGACAGATCAGTCAGCGACACGATGGCCGTGCCCGCGGTGAGATACTGGCCGACCTCGACCTTGCGGACGCCGAGATCGCCGGAGAACGGCGCACGCACCAGTTTCTGCGAGATCAGCGCCTCGGTCTTGGCGATGCCCGCCATCGCCTGGTCGTAGGCGGCCTGCGCGGAATCGACGGTCGCCTGCGGGCCGAACTGGCGCGACGCGAGCTGCTTGGCGCGGTCGAGCGAAAGCTGCCCGACGGTCGCCTGCGCCTTGAAGCTGGCGAGGTCGCCCTGCTCGGGCGCGTCGAATAGCTGCACCAGAGGCGTGCCGGCTTCGACATGCGCACCCGGCTCGAACTTGATCTCGGTGACACGGCCGTTGACGTCAGCGGTGACGTTGACCTGGTGCACGGCGGCGAGCTCGCCGACCGCGGTCAAGAGATTCGGCACCACCTCCGACTTCGCCTCGGCCGCGCTGACGGCCACCGGCGGCGGCTTGTTGTTGGCAAAGAACTGCTTGATCATCTGGCCCCGGAACGAGTTGAACCAGACAAGGCCGCCGACGAGCGCGCCCAGCAGGACGCCGACGATGATAAACCAGCGCACTGGCTTAACTGGACGCTTGGGAGTCTTGTTGTCGATCGGTTCGCCCGAAATCTTGTGTTCGGCTACGATGTTCATGTCATGCACTTTCTGCAATCGCCGTCTTGCCGCCACCCGGCGCCAAGGCGCGGTCCAGATGCGAAGCAATTGCGGCGTCGTTAAGTCCTATACCCCTCAGGAGAAACTCACAGAGCTGCCGTTCCAGATCGTTCGCCTTGCCGTAAGCGAGGCAGGGCGTGGCCGGCAGCCTGGTCAGCGCAGCCGTCATCACCGAATGATGCGCAAACCAGAACAGGTTGAGCGGCTCGCCGCCGCAAGGCCGCGCGTCGCCAGCGGCGACCGCACGCTCGAGCGAGGCGACGAATACTGCGCCGATCAGCTTCTCGATCTTGGCATATAGCAAGCGCGCGAACTCGCCATCATCCAAATGGCTAGTGGCCATCAGTCGCAGGCGCTGCGCCTCCTCCTGGTCGGGACCGTCGGCGATCTCGAGGAAATGCTGGACCATGCCGCAGATCAGCTCGACCAGCGCGGCGGTCGATGGCTCCCGCTCGAGGAGCTCCATCAGCGCCGGGTCGGCCTCGCATTCGTCGGAGAGGATTTCGGCATAAAGTGCCGCCTTGGACGGGAAATGCTTGAACAACAGCGCCTCGGAAATGGCGGCAGCGGCCGCCACGCTCTTGGTCGTGGTGCCGTTATAGCCGTGCCGGGCAAAGCAACGTTTGGCGGCGCCGAGGATCAATTGACGCCTCAGGTCGCTCGTCATGCGTAATGAGTTCATGCTAGTGAGTAAGCACTCACCCACGCAAAAGTCAAGCAAAATGCTGCGACGCAACCTAAATGGGTTGTAGATTCAACGGAAACTTGAGCGCCGGCAATCGCCCGCCGGCACCGCAGCGGCCGGCAGCTCGGCCGGCAGTTCTCTTGGGACGGTCGATTCGAGCGAAAGGGCTAGATCGGCTGGAAGCCAAGGTCGCCGCGGATTCGGTTGACGATGTAAGTCCCGTCCCGGCTCGGCAAAATCCGCTCGAGGCTGGCGCTGTCGATCTTCACATTGGCAAAGCGCGGCCCGGTCGAGACGTCATGGACGGCTTTGGCAAAGGCCTCCACCTCGGCCATGGTCGAGATCGGCCGGCTATCCGGGATGCCGCAGGCCCTGGCGACGCCGACGAGGTCCGCGGCCGCGGAGGTATGGCTGGTCTGGCCGCCGGTTTCGCCATAGCACTCGTTGTCGAGCACCACGATCGAGAGGTTGGACGGCTTCTGCAGGCCGATGGTGGCAAGGCTGCCCATGCCCATCAGCATCTCGCCGTCGCCGGTGATGACCAGCACCGGCAGTTTTGGCTGCGCCAGTGCGAGTCCGAGGCCAATCATCGCGGCGCCGCCCATGCCGCCCCAGAGATAGAAGTTGCGCGCGTGGTCGCCGGCGGCGGTGATGTCGTTGGTGGAGGCCCCGAGGCCGCCGATCGCGACGACATCCTTGCGGTTCGCAAGCAGCCTGGACACCACCTGGCGGCGGTCGAGGAGATTGGCTTTGCTCATTTGGTGAAAACCTTGGCACCGATCAGGCGCTGCGACAACAGCACGGCGGTCGGCGTGAGGGCATTGTAGGCCTGCGCCGCAGCCGCTTCGAGCACGGCCGGCACCTCGGCTGCGTTCGCAGCGCGCAGCACCTTGACGCCACAGAGCTCGAAGACGCCCTGCGTGGTCGAGCCCATCGGTACCTGCCATGGATTGAACTCGCCCCACTCCCCTCGCATGGTCACGAGGGTCAGGAACGGGAAGCGCAGGATCGGGATCAGCGACAGCATGTTGATGCAATTGCCGACCCCGCTCGACTGCATCAGCAGCACGCCGCGCTGTCCGCCGGCCCAGGCGCCGGCCAGAAGCGCCACGCCCTCCTCCTCCGTCGTCAGCGGAATGCCGCGCATCGTGGACGAGCCCAGCACGCGCTGGATCAGCTTCGAGTGACCGGCGTCAGGTACGTAAGGCACCTGCCGGACATCGAAGCGTTGCAATGTCGCGAAAATATCGTCCGGCCAAAGAGGGCTGGATTCGGGGGCCGTGTCGGCAGCATCAGCGCGGGCGTGCATTTTCCTGTCCGGTCGGCTAGCAAATCGTGGCACGACTGTAGACGGTGAGCCGCATCGCTCGAAACAGCGAAAACGGCATATCGGTCTCAACCGGCGAGTATGGCGGCATGAACGCAGATGCGAGAGAACTGGCGGCCAGTTTCGATCTGGAGAAGCTGACGCCAGAATTCTACGACAATCCCTACCCAACTTATCGTGCACTGCGGGAGAATGAGCCGATCAAGCGCCTGCCGAACGGCACCGTGTTCCTGACCCGCTACGACGATCTCGTCGCCGCCTACAAGAACACAAAGTCGTTCAGCTCGGACAAGAAGCGCGAGTTCGCACCGAAATACGGTGATTCCCTGCTCTACGAGCACCACACCACCAGTCTCGTTTTCAACGATCCGCCCTCCCATACCCGCGTACGGCGCCTGATCATGGGCGCGTTGTCGCCGCGCGCGATCGCCGGCATGGAACCTGACCTGATCAGATTGGTCGACGGCCTGCTCGACGCCATCGCCGCCAAAGACCATTGCGAGCTGATCGACGACTTTGCAGCCTCCATTCCCATCGAGGTGATCGGCAACCTGCTCGACGTTCCCCACGAGGAGCGCGAGCCGCTCCGCGACTGGTCGCTGGCAATCCTGGGAGCGCTCGAACCGGTCGTGTCGACCGAAGCCGCTGCACGCGGCAATCGCGCCGTGAAGGACTTCCTCGCCTATCTCGAGACGCTGGTTGCGCGCCGGCGCCGCAAGCCCGGCAATCCCGAGCGCGACGTGCTGACGCGCCTGATCCAGGGCGAGGAGAATGGCGAGCGTCTGACCGAGAAGGAATTGCTGCACAACTGCATCTTCCTGCTCAATGCCGGACACGAGACCACGACCAACCTGATCGGCAACGGTCTGGTGGCGCTGCACCGCAATCCCGATCAGAAGCAGCGTCTGATCGACAATCCGGAGCTGATCAAGACGGCGGTGGAGGAGATGCTGCGTTATGAGAGCTCCAACCAGCTCGGCAACCGCATGACCACGGAACGCGTCGAGCTCGGTGGCGTCATGCTCGATGCGGGCACGTCGGTCACGCTGTGCATCGGCGCGGCCAACCGCGATCCCGCGCAGTTTCCGGATCCCGAACGCTTCGACATCGCGCGCACACCGAACCGGCATCTCGCCTTCGCCACCGGCGCGCATCAATGCGCCGGCATGGCGCTGGCGCGGCTCGAAGGCGCCATCGCGATTTCCCGCTTTCTGGCGCGCTTCCCGCGTTATGCCGTGAACGGTCAGCCGGTGCGGGGCGGGCGGGTGCGGTTCCGCGGCTTTTTGAGCGTACCCTGCTCCACCGGCTGAGCATTTTTGAAAGAGCCGCGCATGATCGGTTAGAATGCGCGAGGCACATGAGCGGGAGTGACGAAGGATGAGTAGTCCGCCAGTCGCTGATTTCATCGCCAGGGAGGCGCGCTTCGGCGCCCGCAATTACGAGCCGCTCGGCGTTGTCCTGTCGCGCGGCGAAGGCGTCTTCGTTTGGGACACCCAGGGCAACCGATATCTGGATTGCCTCTCCGCCTATTCGGCGCTCAACCAGGGCCACTGCCATCCGAAAATCCTGGCCGCGATGGTCGAACAGGCCAGCCGACTGACCCTGACCTCGCGCGCATTCCACAATGATCAGCTCGCTCCCTTCTATGAAGAGATCGCGGAGCTGACGGGCTCCCACAAGGTGCTGCCGATGAACAGCGGGGCCGAGGCGGTGGAGAGCGCGATCAAATCCGTGCGCAAATGGGGCTACGAGGTGAAGGGGGTGCCCGACGGGCAAGCCGAGATCATAGTCTGCGCCAACAATTTCCACGGACGCACCCTCGGTATCGTCGGCTTCTCGACCGACGCGACCACGCGCGAACATTTCGGTCCCTTTGCACCGGGCTTCAAAATCATTCCCTTCGGCGATCTCGCAGCGCTGGAAGAGGCAATCACGCCGAACACAGTCGCTTTCCTGGTCGAGCCGATCCAGGGCGAAGCCGGCGTCATCATTCCACCGGCAGGCTATTTCACGGGGGTGCGCGAGCTATGCACCGCACACGAGGTGATGCTGATCCTCGACGAGATCCAGACCGGGCTCGGCCGCACCGGCAAGCTGCTTGCGGAACAGCACGAGGGCATCGAGGCGGATGTCACGCTGCTCGGCAAGGCTTTGTCCGGCGGCTTCTATCCCGTCTCCGCCGTGCTTTCCAACAACGACGTCCTCGGCACGCTGAAACCGGGCCAGCATGGCTCGACATTCGGTGGCAACCCGCTGGCCTGTGCGGTGGCGCGGGCGGCGCTCCGCGTTCTCGTCGAGGAAGGGATGATCGAAAACGCTGCGGTACAGGGTGAACGCTTTCTGCAAGGCCTCAGAAACATCCGCGCCAACACTGTCCGCGAGGTGCGCGGACGCGGGCTGATGCTGGCGGTCGAGCTCAACCCTGAGGCCGGACGTGCGCGCCGCTACTGCGAGGCCCTGCAGCTCGAGGGCATCCTCGCCAAGGATACTCACGAGCACACGATCCGCTTCGCCCCGCCGCTGGTGATCACCAGCGACCAGGTTGACTGGGCGCTGGAGGGCATCGCGGCCACGCTTACACGGGATTTGGCGTAAGGTCTGCCTGCGTCCGAATAGCGCAATGCCGGCGGCGGCCGAACGATTTCGCCATCTGCGCGTTGAAGGTTGCGGGCGACTGGATGAGCGGAGAGCTGCTGTCATGCTTCCGCGTGGCGTTTGGCTTACGGCTTTCCTGGTTGGCGTCTCCGTGCTGGCGGCGAATGTCGGCGCACTCGCCCAGGAGCATGGAAGAGGTGGACCACCGGCTGCACGACCGGCAGCGCCACCTGCGATGGCCCGTCCGGCGGCGCCGCCAGCCATGGCGCGGCCCGCCGCGCCGCCAGCCATGGCGCGGCCTGCCGCACCGCCGGCCATGGCGCGGCCTGCCGCACCGGCATTCCATCCACCGGCCATGCCGCAGCGACCGGCGATGGCACCACATCCGGCGCCCCATATCGCCTCACCGCCGCCGCGTCCGACCCCGCACTTCGCTGCACCACCGCCGCGAGCTGCCCCGCACGTGGCGGCACCGCGGCCTGAAATCCGTCGCCCGCCGGCAGCACCGCAGCGCCCGGCCGTGGCACAGCGGCCGACGCCGCATGTCGCACCCGCCTCACGCCCCGGAGCGCCGCCGGCTGTGAGCGAGCGGCCGGAACGGCCGCGCGAGATGCTGTCGCGCCAATCCGCGGAACGCCAGGGCCGCATCGACCGCATGCAGCAGCGAGTGCAGCAATTGCAGTCGCAAAAGCCCGCAGAAGGCGCAAGGGCGCAACGCGAGCAGCAACGGTTACTGCAGTCGCAGAGCCGGCTGCTTGAGCGCGAGCAGCGAGTGCAACAACGCGAGCAGCACGTCGAGCAGCGGCAGCGCGAGATGCTTAATCGCCAGAGCGCAGAACGGCAGAGCCGCATCGATCGCATGCAGCAGCGCGTCCAGCAATTGCAGTCGCAGAAGCCGGAAGGCCTGCGGGCGCAACGCGCGCAGGAGCGGGCGCTGCAGACGCAGAACCGGTTGCTCCAGCGCGAGCAGCGCATGCAAGAGCGCGATCAGGCGCGCCTGCAGCGGTTGGGACCGCAGCCTTCGGCCGAGCGATCCGCCGCTGCCGCTGCCGTCGCGGCACAAGCTGCGGCACGCGGACGGTTTGCCGCCCGCTTCCGCGGCGACGACACGCTGCAAGCGCGCGCGGCCATCGACGCCCGGCAACACGGTTGGGCTCCCCGCTCTGCCTGGCGACATGGCAGGCGCGCAGCGTTTGTGGCCTGGCTCGGCCCGGTGTTCTGGCCCTATGCCTATTCCGACATCTTCGACTACACGTTTTGGCCTTACGCTTATGAGCCCGGTTACTGGGCCTACGCCTACGACGACTTCGTCGACACCGTGTTCTGGGGCGGCGATAACGTGTATTCCGCCTACGCCGCCTATCCGCAATCCGGCGCGACGATACCGAGCGGTCGGCCGCGCCAACGCGCGAGCGCAAGCGCGCAGACCGTCCGGCAGTTGTGCGGAGATCCGGAAAAAGGCGTGACCGCCTGGCCCTTCGCGTCGATCACGCAGGCAGTGCGGCCGACACCGGAGCAGCGTACCCTGCTCGATGACTTGAAGGCTGCGGCCGCGAAGGCTGCCGACGTGTTCAAGCAATCCTGCAATGACTCATACGCGCTGACGCCACCCGGCCGGTTGCGCGCGATGACGAACCGCGTCAGCGTCACGCTCGAAGCGGTGAAAATCGTGCGGCCGGCGCTCGAACGATTCTATAGCTCACTCAGCGACGAGCAGCAGGCGCGTTTCAACGCGCTCGGCCCCAATTTGGGCGAGCGCGCGCAACAGCAGCCGCAGCAACAGGAAGCGAATGCCCAGCCCGAAAGCTGCGGCGATCCGAAAGCCAGCCTGACGCAGCTCCCGATCGAACGAATCGAGGCGGTGGTACACCCGGCGGGCAAGCAAAAGGAAGCGCTCGAACGCTTGGGCGATGCGACCAAGCAGGCGGTACAAGCCCTACAGGCTGCCTGCCCGGACGACGTGCCGTTGACGCCAGTCGGGCGTCTCGAAGCGATGCAGAAGCGGCTCGAAGCTATGCTGGAGGCAGCCAATCGGGTGCAGCCGGCCTTGGACGAGTTCTATGCGACGCTGAGCAGCGAGCAGAAGGCCCGCTTCAACACGCTTCCCCAGACGGCAAGCCAGTGACCGCCACCAGCGTTGCCTGAGTGCCGATCCTAAACCACGCTCCGGTGCCGCTCGATGCAGGTGCGCAGCACCTCGTCCATCGGTCTGCCCCACCAGTCGTTGGAAAAGATCTCGATCTCCGAATAGCCTGCGTAACCCTGCGCCTCGACCGCTGCGCGCACGGATTTGATGTCGATCACGCCGTCACCCATCATGCCGCGGTCATTGAGGATGTCCTTGGTCGGCACCAGCCAGTCGCAGACGTGAAACGCCAGCAGGCGATCCTTGCCGGCGCGCGCGATCTGGCCCATCAGCTCCGGATCCCACCAGATATGATAGACATCGAGCGCAACCCCGAGCATGCCTGTATGATCAGGGTCGAGACGGTCGCAGATATCGAGCGCCTGCTTGGTCGTGTTCACGCAGGCCCGGTCCGCCGCGTAGGCCGGATGCAGAGGCTCGATCGCCAGCGGCAGTTTTGCCTGCCTGGCGTAGTCGAGCATCTCGGCCAAGGCGTCCTCAACCTGCCCCCGCGCCGCAACGATATCTTTCGAGACTGCGCTGCCCGGCCGCGAGTATTGCGGCAGGCCACCGACGACCAGCACGATGCAGGATGCGCCCAGCGCCTTGGCTTCATCGACACAGCGCCGGTTATCATCGCGCACCTCGGTTCGGCGCGACTTGTCAGACGTGAACATGCCGCCCCGGCAATAGCCCGAGAGCTCCAGGCCGGCGTCGCGCACCGCGCGCACGGCGCGGTCGAGGCCAACGGATGCGACTTGGTCGCGCCAGGGATCGATGGCACGGATGCCATGGCGGGCGCAGGCCTCGACGATCGCAACGAGGTCACCCTGCTTGCGAACCGTCGCCGTGTTCAGCGACAGCCAGCGATGATCGGACGAAAAATCACGCATCAGGATTCGATTCCGTGCGAGGCCAGCACGGTCTTCATCCGCCGCGCCGCGAGTTCGGGGTTGGCGAGCAGGCCGGCCTGATCGGCGAGGCGGAACAGCTCGGCCAGATGCAGCATCGACCGCGCGCTCTCCTGGCCGCCGACCATGGTGAAGTGATCCTGGTGGCCGTTGAGATAGGCCATGAACACCACGCCGGTCTTGTAGAAGCGTGTCGGTGCTTTGAAGATATGGCGCGACAGCGGCACGGTTGGCCCCAGAACGTCGTGGAAGCCGGCTTCGTCGCCGGCCGCAAGCCGCGACAGTGCATAAGAGGCCGCCGGCGCGATAGCATCGAAGATGCCCAGCAGCGCGTGCGAAAAGCCTTGGCTATCGCCGGCGATCAGCTCCGCATAGTTGAAGTCGTCGCCAGTATACATCTTGATGCGCTTGTCGAGGCGGCGGCGCATATCGATCTCGCGCTGTTTGTCGAGCAGCGAGACCTTGACGCCGTCGACCTTGGCGGCGTTGCCGTTGATGATGGCAACGGCCGTGTCCATCGCCTTGTCGAGATCCTTGGTGCCCCAATATCCCGTCAGCGCCGGATCGAACATGTCGCCGAGCCAGTGAATGATCACGGGTTCGCGGACCTGCGATAGCACACGATCATAGACCTTGGCATAGTCGTCGGCGTTGCGGCCGAGCTTGGCGAGCGCGCGCGAGGCCATCAAGATGATCCGGCCGCCAACCTTCTCGACCGCCGAGATCTGCTCCTCATAGGCGCGGATCACATCGTCGAGGCTCTTCGCATCCTCGACCGCGAGATGGTCGGTGCCGGCACCGGAGAACACCAGAGCTTTGCGGCGCTTGGCGGCCGCGACCGAGCGCGTGATCAGTTCCAGCGACGTCGGCCAATCCAAGCCCATACCGCGCTGCGCGGTGTCCATGGCCTCCGCGACGCCAAGACCGAGATCCCAGACGTGCTCCCGGAAGGCGATGGTCTTGTCCCAGTCGACGGACACCGAGAGCCAGGGATCATTATCCGCGAAGGGATCGGCAACCGTGTGCACGGCCGAGAAGGCGACACGGTTCAGCGTGCCCTCGAGCTTGGCCGGAAAGTTGCGCGAAGCCGCGAGTCGATAGGTCTCGATCGACCGGTCGGCCTTCGGTAGTTTCAATGAAAGCGATGACATAGGCTGGATGGGCTTGTTCATGTCAGCCTCCTCAGACCTTGATCGGCGCGACGTCGATCCAACGCCGTTCCTTCCAGCTCTTCAGTGCACATTCGGCGAGCTGCACGCCCTTGGCGCCCTCGAGCAGCGTGAACTTGTACGGCGCATCCTCGTAGACGTGGCGGATGAACATCTCCCACTGCTCCTTGAAGCCGTTGTCGTAGGTGACGTTGTCCGGCAGCTTCTGCCAGTCGCCGTAGAAATCGTGCAACCGCTTCTCGTCGGGATTCCAGACCGGACGCGGCGTCGCCTGCCGCGCCTGGATCATGCAGTCGGACAGGCCTGCGACGGCCGAACCGAGCGTGCCGTCGACCTGGAAGGTGACGAGGTCGTCGCGATAGACACGCGTGACCCAGGACATGTTGATGTGCGCGATAATGCC
This sequence comes from Bradyrhizobium sp. ISRA430, assembly GCF_029909975.1. NCBI lineage: Bacteria > Pseudomonadati > Pseudomonadota > Alphaproteobacteria > Hyphomicrobiales > Nitrobacteraceae > Bradyrhizobium > Bradyrhizobium sp. ISRA430. The sequence goes on from NZ_CP094516.1 coordinate 2,623,456, forward strand.
GCCCTTGAGCTGGAACGTCGCATAGGCGGAATCGTCGGCGGTCGCCTTGTACTTCTCCCCTTGCTCGTCATAGCGCTCGGGAATGTCGGTGTTGCCGATGCAGACCACGCTCTCGACGTCGCCGAACAGGTTGTCGAGCACGTAGCGCCAGTGGCAGACCATGTCGAGGATGATGCCGCCGCCGTCCTCGCTGCGATAGTTCCAGGACGGCCGCTGCGCCTCCTGCCAGCCGCCCTCGAACACCCAGTAGCCGAATTCGCCACGCACCGAGAGGATGCGGCCGAAGAAGCCGGAGTCGCGCAGGAAGGCGATCTTCTTCAGGCCCGGCAGGAACAGCTTGTCCTGCACCGTGCCATGCTTGACGCCCTTGGCGTTGGCGAGCTTGACGACCTCAACCGCCTCCTCGAACGTCGTCGCAATCGGCTTCTCGCAATAGACATGCTTGCCGGCGTTGATCGCGCGGGACAGCAGGCCGGGCCGCGCCTGCGTGGTCGCGGCGTCGAAGAACATGGTATCGTTCTTGTCGGCGAGCGCGGCGTCGAGGTCGGTGGTCCAGCGCGTGATGTTGAACTGCTTGGCCAGCCGCTCGAGCTTGTCGGCACTGCGGCCGACCAGAATTGGATCTGGCATCACGCGATCGCCATTCTTGAGCTTGACGCCGCCCTGGTCGCGAATCGCCACGATCGAGCGGATCAGATGCTGGTTGAGCCCCATGCGGCCGGTGACGCCGTTCATGATGAGGCCGAGGCGTTGCGTGGTCATGCCAATTGCTCCTGACGTGATTTTGGCTGTTCAAGCGGGCGCAGTGCCGACCAGTCCGGATGGACCGACGTCGCAAAGCCCGTTGCGGTCAGCGATCCCGTGACGAGATCGCCGTTGTGAATGGAGAGCCGGATGCCTTTGCCGGCATCGGCGTAGAGATCGGGATGGGCCTTCGCGAAGGCCTCGGCTTCTGCGGCGGGCGTCTCGCCGAAACCGTCGACGTAGTGATGGCCATTGCGCTCGGCATGGGTGACGCCGATGAACGCACCGAGCGCGAGATCCTGCTGCACGGCAAGGCCGGCCTGGCAAGTCAGGTCCTCGCCGGTGACGAAGAACGTCTCTCCGCCCGTGCTCCACTTCGCCGCGCGCGTTGCGTTGACGATGGACTTGTAGAGTCCCTTGCAGGATTTCGACGAGATCCCGCGATAGCCGAGCGCTCGCGCTGCCGGGAATGCGTCGTAGGAATCATCAGCCTCGTCGATGATGAAGGCGCGCGCCGCGAGCGAGCCGAGCGGCGAATGCCGCGTGATGTCGCGCGGCATCGGCTGTTCGACATAGAGCAGGCGCGACGAGATCGATCGAAGCAGGGAATCGCGATCGAGCTGGTCGATCAACGCGCGCAGCGCGTCGAGATCGGCATACTGCTCGTTCGCGTCCAGGGTCACCTTGTAATCATGACCCAGCTTATCGAGCTCCTTGCCGATGCGCGCCAGCCTTGCTGCATCGGCCGTCGGATTGCCCGACAGCTTCAGCTTGAAATAACGTGCACCGGCATTCTCGTGCGCATCGGCGACACCGCTCTCGCCTTCGACGACGTCGTCGAGACCCACGGTGTGGCGAACCGCGACGCGCAGCAGCGGCTTCCGTTCCGCAAGGAATTCCCCGACGTCCGATTCCCTTAGATCGGGCGAGAGTCGCGCATCGATACCGGCAATGTTGCCGGCCATTCCGTCGAAGAAATTGCTGTCATTGCCACGCAGCACCGCATCGAGAATTGCCTTGTCAATCTCGGCCGGGCCATAGGCTGCAGCCAGCGGCGGAATGTTCTCCTTCGCGCAGGCTGCAACCTGCGCGCCGATGCAGGCAGCATGCAGCCCGAAGGCCGTGTTAAAGCCGCTCTGCGCCAGATAGAGACCGCGCGCAATGCGCAGCGAGCGTCTGAGCCCATCGACCGTCTGCGCCGGCGACAGCTCCGGCCGCTTGTCGAACCATTTTGGCACCAGCAGTTCGGCGCTGGCGCCGACTGCGGTCCCCCTGCCCTCGACCTCGATCTCGGCCCGCACGAAGAGCTGCGGGGTCGCATGAATCGTGATGGCGCCGAAGCGGAACGGCCGCGCGAAACGCACGGGCCGTTCAAAGAACGCGATATCTCGCAGTTTCAGGCGCACAGACATGGCTCTAGTCCAGCGAACCCTGCGTGAAGAAGTGCTTGCGGATGCGTTGCACGAGCTCGGTGAAGACCGGGTCGGCCATCACGTCGAGCGAGCGCGGGCGCGGCAGCGGCACATCGTAGATCGCGGCGACCGCGCCCGGCCGCTCGGTCATGACCAGCACGCGGTCGGCAAGGAACACGGCCTCCGGAATCGAATGGGTGATCAGGAGCACGGTCTTGCGCGTTTCGCGCTGGATCCGCATCAGCTCGACGTTCATGCGCTCGCGCGTCAGCGCGTCCAGCGCGCCGAACGGCTCGTCCATAAGCATGATCTTGGGATCATGCACCAGTGCACGGCAGATCGAGGCGCGCTGCTGCATGCCGCCGGAGAGCTGCCAGGGCAGCTTCTTCTCGAAGCCTTCGAGCCCGACCAGCTTCAACAGCTCCTTGGCGCGGGCGAGATATTCGGCCCGTGGCAGCCGCTTCATGTCGATCGGCAGCATCACGTTTGAGATGATGTTGCGCCAGGGCAGAAGCAGCGCGTTCTGGAAGACGATACCGACATTGCCGTGCGGCGTCGTCACCTTCTCGCCCTCGACCAGGATCTCGCCGGTCGTCGGCGGCAACAGTCCGGAGATCAGCTTGAGCAGCGTCGACTTGCCGCAGCCGGAGGGACCGACCACGACGAAGAACTCGCCGTCATTGATGTGGAAATCGAGCGGCCGCAGCGACGGCACATCGCCGTCGCGCGTCCGATAGGTCTTCGACACGCCGGACAGCTTGATGCCCGACGCGTCGCTGCCGGCCCGATCGCTCACCAGTCTCAGATGCGCGGCCGGTTGCACGTCATCACTCGGTCTTGTCGCTGGTTTCACGAGTTGCCCTTTGGCAGGTAGTCGTTGGTATAGAAGGCCTTCGGGTTCTCCTTGGCCTTGGCATCGAGCCCGCCATATTCGACCATCAGATTGACCGAGTCGGTCATGTTCTGGTCGGTGACCTGGAACGGCCGTTTGCTCTTGGTCTCCGCCGTCCGATAGAGCGGGATGGTCAGCTCAAAGCCCTGAGTCAACGTCTCGATCTTGCCGCCCTTCGGGTTGGCGTCGAGGATCGACTGCGCCGCCGCCTTCGGCTCCTTTTCGGCGGCTTCAACCGCCTTTGTCGTCGCCGACATGAAGCGGCGGACGAGATCCGCATTGGCCTTTACGTAGTCGGAATTGGCGATAATGCCCGAGGAGACCATGTTGATGCCGTAGTCGGCGAACTTGATCGGATAGACGTCCTTGCCGGTGGCATCCTTGATCTTCATCGACTGGTCCATGACGTAGCCGAGCAGGAGATCGGCCTGGCCGTTGATGACGGCATTGAGCTTGGTCTGGCCGTCGCCGGCCACGGTGTGGAAGTCGCTTTCCTTCAGCCCGGTCTTCTTCAGGAACAGCGGCCAGATCTGCGTCATGGAGTCGGCCGGCGTGATCGCCACCGTCTTGCCCTTGATGTCCTCGGGCTTTTTGATGTTCTTGTCAGCGAAGCCCATGGCCGACATCGGGCTGGTCTGGAGCAGCACGCCGGTCGCGATCACGGGCGCGCCTTTGATCGCGGCGCGCATCATGGTGGGAACGTCGACATAGCCGAAGTCGGCGGTCTTGGCCGCAACGGCCTGCGTGGTCGCCGCAGAGCCGCGGCCTTCCTGGATTTCGAGGTCGATGCCCTCGGCGGCATAGATGCCCTTGGCCTTGCCGTAATAGAACGGCGCGTGCTCGCCATAGACGTACCAGTTCAGCATCAGCACGACCTTGTCGGCAGCCTGCGCCGGCGCAACCGAAAGCGCCATCAGCGCCGCCGAGACAGCTCCTATCCACCGCTTCATCTACTTTCTCCCTTGTCCTTGTTGCTTCGGCCGTTGGTGGCCGTTCGTTGCTTAAGAGGTGAAAATCACATCCTCACGCTGGCTGACATGCCAGGGAATGACCAGCCGCTCTATCCGGTCCACGATCCAGAACAGCACCACGCCGAGCAACGCGAGGATCACGAGTGCAGCAAACATCGTCGGCAGGTCGAATGTGCCGATCGAGCGTTGCATCACGTAGCCGATGCCGGAATTGGAACCGACGAATTCGCCGACGACGGCGCCGACCACTGCGAGCGTCACCGACACTTTGAGGCCGGAGAAGATCGCGGGCAGCGCATGCGGCAGATTCACCGCGCGGAACACCTGAAACCGGCTGCCTTGCATGGCGCGGGCAAGATCGACCATGTCAGGATCGACCGATTTGAAGCCCTGGACGGCCGAGACCACCACCGGAAAGAAGCCGAGCAGGAACGCCGAGATCACTTTCGGCAGGATGCCGAAGCCGAACCAGACCACGAACAGCGGCGCGATCGCGATCTTCGGCACGGATTGGGAGAACACCAGCAGCGGATAGACGTAGCTCTCCACCGTCTTCGATCCCGCGATCAGCATCGCCACGGGAATGCCGAACAGCGCGGAAAGCACGAAGCCCCATATGGTCGCGTAAGTGGTGGGCCAGGACTGACGCAGCAGCTCCGGCCAGTCGCTGCGCAGCACGGCCACGACGTCGGCCGGCGCCGGGATCTGATAGGCGGGGATCTTGAACAGCCGGATCGAGAGATCCCAGGCCACGACAATGAAGACCAGAAACAACAGCGGCCGCACCCAGGCCGCATTCAAGATCTTGGACACCGCACTTTGCGGCTTCGGTTCAGCCACGCCTCACTCCCGGCAGTCTTTTTGGTTCGGTGAGAAATTAACCCGTTGGATAAATACTGTCCAGCGGTTTCCCCTGTGACGTTTTGCGCAGTGGTTCCCACGGTTAGCTCGCGTTCCCGTTAAGCGGCCGGTCAATCATGCCGCATCTTCGGTGTCATCCCCCGCGAAAGCAGGGGATCCAGTACGCGGCGACTTCTCCGTATTGGCTCAGCGCCTCCGGAAAACTGAATCGCCCGGTCGAGCCGGGCGATGATATCTGAGATTGTGGAATAAAGAATTCCGCTAGACGGGCTGATGCTGCGGGAGGCGCGACTTTGGCGCCTTGACGATCTCGAGCAGTTCCGCCGATCGTCCCGTCAGCGCGGCCAGAACCAGGCCCACCATGTGGGCAAGCCGCTCATCCTTGGCGTCCTTGGCGAGCAGGTCGCGTCCGAAGATCACGCTCAAGGTGGCCGAGTTCGAGAGATAGAAGAAGCACAGCGCCGCGATCGAGATGTAGAGCTGCACCGGATCGACCGCGACCTGGAAATCGCCGCTGTCGACGCCGCGCCGCACCACGGTGCGGATCATCTCGACGAAGGGCGAATGCATCGACTTGACCTTGGTCGAGCGCTTCAGATGCTTTGCCCGCGCGAGGTTCTCGGTCTGCAGCAGCGACAGGAATTCGGGGTTGCGCAGAAAATAGTTCCAGGTGAATTCGATCAGCCGTCTGATCGCCTCGGGCGGATCGAGATGCTCGAGATCGAGTCCCCGCTCCTCGCTGCGGATCTTGTCATAGGCACCCTCAAGCACCGCGAGATATAGCTCGTCCTTGTTGCCGACGTGATAGTAGAGCATGCGCTTGTTGGCGCCGGCCTCGGCCGCGATACGGTCGACCCGTGCACCGGCAAGCCCGTGGGCCGAAAACTCCTGCTTGGCAGCCTCGAGAATGCGCAGCCGCATCCCTTCGGGATCACGCTGCCATCTCAGATTTCGCTTTGCCTTCGCCAAACCGGTTGCTCGCTGGATGCTCTCACAACGTCATGTAACACGCGCGCGACGGTTTGAGAATGAAGGATGGCGGGACTCCCCGGGGAATCTGGGCGGCGTGGCAGTAAGGCGGAAGGTGGCGCCGCATAGTTCGTCATTGCGAGCGCAGCGAAGCAATCCAGAAATGCATCCGCGGAAAGATTCTGGATTGCTTCGCTGCGCTCGCAATGACGTGGAGAGGCCAGGGCCTCAGTCCGTCGGCTTCGGCGTACGCTCCAGCAGGATGGTCTGGATCCCGCAGGTGCCGTTCCTGATGCTCATCACCCGCGTGCCCGGCTTGCGGCCGTTGCGTACCTCGCTGACGTCGACGCCGGCCGAGATCAGGCGGGCGCGCGTGGCCTCGAGGTCGGCCACCCGCCAGCTCAGGCCCCACAGCCGATCATGCGCGAGATCGCCGCCGGCGACCGGCCTCCGCACCACCTCGACGATGAGATCGCCGCAGCGGAAGAACATGAGCTGGCCCCAATCCTGGTGTGAGCGGTCGAGCGCCAGATCGAGCCCGAGCCGCGCGCCATAGAGCGCCGCGGCACGTTCGGAATCCTCGGTCGCGACCACGACGTGGTCGAGCGCGTCGATCGGCGCGACGTCGCTCGCCGCCGACTGCGGACGCTCCTCGGCGAGCTCAAGGAAGAACATGCGCACGCCGCGCGTCAGCTCGGTCGCAGCGCGCGTGCGTTTCCAGTGCAGAACCGCGCCGGTCTCGGCATCGCTGCTTTCGACCTCGGCGACCGGGTCCGGACGCAAGGCCACCCGCTCCAGCCGCCGGTACATCTTGCCCATGTCTGCAACACGAAAGCACAGGCTCGCGAGCACGCCTTCGCGGTCCTCCAGCAACGCGCGCATGCGATCGGCGGCCACGCTGAAGCCGCTCGGCGCCATCAGCTCGATCGTCATGTTGGCAAGCGTGAACAGCACCCGGTCGGCGCCCTCGCCTGAATTCTGCCAGGCCGGTGCCCGCCCCAGCAGCGTCTGATAGGCCGCCTTGGCCGCACCGATGTCCTTGACCAGAGCAACGACGTGATCGAGGCCGGTGATCATTTTCCCTCCCCCTTCGACGCGCCTGGAACTGCAGATCGATCCGGCGCGGCGCTCCGCTTGGGCATTGCGTTGGCCCTGTCATGGTCGTATTCCGACGCAAAGCTCACCTCAAGCGCTTCGGGTGGCGGCTTTGCGAATAATTTCGGCGTCTCCTGAACGGAACCGGTGCTAGAGTAATTCCGCCGGCCGGGACCACCCAGCGCATTACGGACAACCAATGCAGGCCCTCTTTATCGGACAGACCTATATCGACGTCGTCTTCATCACCGACCACATGCCGACCGGCGACGAGAAGCACGTGGCCTCGGACTACGCAGTCTCCTTCGGCGGCAACGCGGTTACGGCGGCGTTCTGCTGCGCCAAGCTCGGCATCGTGCCGGACCTGATCGCCACCGTCGCCAATGACTGGCTGGGCCGCATGTTCCAGGACATGTGCGCGAAGTATGCGATCTCGCTGCACGGCCGGAAGGTGAACACCTCCTCGCTGTCCTTCATCATGCCCAAGGACGGCAAGCGCGCCATCGTCCGCTGCCGCGACGACACCCACATCCATCCCTTCCCGATCCTCAATCTCGGCAACTGCCGCGCGCTGCATATCGACGGCCACCAGCCGGACGCCGCGATCCATTATGCAAAAGTCTGCCGCGAGGCCGGCATCCTCACCTCGCTCGATGGCGGCGGTCTGCGCACCAACACGCACGAGCTCTTGGAATTCATCGACGTCGCGATCGTCGCTGAACGCTTGTGCGAGCAGATGGATCTGACCCCGGAGCAGATGCTGGACTACCTGAAGGGCCGCGGCTGCAAGATCGGCGGCGTCACCATGGGCGAGAAGGGCCTGCTCTGGTACAACGAGACCGGCACGGTCGAGATCATGCCGGCAATGCCGATCCCGCGCGAGCGCGTGCTCGACACCAATGGCGCCGGCGACGTGTTCCACGGCGCCTATATCTATTCCTACCTCGCCCATCCCGGCAAAACCTGGCGCGAGCATTTCGACTTCGCCCGTGCGGCCTCGACGTTCAAGATCCAGCGCCTCGGCAACGAGGCCGGCCTGCCGACGCTTGTCGACATCGCCAAGGTCAGGCACGAATTCGAGGTCAGGGTTTAGCGTTCGCTGGAGTCTCGCATGGGACGTGTCTTCGTTGCCGGCAGCATCAACATGGATGTGGTGGCGACGGCCGATCGCCATCCCAGGGTCGGCGAAACCGTCGCAGGCCGGCAGGTGCTGTATTTTCCCGGCGGCAAGGGCGCGAACCAGGCCGTGGCCGCGTCGCGGCTGGGTGCCCGGACCACGCTGATCGGCCGGCTGGGGAAGGATTCCTTCGGGGCGGAGCTGAAGGCCTTCCTGGGCGGTCAGGGCGTCGATCTCGGTTACGTCCAGGAGACGGCCGAGGCGCACACCGGCACAGCAATCATCACGGTGGCGGACGCCGACAACACCATCGTCGTCATTCCCGGCACCAATGCGCTGGTCGGCGCGGACGATGTCAGTGTCGTGCCGCTGCTGAACGGCGATGTCGCGGTCAGCCAGTTCGAGATCCCCCTGCCCACGATCGCCGCGTTCTTCCAGCGGGCACGGTCCGCCGGGGCGACCACGCTGCTCAATCCGGCGCCCGCGCAGAAATGTTCCCACGACCTGCTCGAGCTCGTCGATATCCTCGTGCTGAACGAGACCGAGCTCGGCTTCCTCGCAGGCGTCGAGCTGTCCGAGAGCGACGAGCCGGCGCGCATCGTGGACGTCGCACGGCAGCTTCGGGCGCGCGAGGACCAGACCATCTGCGTGACGCTGGGCAAGCGCGGCGTGCTGACGCTCGCCGCTCCCGAAGAGATCGTCGTGCCGGGCCGCCTGGTGAAGGCGATCGACACAACAGGCGCCGGCGACTGCTTCGTCGGCGCGCTCGCGGCGCGACTCGCCGGTGGCGCGCCCTTGCGTGATGCGCTCACCTTCGCCAACGCCGCCGCTTCGATCTCGGTGCAGCGGATGGGCGCCGGTCCCTCAATGCCGACAGCGGCGGAGGTTGCGGCGGTTTTGTAGGGCGTTTCTTCCCGGCTTGCGGGGGGAAGATCAAGCCAGCGCGCTCTTCAGGTCAAAATTTTCATCGCCGGCCTGCTCCGGCGAGATCGAGCGGTCCATCCCAAGCAGGCGACGGCCGAACATGTGATCGCCGGCGCGGTTGATCGACTCGATGCCGAGCAGCGTGTCGCCCTTGTAGCAGAACGCGGAGAACGCCTTGCCTGCGGGGTTGCCGCGCAGCACGACGCGGTCGTAGCCGGTGGTGAGCCCCGCGATCTGGAGCTTGTCATCACCCTGGTCGCTCCAGAACCAGGGGTGACCGTCGTAAGGCTTGCTGTCGCCGGTCAGCCGCGCCGCCACGCATCGGGCGTGATCGGTGGCGTTCTGCACCGACTCCAGCCGCAGCGATCCGCCGAAGCGCGGACTCGCAAACAGTGCGCAATCGCCGACTGCCGAGATGCTGGGATCGGATGTGAGCAGATGCTCGTCGACGATGATGCCCGATGCGACTGGCAGCCCCGCTTCCGCCGCGAGCTCGATGTTCGGCAGCACGCCGACGCCGACCACGATGAGGTCGGCCGGCAAGTGCCGGCCGTCGCTGAGGCTGACGCCGGTGACCTTGCCGCCCTCCGCCTCGATGCTGGTTGCCTGCACACCGAGGTGAATACGAATGCCGGCTTCGCGGTGCCGGGCCTGGAAATAGTCCGAGACCTCGGCCGTCACCGCGCGCGCCATCACGCGCGGGGCGAGCTCGATCACGTCGACCTCCAGCCCCTTGATTCGCGCAGTGGAGGCGAATTCCAAGCCGATGAAGCCCGCGCCGATGATCACGGCCCGCTTCTTCGATGGCATGATTTTTCGCAGCGCTTCGCTCTCATCGAGGATGCGCAGATATTTCACGTCGGACAGGTTTGCGTTGGGCAGATCGAGCAGCCGGTTGCGTGCGCCCGTGGCCAGCACGAGGTGGCCATAGGGAAGCGTCTCGCCCGAGGCGAGAAGGACCGTGCGTTTCGCGCGTTCGATCGACACCGCGCGGCCCGCGATCAGCTCGATCTTCTGGTCCTGGTAAAACTTTTCCGGCCGGAACATCAGGCTTTCCGGACCGGCGGAGCCCTTGATGTAGGCCTTGGACAGAGGCGGCCGCTGATAGGGCAGATGCGCCTCGTCGTTGACGAGGCAGATGCGGCCGGAAAAACCTGCCTGACGCAGGGATGCCGCGACCTGGTAGCCGCCATGGCCCGCACCGACAATGATCACCGGGCCATCCGTCATTGGAACAGACCTCTTCCCAAGACACGAGCGTTAGCCATGTCGTCTCCTCTCTCGCTGATTTTGGCTTGCTGGCCTCGCCCGGAGGAGCCGGCGCTCGTGTCCGTTCCTAAACGAAGGCAGCGCCATTTGACCCCATCGTTCCGGGTTGCGCAAGAGCGCCAGCCTGGCATGCAAGCTGCCATGACCGGGATTGTCACCCCTCGGCTTCTGCGATTTAGTTGCGCCAACGACCTCATGCCGGGGATTTTCCGATGTCTGCTCCCGTCTCCCGTCCCGATGATGCCGCCCTGCTGCGGATCGATGGCCCGATCGCAACCATCACGCTCAACCGCCCCGCCGCGTTTAACTCGATCAATCTTGCGATTGCGCAGCGGCTCGAACAGCTCGCGGCGTATATCGAGGGCGCCGACGAGATCAGGGTCGTGGTCATCGAGGGCGAAGGCCGCGCCTTCTGCGCCGGCGGCGATCTGCAGACAATCGGCGCTGCGGCCGAAGCCAATACGGTGACGCCGGTCGTCGGCGAACTGCTGAAGCATTATCACGCCTTCATCGAGACCATCCGGCGCATGCCCAAACTGTCGCTATCCAGCGTTCACGGTTCGGCGGCCGGCGCCGGCATGGGTCTCGCCTTCGTCACCGACCTCTGCATTGCCGCAGAGGATGCCCGCTTCACGCCGGCCTATGCCAAGATCGGCGTCTCGCCGGACGGTGGCAGCACGGTCGGCATCGTCGGCACAGTCGGATCCCGCCGCGCGCTTCAGATATTCCTGTCCGAGGACAATTTTACCGCGCAGCAGGCCTATGAGTGGGGTCTGGTCGCCAAGATCGTGCCTCCGGCCGAGCTGAAGGAGGCGACACGGCAGCTCGCCGAGCGCCTCGCGCAGAACCCGCCGGCGGCGATCGCCGGCACCAAGTCGCTAGTCTACCAGGCCGCGACCACGCCGGTGAAGCAGCAGCTCGACGCCGAAGAGCACAAGATCATCATGGCGATGAACACAGAAGAATTTCGCGTCGCCGTGAAGAAATTCACGAGCAAGGGCAAGTAGCCGCGACACTCACTGCGGACAGATGTAGCCCGTCCCTGCCGGCGACTTGAAGCAGCCGACCGACTCCGGCAGCACGTGCCGCGGCAGCCAGAGCACCACGCTCGGGAAGTAGATCGCAAACGCGATGGTGGCGAAGAACACGACGTAGATCGGCAGCGCCGCGCGCAACGCCTTGGCGAAGCTGATGCCGACGAATTTCGACGCCATCAGCAGCACCAGCCCATAGGGCGGCGTAATCAGGCCGAACGCGAGCGTGGCGATCAGCACCACGCCCATATGCACGCCATTGATGTCGCCCGCCTCCGTCAGCGCGTTGACCAGCGGCATGAAGATGATGATGGTCGGCACCGGCTCGATGAAGTCACCCACCACGGTGAACAGCAGCACCATCAACAGCATGATCAGATGCGGATCGTTGCCGGCGATGGAGGTGATCCATTCCGCGATGTAGTTCGCGCCACGCAAATAGGCCAGCATCCAGCCGAAGGCGTTGGCGGCGCCGATCGTGATCAGCGGCAGCGAGAAGATCAGGCCGGCGAGGCAGAAATCGTAAGGGATCTTCTTGAAGTGGCCGCGATTGAGCGCGGGGATCACGACCAGGATAATCCAGGCCACGGCGACGACGCCGGCCTCCGTCGGCGTGAACCAGCCGGTCAGGATGCCGCCGAGCAGGATCACCGGGATCATCAGCGGCAAGGCGGCATCGCCGGCAGCGAACGCCACCTGGCGCAACGGCGCCCGCGGCTTGCGCAAGCCCGAAGGCCCGAAGAAATAGCAGTAGATCATCAGGCCGAAGCCGATCATGAGGCCCGGCACCACGCCCGCCATGAACAGGCCGGCGATCGAGACATTGCCGACCGCGCCATAGACCACGGCCGTGATGCTCGGCGGCACCAGCGCCGCGATGGTCGAGGCCGAGGCGATGATGGCCGCGATGAAGGCGGGCTCATAGCCCTCGCGCTTCATTGGACCGCCCAGCGCGCGGCTCATCACGGCGACGTCGGCGGTGGTCGAGCCGGACATCTCCGAAAAGAACATGCTGAAGACGACCACGACCTGCGACAGGCCGCCCCTGATGTGCCCGACCAGCGACACCGACAAGTTCGCGATCCGCACCACGACATTCGCCGAACTCATGAGCTCGCCGACCAGCAGAAAGAACGGGATCGCCAGCAGCGCCTCGGAGTCCACGCCGTCAAAGATCTTCTGGATGATCGCGGCAAGGGAGACGTCCGAGAGGATCGCACCGATGAATACGCCGGCCATCAGCGAAAACGGCACCGGCACGCCGAGATAACCGAAGAACAGGAAGCAGAAGGACATCAAGGCCAGGACGACTGGTGCGCTCACGGCTGCGCCCTCATCTGTGCGTCTGTAACGACGGGCGTTGCGTCCTCGTCCGGTGGCTCGGGATGGTCAAAACCGTTCCGAAGGCCGTTGACAAGCTGCTCGATGGTGAACAGGCCTATCAGCACGCCCGACAGCGGGATGATGGCATAGAGCGAGGCAATCGGCGTACCCGACGGCAGGCGGAAGCTGCCGAAGCCGCGCAGATAATTCTGATAGCCGTACCAGATCAGGCAGAAGGCGACGCCGAGAACGACGATGCGAATGACGACTTCCACGATCAGCCGCGGCGTGCCGTGCATCGCCTCGGAGATCGCGGTGAGATAGAGATGGTCGTTGCGCCTTGTCGCGGCCGCCGTGCCGATGAAGATCGCATAGATGAACAGCGTCGAGGTGACTTCCTGGAGCCACAGCCAGGGATGGCCGATGGTGCGGGTAACGATGTCGGCGGTCACCGACAGCGAGAAGCCGAAGCACAACGTGCCGCAGAGAAGCATCAGCGCGAGCTCGAGCCAGTCGAGCGCGCGCCATTTGAGGTGACGCTGCCGTCTGAGAACCAGTTTGTCGGCGATGGCCATTTACTTTCCCCATCGTCCCGGCTTACGCCGGCCCGACTCGCGGAGGTGACGGCAAGCCCAGCCTAGTTAACCGACCGGATCAGGTTCTTGATCTTCTCGGCGTGCGGGCCGAGCTCCTTGGCGAGCTTGTCGAGATAGGGATCGGCGATCGCCGTGAAGCTCTTCTTGTCGACGTCCTGGACGATCTTGACGCCCATCTTCTTCAGCTTCTCGGCCGCGGTCCGCTCGAGCTCGAACGCCTTCTGCGGCTCCTTGGTGCTGATCTCGTTGGCCGCCGTCTGTACCCACTGCTTCTGCTCGGCGGACAGGCTCTGCCAGAGCTTGTCGGAGACGAACACCAGCGCATTATTGGCCTCGTGCTCGGTGATGTTCAGGATAGGGGCAACCTCGTAGTGCTTGTTGACGAGGTAGACGTTGATGCTGTTCTCGGCGACGTCCACGACACCGGTTTGCAGCGAGGTGTAGACGCTGCCGAACGGCATATGCACGGTCTGGGCGCCATAGGCCGGGAACATGGTGTCCTCGGTCGCGGTCGCCTGGACGCGGACCTTGAGCCCCTTGATGTCGCCGACGTTGTGAATCTCCTTCTTGGAGTACATGTGGCGCACGCCCTGCGAGCCGGTTGCGATCACATGCAGGCCCTGCGTTGTCTCCTCGATCATGGTCTTGAGCGCTTCGAACACGCGGGGATCGGCCAGCCCCTTGATCACGTGGTTCTCGTCGCGGAACAGGAAGTGCAGCGACATCACGCCGGCCTGCGGCGAGATCGTCGCCGTGTTGGCCGACGAGATGATGGCGAATTCGATATCGCCGGATTTCACGAGCTGGAGGACCTGCGGCTCCTGCCCGAGCTGAGCGCCGGGATACTGATCGATGATCATCGTCCCCTTGCTCAATTCCTTGAGCTTGTCGGCGAAGAGGTCACCCGCGATGGAATAGCCGGTATTGCGCGGCTGGTCGTAGGCGAAGCGATAATGCTTCACCTCCTGCGCCCCGGCCCCAGCGACGAACAGGACGGCGGCCAAAGCCGCCAACCCACGCATGGATCGTGCAATCATCGTTTCCCCCTGTTTTATCGCCCGCCGCTTTTGCGGTCTGAGCTACGTTTTCGGGTGGTTGGTCACCCCTTCCCAGTCACTTGCCCAGTCCTCTGCATGAAATCGAAGTCGCAGCCCTCATCGGCCTGCAAGATGGTCTCGTTGAAAAGCCAGGCGTAGCCGCGCCGCGCCTCGTCCGGCGCAGCGATCGGCTTCAGCGCAGCGCGGCGCCGTTCCAGCTCCGCGGCCTTGACCAGCAGCTCGATGCTGCGCTTGGCAACGTCCAGCCGGATCATGTCGCCGTTCTTCACCAGCGCAAGCGGACCGCCGACGGCGGATTCCGGCGTGATGTGCAGCACGATGGTGCCGAACGCCGTGCCGCTCATGCGCGCGTCCGAAATACGCACCATGTCCTTGGTGCCGCCCCGCGCGAGCTTCTTCGGGATCGGCAGATAGCCCGCTTCGGGCATGCCGGGCGCGCCCTTCGGACCAGCATTGCGCAGCACCAGCACGTCGTCAGCGTTCACATCGAGATCGGGATCGTCGACCCGCAGGGTCATGTCCTCGACGGATTCGAACACGACGGCACGCCCGGTGTGCTGCAACAATTTCGGGCTCGCGGCCGATTGCTTGATGACCGCGCCGCGTGGCGCGAGATTGCCGTGCAGGACGGCAAGGCCGCCTTCCGGCTTGATCGGATTGTCGCGGGAGCGGATCGCGTCCTGACCGGGCACCTCTTCCGCATTCGCCACGACATCGCGCAGCGTCTGCCCCGTGATGGTCCTGGCGTCGAGATCGATGAGATCGCCGAGCTGCGCCAGCAGCTTCGGCACGCCGCCGGCGTGATGGAAATGCTCCATATAGTGCTCGCCGGACGGCTTGAGATCGACCAGCACCGGCACCTCGCGGCCGAGCTTGTCGAAGGCCTCGAGATCGAGCCGGTGCGGCGAGCGATGCGCCATCGCGGTCAGATGGATCAGACCGTTGGTCGAGCCGCCGATCGCCTGGAGCACGACCTGCGCATTCCTGAACGAGGCCGGCGTCAGCACTTCGCTCGGCTTCGGCCCCTTCGTCTTCGCCATCTCCGCAGCAACCTTGCCGCTCGCCTCCGCCAGGCGGAAGCGCTCGGCATGTGGCGCCGGAATGGTTGCGCTCATCGGCAACGACAGGCCGAGCGCCTCGATCATGCAGGCCATGGTCGAGGCCGTGCCCATCACCATGCAGGTGCCGACCGACGGCGCCAGGCGTCCATTGACCGCCTCGATCTCGGCATCGTCGATATCGCCGGCGCGATACTTGGCCCACAGCCTGCGGCAGTCGGTGCAGGCGCCCAGTACCTCGCCCTTGTGATGGCCGACCACCATGGGCCCAACCGGAATGACCACAGTCGGCAGATCGGCGCTGATCGCCGCCATCACCTGCGCAGGCAGCGTCTTGTCGCAGCCGCCGATGACGATCACCGCGTCCATCGGCTGGGCGCGGATCATCTCCTCGGTGTCCATCGCCATCAGGTTGCGCAGATACATCGAGGTCGGATGCGCAAAGCTCTCGGCGATCGAGATGGTCGGAAACACGAACGGCATCGCGCCCGACAGCATCACGCCGCGCTTGGCGGCCTCGATGATCTGCGGCACGTTGCCGTGGCAGGGATTGTAGTCGCTATAGGTGTTGGTGATGCCGACGATGGGGCGCTCGAGCGCGTCGTCGGAATAGCCCATGGCCTTGATGAACGCCTTGCGCAGGAACAGCGAGAAGCCGGCGTCGCCATAGCTCGTCAGACCCTTGCGCAAGCCACTCGTCATCATGCCACTCCATTCCGCCTAGCCATTGTCGTACAGCCTGCCCCCTGATTGTCAATAAGATTGGCCTTCGCTTCGGCGAATTCATCACAGAACGGCGGTCGAGCGGTCCAGATTATTGACAATCTGACTGCTCCCTGCTCCACAGGGATGGCGGGACCGGGGAGCCCTGCTGGAGGCTGGAGGGATGCAGCACATTCGCACCGCGAACGCCGTGACGGTTCGGCGCGACGACCCGGACGATGTCGTCGCGCGACTCGAGGAGGACATCATCTTCGGCCGTCTCGCGCCCGGCGCGCGCCTGACCGAAGACGCGCTGATGGCGCGCTACGGCACTTCGCGGCACTTCGTGCGCCAGGCGCTGATGGAGGCGGAGCGGCGCGGCATCGTCCGCCGCGAGAAGAATGTCGGTGCCACCGTGCGGTTCTACTCGGCCGAGGAGGTCCGGCAGATCTACGAGGTCCGGGAAATGTTGACGCGGCAGGCCGCGCTGATGATCCCGCTGCCCGCGCCGCAAAGCCTGATCGACGTGCTCATTGAGCTGCAGCGGCAATATTGCGCCAGGGCCGAGTTGCAGGACCTGCGCGGCATTCACGAGACCAACGATGCCTTCCATGTCGCGCTGTTCGGCGCCTGCGGCAATCCCTATCTGGTACACTCGCTCCAGGACTACATGAACCTGACGCTGCCTATGCGCGCGAAGAATCTCGCCGACCGCGAGGGGCTGGCGCTGTCGAAGCGCCAGCACGAGCTGATGATCGAGCTGTTGAAGGGCCGCGATAGCTGGGCCCTGGCTCAGCTCTGCGTCGATCACATGCAGTTCAGCAAGTCGGATTATCTGAAGCGCATCGCGGAGGATAAGGCTGGGCGCTAGTTGGGCAATTTCCCGCCACGAGCGAGCCGCACACTCCTTGACGGAACGTCGCTGGCCTGGGCGCGTTGGAAGGCTTTAGCGAGATCGATTTGCCCAGCGGTGCTTCGGACGTGGCCGGATTTGCCTGAGCAGTTGCCGCCAAGCGAGGGCTGGCCTGGGCGAGCAGGTTTGAACAATGAGGGTCTGCGGAGCGATGCGGGCCGGTTTGTTCATCGCCTTGATTGCGGCGGCCTGGCTCGGCGGACAGGTCCAGGACTGCCTCGCGCAAAAGCGGCCGCCCAATTCCCCGAGCGAGCTCGCGAAGGCGTCTCCGCGAAAAGAAGGCACTCCCAGGAAGGAAACGGGGCGATCTGCGGACCCGTATACGGTGGGATTCGTAACCGGTACGCCGCAATGCACTGAATTCGGGATCGCTCAGGACATTGCGACCACGCTTGCTAGCGGCCAGGAGACCGGCCCTCATGGCGAGGTTGCTTTGCGGGTCCTGCCCATCGTGGGAAACGGCGGCGTCCGCAACGTCCTTGACGTGCTCACCCTCGCAGGTGCCGACGTGGCAATCGCGCCTGTCGTCCTGGTTGACCGGCTTCGGGAGACGAGGACGTTCGGAGACATCTCTGACAAGCTTGCCTACATTGCCCCGCTCTATATCGAAGAGTTCCATCTTCTCGCGCGGCCGGAGATCGGAAGCCTGCCGGACCTGGCAGGAAAGAGGGTCAATCTCGGCGAAGACGGCAGTGCCGGCGCCGTCCTTGGCCGCGAGGTGTTGAACCGGCTGGGCGTGAAGATCAGCGAATCGAACCTGGGACCGGAGGCCGCGCTGGATGGTCTGCAGAAGGGCGACCTCTCCGCCGCTCTGCTGGTGTCAGGAAAACCGGTCAGCTTCCTGACGCATGCCCCGCAAGCCGGCGGTATTCACTTCCTGCCCATCCCCTATTCCCTGGAGCTGCTGCAGCAAGATTATCTGCCATCAACGCTCCGCCACGAAGACTACCCGAACATCATCGCCGCCGATGCGAACGTCGATACGATTGCGGTCAAATCTGCCCTCTTCGTCTACAACTGGCCGACCCGCAACGAGCGGTTTCGGCTGCTGGAATTGTTCGTCCAGACATTGTTCACGCGCTTTCCTGAATTTCTCGGCGACCAACATCACCCTAAGTGGCGCGAGGTGAACCTGGCCGCGCTGCTCCCCGGATGGCGACGATTCCGACCGGCAGAGCGCTGGCTCCAGCAGCAATCGGGCGGCGAGGCCGCGCTTCGCAGGGCGTTCGGCCGATTCCTCGAGGGAAAGCCAACCGCCAATCCGCCCGACCGCGAAGAATTGTTCCGGGATTTCTTGCGCTGGCGAGAACGCAATCCGGCCAAGTGAGCAAACTTTGGCAAGCAAACCTCGGGAGGTGTCGATGCGCAATGCGCTTGTAAGCGCAGCCCTGGTTGCGTTGCTCGCTTTGATCGCCGACGTGAGGCGTCCGGCCGCCCAGTTTGCTCCTTTCTCGCCACCAGCCTTCTCGCCACCAGCGCCGCAGACGCTCGCGCCGGCTGCGGCACCACCCGCCGCGGCGCCACCGGCGGCGGCGCCAGCGGCCGGCAAGGTCGGGCAAACCAGGACAGCCTCTTACCGACGTGGCAAGGCGCACAGGAAGCACGAAGCGAAGCACGAAGCCGTTCGTCCGCCGCCAAATCAGCGGAAAATCGCCGAAAAAAACGGATACAAGCGGATCAGCGACCTCGTGAACTTCCCAAAATTCTTTCCGGGCCTCGGTATCATCTTCGTCAAGCCCGACACGTTGCCGCTGGGGCCGTTCCTGTGCTTCGATCGCAAGGATCGTTTGGTCGCGACGGTGTACATGGTCCCGAACAAAGACATCGACGATCACAAGTCGTTGGAGGGAACGGGGTCCGCGGGATCAGTCGATCATGTCAGCTTCTACTTCAACCCGGGTCACCCCGGAGTGGATGTGCCGCACTATCATGTTGTGCTCTGGCACGTGACCAAACAGCAGGAAGCGCGCGTTGCGAAATGATGCGCTTCGACGATGCGAGTCGGTCTCTCCCTGCTGAAAAGCAGGTGAATGTCCGGCCCGCACCGCGTCAACTATTACTCGTCCGCCCTAGCGCTTCGTCCAGTCGATGATCCGGCTCGGATCGGCATCGAACTCCATGCTGCAGAACGTGCCGCCCTGAAAATAGTCGCCGACCGGGTCCGGCTTCAGTTTGGCCTGCTCGGCCATCGCGTGCTGCCAGAAATCCTCGGCGCGGCCCGT
This sequence comes from Bradyrhizobium sp. ISRA430, assembly GCF_029909975.1. NCBI lineage: Bacteria > Pseudomonadati > Pseudomonadota > Alphaproteobacteria > Hyphomicrobiales > Nitrobacteraceae > Bradyrhizobium > Bradyrhizobium sp. ISRA430. Next base: position 2,642,616 of record NZ_CP094516.1, read on the forward strand.
CGGGCGATAGCCGAACTCGTAGGCGCGGTGGTTGTCCCACCACGCGCGCTCGTTCAGCGAGGCACCGTAGAAGATCTCGAAATGGATGTCGGGATGTTCGAGCCCGATGCGGCAGAGTTGCACGAGGTCTTCCGGCTTCAGCCAGATCGCGAGCCGACGATGATCGAGCGGCATCTCGCCGAAATTGCCGATGCGGATGCAGGTCACTTGCAGCCCATGCTTGTCGGCATAGAGCGCACCGACCGCTTCGCCGAACACCTTGCTGACGCCATAGCGGCCGTCGGGACGCGGGGTCACGTCGGTGCCGATCTTGTGGTGGCGGGGGTAGAAGCCGACCGCGTGGTTGGATGAGGCGAAGACCACGCGCTTGACGCCCTTCTTGCGCGCCGCCTCGAACAAATTGTAGCCGCCGATGATGTTGGCCTGGAGGATATCGTCCCAGGAGCCTTCGACCGAATAGCCGCCGAAATGCAGGATGCCGTCGACGCCCTCGCAGATCGCCTCGCATTGCGCCAGATCGGACAGGTCGGCCGCCTTGAACTTCTCGTTCGGGGCGAGATTGGCGGGCGGCTTGATGTCAGAGAGCAGGAGATCCGGATAGATCGGCGGCAGCAACTTACGCAAGCTCGAGCCGATTCCCCCTGAAGCTCCAGTCATCAAAATGCGCGGCATGTCTTTCCTCGTCGGTAGTGACCGATTTGCGGTCGTAGGTCTCTAATGATAGCAGACTTGGGCAGAGGGAACGCAATAACGAGAACTGCAATGAGCGATGCATCGTCCCACACCCAAGAACGGCCTCAAGGTGAAAGGCCTCAAGGCTGGCGGCCGGCGACCTATTACCCCGATCCGGCGATTCATGCACTCGATCCCCGTTTCGAAAAATACTGGTTGAAGCTCTCGGCCGTGGAACGGCTTGCCACCGGCCTGCGCTGGGCCGAGGGCCCGGTGTGGTTCGGCGATGGGCGATATCTCCTGTGCAGCGACATTCCGAACCAGCGCATCATCAAATGGGAGGAGGAGACCGGCGCCGTCAGCGTCTATCGCAAGCCCTCCAATTTCGCCAACGGCAACACGCGCGACCGCCAGGGCCGGCTGATCACCTGCGAGCACGGCGGCCGGCGCGTGGTGCGCACCGAATATGACGGCGAGATCACGGTGCTGATGGATTCCTTTGACGGCAAGCGGTTGAACTCGCCGAACGACGTCGTGGTGAAGTCCGACGGATCGATCTGGTTCACCGACCCCACTTTCGGCCTGCTCGGCAATTACGAGGGCTACAAGGCCGAGTCCGAGATCGATCCGAACGTCTATCGGCTCGATCCTGCAAGCGGCAAGGCGACCATTGTTGCCGAGGGCGTGCTTGGGCCAAACGGACTGTGCTTCTCGCCGGACGAGAAGATCCTCTACGTCGTGGAGTCGCGTGGGCTGCCGAACCGCAAGATCCTCGCCTATGACGTCTCACCCGACGGCACCACGATCTCCAACAAGCGCGTGTTCATCGATGCAGGTCCCGGCACGCCGGACGGCATGCGCTGCGACATCGACGGCAATCTCTGGTGCGGCTGGGGCATGGGCGATCCCGAGCTCGACGGCGTCGTGGTCTTCGCGCCCGACGGCGTCATGATCGGCCGCATCGCGCTGCCCGAGCGCTGCGCCAACCTCTGCTTCGGCGGCGTCAAGCGCAACCGCCTGTTCATGGCGGCGAGCCAGTCGATCTATGCGCTGTACGTGAACACGCAAGGCGCGGTCGGCGGGTAGTCCCTCCTCCGTCATTGCGAGGAGCTCTTGCGACGAAGCAATCCAGACTGTCTCCGCGGAAGGATTCTGGATTGCTTCGCTTAATCGAACGACAACGCCGGAGCGACTTCCCGCTCCGGCGTCGTTCCGGACAGTAACGCTTACGCCGCGTTGAAGCCGGCGACCGCCTTCACCTCGAGGAAGTCCTCGAGGCCGTACTTGCCCCACTCGCGGCCGTTGCCCGACTGCTTGTAGCCGCCGAACGGCGCGGTGCGGTCATTCGGCACGCCCTGGAGGTTGACGTTGCCGGCACGGATCTGGCGCGCGACCTTCTTGGCATTCTCGACCGTGTCGGCCGAGACGTAGCCGGCAAGACCGTAGGGCGTATCGTTGGCGATGCGCACGGCATCGGCCTCGTCCTTGGCGCCGATGATGGTGAGCACCGGCCCGAAGATCTCCTCGCGGGCGATCGTCATCTCATTGGTGACGTCGGCAAAGATGGTCGGGCGGACATAGAAGCCCTTGTTGACGCCTTCGGGCAGGCCCGGGCCGCCGGCGACGAGCGTTGCGCCCTCGTCGATGCCCTTCTTGATCAGCGCCTGGATCTTGTCCCACTGGCCGCGGTTGACGACGGGGCCGATGGTGGTGCCCTCGGCGCGCGGATCGCCGGCCTTGGTCTTGTCGGCGACCGCCTTCGCGATCGCGGCGACTTCCTTCATCTTCGACAGCGGCACGATCATGCGCGAGGGCGCGTTGCAGGACTGGCCCGAATTGTTGAACATGTGCATCACGCCGCCGGTCACCGCCTTCGTGAGGTCCGCACCTTCGAGGATGACGTTCGGCGACTTGCCGCCGAGCTCCTGGCTGACGCGCTTCACGGTCGGAGCCGCGCGCTTGGCGACATCGATGCCGGCGCGGGTCGAGCCGGTGAACGAGATCATGTCGATGTCGGGATGCTCGCTCATGGCAGCGCCGACCTCGGGGCCGAGGCCGTTGACGAGGTTGAACACGCCCATCGGCACGCCGGCTTCATGGAGGATCTCCGCGAAGATCAGCGCCGAGGTCGGCGTGAACTCGGACGGCTTGAGGATCATGGTGCAGCCGGCAGCGAGCGCGGGCGCGACCTTGCAGGCGATCTGGTTGAGCGGCCAGTTCCAGGGCGTGATCATGCCGACGACACCGACCGGCTCGCGCAGCACCATGGCGGTGCCAGCGGGTTCCTCGAAGTGATAGTTCTTGAGCACGTCGAGCGTGGTCATGAGGTGACCGAGGCCGGCGCCGGCCTGGAGCTTCTCCGCCATCGGCAGCGGTGCGCCCATCTCGTCGGAGACGGCCGCGCCGATTTCCTTGAGACGGCCCTTGTAGACCTCGATGATCTTGGAGAGCAGCGCGACGCGCTCCTCGCGGCTGGTCTGGGAGTAAGTCTGGAAGGCGCGCTTGGCGGCCGCAACGGCCTTGTCAACGTCGGCCTTGGAGCCGAGCGCAACCTCGTACATCGCCTCTTCCGTCGCCGGATTGACGACGGGCGTGGACTTCTTGACGGCGGGATCGACCCAGGCGCCGTCGATGTAGAATTGCATGCGATTGACCATCTTTGACCTCTTCTTGGGGGCATGGAGGGGGCGTTTCGGCAGGCATCCTCGCACGAAAGCGTCAGCAGTTGAACCCGCCATATGCGGAGCCAGCGTTGCGGCGGACGGAATATGGAGCGCGTCGCGAAGGGAGGCAAGCGCGGCCATGGGTCCCGGCTCAGCGTCGCGACATTTCATGTCGCGCCGCGTCCAGGACACGAGATTGTACCGAGCCCAACCACTCTCGTGCCCGGACGCAGCGCAGCGCTTCCCTGGCGATGCGAAGCATTGTCCAGTAGCGGTGCGCTGCTGAGCCGGGGCCCATGCGAACGATCACACCGCCATCTTGCGATGGAGCACCGGCGCGCCGGTGGTGAGGCTTTCGGCCGCATCGATGATGGCGTTGGCGTCGATGCCGTAGTGGCGATAGAGGTCGGCGATCGCGCCGGTCTGGCCAAACCGCTCGACGCCGAGCGCCTCGACGCGATGTCCGCGGACGCTGCCGAGCCAGCCGAGTGCCGCCGGATGGCCGTCGATTACGGTCACGATGCCACAGTCGCGCGGCAGCGGTGCCAGCAGCTTTTCGATGTGGCTCAAGTGCTGCACGCCGCGATGATCGCGCCGCAACTTTCGCGCGGCAGTCCAGCCTGCGTGGAGGCGGTCCGCCGAGGTGATTGCGAGCAGGCCGATGTCGCGCCGGCTCTCGCCGATGAAGCCGGTCGCCTCGATCGCTTCCGGCGCGATCGCACCGGTATAGGCGATCACGACCTCGGCATTGGGACCGGGCTTGCGCAGCCAATAGCCGCCGTCGGTGATGCCCTTCGCCAACTCGGGCGTCATGATCCGCTGCGCCTGCTCGATCGTGCGCGTCGAGAGCCTCAAGTAAACCGAGCCGCCCTCGCCCGCATCGCGCTGCATGTGGTCAAAACCCCAGCCCATGATCACGGCGAGCTCGTCGACGAAAGCCGGCTCGAACGAGGCGAGTCCATCCTGCGCCATGCCGATCAGCGGCGTCGCGATCGACTGATGCGCGCCGCCCTCGGGCGCGAGCGTGATGCCGGACGGCGTCGCCGCCACCATGAAGCGCGCATCCTGGTAGCAGGCATAGTTCAGCGCATCGAGGCCGCGCTCGATGAAGGGATCGTAGAGCGTGCCGACCGGCAGCAGCCGCTCGCCGTTGATCTGATGCGACAGACCGAGCGCCGAGAGCATGATGAACAGATTCATCTCGGCGATGCCGAGCTCGAGATGCTGGCCCTTGGGCGACGCATCCCAATTATAGGTGGAGGGAATTTTCTCGCTGCGGAATAGGTCCGCCTTCTCGGCGCGCGCGAACAGGCCGCGTCGGTTCACCCAGGGACCGAGATTGGTCGAGACGGTGACGTCAGGTGAGGTCGTCACGATGCGCTTGGCAAGCTCGCTGCCGCTGCGCGCGATCTCGTTCAGCACGAGGCCAAAGCCCTGCTGGGTCGACATCTGCGGCGACGGCTTGAAGGTGAGCTGCGACGGCACCTCGACTGCGGGCGCGGTCAGCCGGCGGCCGTCCTGGTTGAATGGCACGCGCGCGAGGAACGCTTCGAGCTCGGCAGCATCCTGCGAAAGACCTTCGAACTTGTCCCACTCGTGGCCGGGCCGGATGTCCTGGCTCGCGCGCCACTTCTCCATCTGCGCGACCGTCATGAGGCCGGCGTGGTTGTCCTTGTGGCCCTGGAACGGCAGGCCGACACCCTTAATGGTGTAGGCGATGAAGCAGACGGGGCGATCGTGATCGATGGATTCGAACGCCTCCAGCATGCTCGCCATGTCGTGGCCGCCGAGGTTCGACATCAGCGCCAAGAGCTCGTCGTCGCTGCGGCGGTCGATCAGCTTCGTGATCGGGCCCTGATCGCCGATCTCGTCGTGCAGGTGCTTGCGGAACGCCGCGCCACCCTGGAAGCACAGCGCCGCATAGAGCGCGTTCGGGCAATTGTCGATCCAGGTTTTCAACGCCTCGCCGCCGGGCTCGGCGAAGGCCTCGCGCATCAAGCGGCCGTATTTCACGATCATCACGTCCCAGCCGAAATTGCGGAACATGGTCTCGAACTTTTCCCAGAGCCCTTCGCGCACGACGGCATCTAGCGACTGACGGTTATAGTCGACCACCCACCAAGTGTTGCGCAGGCCGTGCTTCCAGCCCTCCGCGAGCGCCTCGAAGATGTTGCCCTCGTCCATCTCGGCGTCGCCGACCAGCGCGATCATCCGTCCCTCGCGGCGGTCCTTCATCCAGCCATGTGACTTGACGTAGTCCTGCACCAGCGAGGCGAACAGCGTCTGCGCAACACCGAGGCCGACCGAACCGGTCGAGAAGTCGACGTCGTCGATATCCTTGGTGCGCGAAGGATAGGACTGCGCGCCCTTGAAGCCGCGGAAATTCTCCAGCTTCTCGCGAGTCTGCCGGCCGAACAGATACTGGATGGCGTGGAACACCGGGCTCGCATGCGGCTTCACGGCGACGCGGTCCTCTGGTTTCAGCACCGAGAAATAGAGCGCCGACATGATGGTGGCGAGCGAGGCGGATGAGGCCTGGTGGCCGCCGACCTTGAGGCCGTCCGCGTTCAGACGAATGTGGTTGGCGTGATGGATCGTCCACGACGACAGCCACAGCACCTTGCGGCTCAGTGCGGACAGGGTTTCGAGGCGGGCGGAATCGACGGGCATGGCACGGCTCCCGGACATAACGCCCCGATGATACGCCCGGGAGCGGCGCCAAACTTCTCAATTTTTCGCGCCATACCTCCCGATATTGGGATATCTTACCAATGGAGAGCTCGTAGAACAGGTTTCATTCCAATGCCCGACCTCGACGCCATCGACCGCAAGATCCTCGCTTTGCTCCAGACTGACAGCCGCCTGACCATGCAGGAGCTCGCCGACAAGGTCGGCCTCTCGGTCTCGCCCTGCCATCGCCGGGTCAAGCTCTTGGAGGAGCGCGGCGTCATCACCCGCTACGTCGCGACCGTCGACCAGAAGGCGCTGGGCTTGCACGTCAGCGTCTTCATCTCGATCAAGCTCGCGCGGCAAAAGGAGGAGGACCTCAACCGCTTTGCGCGCGCGATCTCGAAATGGGACGAGGTGCTGGAATGCTATCTGATGACCGGCAACCGCGATTACCTGCTCCGCGTCGTCGCTGCCGATCTCTCCTCCTATGAAGCGTTCCTCAAGAACAAGCTGACCCGCCTCGACGGCATCGCGTCGATCGAGTCGAGCTTTGCGCTGAGCCAGGTGAAGTATTCGATCGCGCTGCCGGTGTGAGGCATACTCGCTCCCGTCATTGCGAGCCAACGGGTCCGCGCGAAGCGCGGCCCGATGACAGGCTCCGCGAAGCAATCCAAAGTCCCTCTGCGGTAAGATTCTGTAGCACGACGCGCCAGGCGCGATATTGCGTCAGGCGTTCGGCGAACGCTCTTCCAGCACCAGGAGCTGCGCGCGGCGGATACGCTCGCGATGGGCGATGTAGAGGCCGCTGGCGACGATGAAGGCCGCGCCGGTGACGGTCCAGACGTCCGGCACCTCGCCGAACAGGAAGAAGCCCAAAATACTGACCCACAGCAGTTGCGTATAGGAGAACGGCGCCAGCACCGAGGCATCGCCGTAGCGATAGGCGAGCACCACGATCCATTGGCCCACCGTCGATGCGACGCCGATGAAGATGCCGAAGCCGATCGCACTCCAGCTCGGCGTGACCCAGACGAACGGCACCATCAGGGAAAGAATGGCGACGCCCGTCAGCGCCGAATAGGCCATGGTGGTGGCGACGGCTTCGCGGCCGCTCATCATGCGCGTCAGGATCAAGGCGGCAGCCCAGCAGAAGGCCGACACGATCGGGAAGAACGCAGCGGCGTGAAACGCGCTCGAGCCCGGCCGCAGGATGATCATCACGCCCATCAGGCCGATCGCGGTTGCGATCCAGCGGCGCAAGCCGACCTTCTCGCTCAGGAAGAAGATCGACAACGCGGTCACGAACAATGGCGAAACAAAGCCGGTGGCGGAGGCTTCCGCGATCGGCAGGAATCCCAATCCTGTGATGAAGAACAAGGACGAGCCAAGCAGTGCCGCGCCGCGCATGACATGAAGGCCGAGCCGCTCGGTACGCATTGCATGGAACGGCGAGCCCGGCAGCATCACCGGCACGAACATCAGCGCGAAGGTCAGGAAGCGGATCCAGGTGATCTCGATCGACGGCAAGCTCGACGATAAATATTTCGCGGTGACGTCGGAGCAGCCGAGGAACACCGTCGACAACAGCACCAGTGAGATGCCTTTGAAGGGATGATCGACGCGCGCGGGTGCGCGGCGGCGAGCCTGCTTCTTCTCCGGCACGGGCATGGAGATATTGTCGAGCCTTGCGGCTGCGGCGGGCGGCGGGGTCACGGCTGGAACTCGGAAAAATGCGAATCGAGTACCCTCGTAAAAAACGACAATTGGGCGCGGTTCACAACTTCCGAAAACAGGATGCCGATATGCGCTGACGAGCGCGCGTGTCAACGCTCCATTAATAATACGCGTTTGTGCACTACAGCATCGGCAGGCTGCGCGGCTTCGGGCCGCGCGGAAACGCCGTATCGAGCGCCGCAATCTCGTCTTTCGTCAGCGCGAGATCGCCAGCCATCGCATTTTCGCCAGCATGTTCCGCGGACGACGCCTTCGGAATTGCGAACACCGTAGTTGCACGGGTGAGGAAGCTCAGCGCGACCTGCCGGGGCTTGGCGCGATGCGCCTCTGCGATGCGCGCGAGCACGGCGCCGCCCTTGCCGCCGTTGGCGGGGAAGTCGTCGTGGCCGAACGGCGAATAGGCCACCACCGCCACACCGTGCCGCTCGCACCAGGGGATCACAGCGTGCTCGATCGCACGCTCCTTCAGATGATAGAGCACCTGGTTGCAGGCGATCCTGCCTTCGCCGGCGACTTCGAGCATCTCATCGAGATCGTCGGCATCGAAATTGGAGACGCCCCAGGACTTGATCTTGCCGGCCTTCACCAGTTCCTCGAAAGCGGCGACGGTGTCCTCGAGCGGATAGGAGCCGCGCCAATGCAACAAATAGCAATCGAGCCGGTCGGTCTTCAACCGCTTCAACGATCGCTCACAGGCCGTGATCGTGCCTTTGCGCGAAGCGTTGCTCGGCAGCACCTTCGACACCAGGAACACCTCATCGCGGCGGCCCGCGATCGCATCCGCAATCAGGAGCTCTGCATCGCCATACATCTCGGCGGTGTCGATGTGGGTCATGCCGAGATCGAGACCGCGCTGAAGCGCCGCAATCGCGCGCCTGCGGTCGCCGTGGTCGAGATACCAGGTGCCTTGCCCGATGACGGAGACGCTCGTGCCGGTCTGGCCGAAGGGATTTGATTTCATATCTTGATCCAGTTCATCAGTTCGAGCGCTGCTCCTCCTCTCTCCCCATCATTGGAAAGGGAGCGCGGCGCCGCGCAAGTCAACGATCATCCCATGCTAGAGTTCACCGATATCCGCGACCAGCACGCTGCCGGTCGAAGACTCCGTGATGTAGAGGCGATCCTTCCTGACGCCGCCGATCGCGACGTTGGTGCAGTTCGGCCCCGCGCACGATTTGATGCGCGCGACCAACTCGCCATTCGGCGCAAACACGAAGACGTGGCCGAGCGACGCATGGCCGACGAACAAGCGGCCTTTGGCGTCCATCGTCATGCCGTCAGGGCCGCTGGTGCCGAACAGCGAGCAGAACCGCCCCACTTTCGAGACGCTGCCGTCTTTCATGAACGGCAGCCGCCACACCGCGTTGTCGCGCGTCATTGCAACGAACAGCACGGTTTCGGTCGGATCGAGCACGAGCCCGTTCGGGCTGATGCCGGTGTCGATGAGGCAATCGAGCCGGCCGTTCGCCGCCAGCCGATAGACGCGGCCGCTCGGATCATGCAGGCCGGTCTGGCCCTGATCGGTGAAATAGATGTCGCCGTTCGAGGCCAGATGCAGATCGTTGCAGCCGCGGAAGGATTCCGAATTGCGCGCAGTCAGCACCGGCGTGATGCGCCCTGCCCCGGCGTCGAGCTGCATGATGCCATGTCTATAGTCGGCCACCAGGATGCGGCCGTCGGCCGCGATCTTCAGCCCGTTCGGCCAGCCTTCATATTCAATCACCAGCGACCATTCGCCGTCCGGCGCGATGCGGAAGATGCGGCCGAAGGGAATGTCGACGACGTAGAGATTACCGTCGGCGTCGAATGACGGGCCTTCGATGAAGGAGTCCGTCGCAATACCCGGCCGGTTGGCGTCGGCCCAATCGGTCCGCACGCCCTTGCGGCGGAATTTGTCGGGCATGGCGGAGTAGATTTGCGTTTCGATCAAGCGCGGCGGCGTTTCCAGGTACATCATGGTTGTTGTGGTTGTTGTGTGTGGCGGGATGCGCGGGAGCATAGGCCACAATACCGGGTCCGTCGATTGGCGCAGATATCATGGCAGCCTTGGCGCAAGCCGACGCCCCACGCTCAGCCTTCGCCGGGACGACGTTGGGGAGGTAGCGTGCGCAACTGCCTCAACCCGTCATTGCGAGCGCAGCGAAGCAATCCAGACTGTCGCCGCGGTGGGATTCTGGACTGCTTCGCTGCGCTTGCAATGACGATGGGAAAGAGCCCGGCCGTTAGCGCGCCGCGCCCGCGAGCTTCGCCTCTTTGCCGGAAACGGCTTCGGTTTGCGCAATCAGCCGCCTCAGCTCCGGGATGCAGGAGCCGCAATTGGTGCCGGCCTTCAGCCTTGCGCCGATCTCCGCCGCTGTGCGCGCGCCGGCGGCGATGGTGTCGCAGATGGTGCCGCGGCCGACGCCGAAGCAGGCGCAGACGATCGGACCGGTCGAGGCGGCGCCCTCGGTGGATTTGCCGGAGAGCAGCAGGCGGCGCTGCTCGTCGGTGACGACGTCAGCCGCGAACACGCTCTTCACCACCTCCCAGTCGCCGGCGTCATGAGCAGGCCCGACGAACAGGCAGGTCTCCACGCGCTCGCCGGCGAACGAGGCCGCGCGATAGACCCCGCCGCCGAAATCGCGGTACTCGGCGACGTCCTCGCCGCCGATGGTAGCGAGCCACGCCGGCCAGCGCGCGAGATCGGCGTTGTCGGCGAACAGGTAGCCGAAGCCGCCGGCGACGCGCACGCGCGTCCACCACAGATGCGGCGGCAGATCGAGCTCCTTGCGCGAGAGCGCAAAGCCGCGGAAGACATATTCATACGGCGCAATCGCGGCCGGTGTCGCCTTCGACTCGGGCTGGCCAGAGAACGGATCGGTGAACGACTGCACCAGCGCACCGACGCGGCCGTGCGAGGTGTTCATCGCACTCCAGTGGATCGGCGCGAACAACGTGCCGCGCTGCTGGCCCCCGCTGACGACGGCCTTCAGGATACACTGGCCATAGTCGGTGGTGATGCGGGCGAAGCCGTCATTGACAATGCCATATTTGCCGGCGTCGTCGGGATGGATCTCGACGAACGGCTCGGGCAGATGCGCGCCCAGCCGTTGGCTCAAACCCGTGCGCGTCATGGTGTGCCACTGGTCGCGGATGCGCCCGGTGTTGAGCCGGAGCGGCCGTGCCGGGCTGATCTCGCTGCGCAGCGACGGCAACTCGGGCGCGACGAAGCGGCCCTTGCCATCATTGGTGAAGAAACCGCCGCCCGCGAAGAAGCGCTCGCCGGAAGCCTGGCCTTCGCGCGCCGGCCACTGCACCGGCGCAAGCGCGTCGAACGCCTCATTGGAGATCGACTTCAGCGCGCCGATGTCGAAATCGCGGCTGCCGTCGTTCTCGAAGGCCGAGAGCGCGGCGTGCTCGCGGAATATCTCGGCCGCCGATTTGTAATTGAAGCTATCGCCGAAGCCGAGGCGCCTCGCCACCTCGCTCAGGATCCACCAATCCGGCCGCGCCTCGCCCGGCGCCGGCAGGAAGGAGCGCTGGCGTGAGATGCGGCGCTCGGAATTGGTGACGGTGCCCGACTTCTCTCCCCAGGCGAGCGCAGGCAGCAGCACGTGCGGGCCGGCCTCGACCGTGTCGTTGGAGAGCACATTCTCGGAGACCACGAACAGCTCGAGCTTCTTCAGCGCCTCGCGCACGACATCGGCGTCGGGGAGTGATACCGCCGGGTTGGTGCCCATTACCCACAACGCCTTGACCTCGCCGCGGTTGATGGCCTCGAACAACTGCACCGCCTTCAACCCCTCATGGGTGGCGATGCGCGGCGCCTTCCAGAACCGCCGCACGCGATCGACCTCGGGCGGCGCGAAGCCCATATGCGCGGCGAGCTGGTTGGCGAGGCCGCCGACCTCGCGGCCGCCCATCGCATTGGGCTGGCCGGTGAGCGAGAACGGCGAGGCGCCGACCTTGCCGATGCGGCCGGTGGCGAGATGGCAGTTGAGGATGGCGTTGACCTTGTCGGTGCCCTGCGCCGACTGATTGACGCCCTGCGAGTACAGCGTGACGACGCGCTCCGTATCGCGGAACATCTGGAAGAAGGTCGCGACGTCCTGCTCGGACAGGCCGGTGGCGAGCGCGGTCGCGGTGACGCTGCCGGCGATGCTGCGGGCGCGTGCCAGCGCATCGTCGAAGCCGCTCGTGTTTTGTGCGATGTAGTCGTTGTCGAGTGCGCCATTGTCGGCGAGATGAACGAAGAGGCCGGAGAACAGCGCGGTATCCGTGCCGGGCTTCAATCCAAGGAACAGGTCGACATCGCTCGCGGTGTCGGTGCGGCGCGGATCGATCACGATCATGCGCGCGCCGCGCTCCTGCCTGTTCCTCAGCATGCGCTGGAACAGCACCGGATGGCACCATGCCGCGTTCGAGCCGACGAAGACCAGCAGATCGGCCTGGTCGAGATCCTCGTAACAGCCGGGCACGGTGTCGGCGCCAAACGCGCGGCGGTGGCCGGCGACGGAGGACGACATGCAGAGCCGCGAATTGGTGTCGACGTTCGCCGTGCCGACAAATCCCTTCATCAGCTTGTTGGCGACGTAATAGTCCTCGGTCAGGAGCTGGCCGGAGAGGTAGAACGCGACCGCGTCGGCGCCGTCGCGCGCGACGATGTGCTGCATGCGGTGGGCGACGTGATCGAGCGCATCGCTCCAGGCGACGCGCTCGAGCATGCCCTTGCAGCGGATCATCGGATAAAGCAGCCGGCTTTCGAGACCGATGGTCTCGCCGAGCGCGGAGCCCTTGGAGCACAGCCGGCCGAAATTGGCGGGATGATCGGGATCGCCTGATATCGCCGCGCCGCCGCTACCGTCGGGCGTCGCCAGCACGCCGCAGCCGACGCCGCAATAGGGGCAGGTCGTTTTGGTTGTGCGGAGCGTCGGATCGATTGCAGTCATTCAGGCAACACCATCAAGCAGCTTTCGGCGGCAGCGCGAGCGCGCGGCCGAACATCATGTCGGTGCGGATGGCCGCGATCTTCTCACGGGTGCGGATCAGCTCGAGATACCAGAGCGCATCGACGGTATCGCCGATCAGCACGGCGCCGGTGAGCCGGCCGTCGGCGATCACGAGCTTCTTGTAGGTGCCGCGCTTGGCGTCAGAGAGCACGAGGCTCTCGCTGCCCTCGCCGCCGATGAAGTCCCCGGCGGAGAACACGCTGACGCCCGACACCTTCAGATTGGTCGAAACCACGCTGCCCTGATAGGCCGCAGGGCGGCCGGCGAGATGCCGCGCCAGCACGCGCGCCTGCTCGTAGGCCGGTTCGACCAGGCCGTAGCAGATGCCGCGATGCTCGGCGCATTCGCCGAGCGCGAAAATGTCGGGCGAGGCAGTCTGCATTACGTCGTTGACGACGATGCCGCGGTTCACCGCGATGCCGGCCTCGTTGGCGAGCGCGACATTGGGCTTGATGCCGGCCGCAAAGATCACGGCGTCGGCCTCGATGCGGCTGCCGTCGGCGAGCTCGACTGCTTCGACATGGCCTTCGCCATGGATGCGCGCAGTCGAGGCGTTGAGCATGACGCGAACGCCCTTGCGCTCGACCAGCGTCTTGAGCAGGTCGGCGGCGGGCAGATCGAGCTGGCGCTCCATCAGCCGGTCCATCAGATGCAGAAGCGTCACCGGCGCGCCGGCCTTGGCAAGGCCATAGGCCGCTTCGAGGCCGAGCAGGCCGCCGCCGATCACGACGACGCGCTTCCTAGCGGCGGCGAGCGTCAGCAGCAGGTCGACGTCGCGGCTGTCGCGAAAGGTGTGCACGCCGGCAAGATCGGCGCCGGGAACATTGAGCCGCAGCGGCGTCGAGCCGGTGGCGAGCACGAGCTTCGAATATTCCATGCTCTCTTCGCCGGCGATCTTGAGCTCACGACGGCCGGTGTCGATCTCGGTGACGCGATAACCGTAACGCACGGTGACGCCGCGATCGCGCCACCAGCCGGCCGGCCTCAGCTCAATCTCGTGCGAGCCGGTCTCGCCGGCAAGTACGGAGGAGAGCAGCACGCGATTGTAGGCGAGCCGCGGCTCCTCGCCGATCACGGCAATGGCGTAGCGTCCGAGCGCGGTCTTGGCGAGCTCGTCGACAAGACGCGCGGCCGCCATACCGTTACCGACGATGACGAGCGGTTCACTCATGAAAGTCCCCTATTCTGCGGCCTTCGGGTTTGCTTCCCCCCGCGTACGGGGGGAAGCGACTTTTGTGCCAAGCTCAGACCCGCGCTTCGGCGAGGCTTGGCGCGCCTTCGCGCTGCGGGCCACGACGCAGGTAGAACCACCAGGTCAGCCCGAGGCAGGAGGCGTAGAAGGCGAGATAGATCGCGAGCGCGAGCTGCGGGCCGCCGGTCAGGGCGATCGACTTGCCGAAGCCGCTCGGGATCAGGTAGCCGCCGACCGCGCCGATCGCGCCGATGAAGCCGACTGCCGCACCGCTCTCGATGCTCGCCGTCTTCAATGCGAGCGCGCGTGCCGCATCGCCCTTGCCGCGCACCTTGAACAGGTTCTCCTCGCGGAAGATCGATGGGATCATCCGGTAGGTCGAGCCGTTGCCGATGCCGGTCGTGACGAACAGGATCAGGAACATCGACAGGAAGCCGATGAAGTCCTTCTCTCCGACGAAGTAGAGTACGCCGATCGTCGCCGCCGCCATCGCGATGAAGTTCCAGAACGTGATGATGGAGCCACCGACCTTGTCGGCGAGCCAGCCGCCGAGCGGACGCGACAGCGAGCCGACCAGCGGTCCCAGGAACGCGATCGAGATCGTCATCGCCGGGAACTGCGTCTTGATCAGCAGCGGAAACGCCGCCGAGTAGCCGATGAAGGATCCGAACGTGCCGATATAGAGATACGCCATGATCCAGGTATGCTTGCGCTTGACGATCGCGAGCTGGTTCTTCACCGACGACTTGGCCGAGGTCAGGTTGTTCATGAAGAACACGGCACCGAACACCGCGATTGCGATCGGCAGCACCCACATCAGGCCGGCGTTCTGCAGGAAGATGCCGTCGACCGGCGTCGCCTGGAACAGGTTGATGACGCCGAGCGTCATCAGGATCGGGGTGAGAAGCTGCACGCTGGACACGCCGATATTGCCGCCGGCCGCGTTCAGACCCAGCGCCGATCCCTTCATCCGGTCGGGAAAGAAGAAGGAGATGTTGGTCATGCTGGAGGCGAAATTGCCGCCGCCGAGGCCCGCGGTCGAGGCAATCAGCAGCATGAGCCAGAACGGCGTATCCGGCTCGCTCACGAAATAGGCGAGCGACAGCGTCGGGATGAACAGCACCGCCGCGCTGAAGATAGTCCAGTTACGGCCGCCGAACGTCGTGACCGCAAATGTATACGGGAAGCGCATCAAGGCCCCGATCAGGCCGGGGACGGCGACGAGCTGAAAGAGCTGGTCGGTGGTGTAGTGAAAGCCTGCCTGGGGCAGCTTGGTGGTGACAATGCTCCAGATCAGCCAGACCGAGAAGCCGATATGCTCGGCTACGATCGACCAGATCAGATTGCGTCGCGCGATAGTCTTGCCAGTCGCATTCCAGAACGCCTCGTCTTCGGGGCGCCAGTCCGAAATCCAAGTGGAGTTCAGAGTCGGATCTTTCGTCATTGATAATCCCTTCCAGGCTCACCGCTGCGTCGTTGCAGGCTCGGCCTCCAGGCATGGAGGCGTGCTCCGAGGCTTCACCCCCGGTGGCGAGTTCACGATGCTGATTGATGATGTTGAGGGACGTCGTCGTTGGCGTCGCAAATTGACAGTTCAATTTCCGTGCCAACTGCGAGAGATCTGGAAATACAGGGATTTCAGCGCTTTATTCGCCTTGCCCGAAATGCTTGCATGTCGTTTTCGCACGCTAATTTTGCGATTCGCTCAATCCTTGTGCGGCGCACAAGGATTGAGCGAGATGTCGATTATTTAGGCGTAGACGGTCTGCGCGTTAAACCTTGGTTTACGCCGCCTCAACGAAGCGATGACGCTCATAAAGGAATTCGAGCACGCGCCGCCGGCACTTCAGATAAGCGGCGTTGGTCGCGAGCTCGAGCCGCTTGCGCGGGCGCGCGAGCGGCACGTCCAGCACCTCGCCGATGCGCGCGGACGGGCCATTGGTCATCATCACGATGCGGTCGGACAGCAGCACGGCCTCGTCGACGTCGTGGGTGATCATCAGGATGGTATTGCCGAGCTTCTGATGCAGCGCCATCACCGAATCCTGCAAATGCGCGCGGGTCAGCGCGTCGAGCGCACCGAAGGGTTCGTCGAGCAGGAGAACCTTCGGCTCCATCGCAAGTGCGCGAGCAATGCCGACGCGCTGCTTCATTCCGCCGGAGATCTCCGAGGGACGCTTGTCCTTGGCATGCGCCATCTGCACGAGGTTGAGATTGTGCATGACCCAGGCCTCGCGCTCGCCCCGCGACTTGGTCTTGGCGAAGACCTTGTCGACGCCGAGCTTGACGTTCTCGTAGACGGTGAGCCAGGGCAACAGGCTGTGGTTCTGGAACACCACGGCGCGATCAGGCCCCGGCGAATTCACCTCGCGGTTCTCGAGCAGCACGCCGCCGGTGGTGGCACGGGTCAGGCCTGCGATGATGTTGAGCAGGGTCGACTTGCCGCAACCGGAGTGACCGATGATCGAGACATATTCGCCCTTCTCGATGGTGAGGTTGATCTCCTTCAGCACCTCGGTCGTCGCGCTGCCGCGGGTAAAGGTCTTGTCGATGTGGTCGAGCTTCAGATAGGCGGTCATTTGCCCTCTCCTTCAGTTCTGCGCGGTGCCGCGGGTGACGATCTTGCCGAGGCCCGCGATCAGGCGATCGAGCACGAAGCCGACGATGCCGACATAGAACAGCGCCAGGATGATCTCGCTGATATGCGAGGAGTTCCAGGCGTCCCAGATGAAGAAGCCGATGCCGACGCCTCCGATCAGCATCTCGGCCGCGACGATCGCGAGCCATGAGAGGCCAATGCCGATGCGAAGCCCCGTGAAGATGTAGGGTGCGGCTGCCGGGATCATGATCTTGGCGAAGAACTCCAGCGGATTAAGCTGCACCACCGCGGCGACGTTGCGGTAGTCCTGTGGGATGTTGCGGACGCCCACCGCGGTGTTGATGATGATCGGCCAGATCGAGGTGATGAAGATGACGAAGATCGCCGACGGCTGGCCGTCGCGGAAAGCCGCGAGCGAGAGCGGCAGCCAGGCGAGCGGCGGAATCGTGCGCAGCACCTGGAATAGCGGATCGAGCCCGCGCATCGCCCAGACCGACTGCCCGACCAGCACACCGAGTGCGATGCCGGCGACCGCGGAGAGCGAATAGCCGAAGGCGACACGCTGGAGACTGGCGGAGAGATGCCAGAACAGGCCCTTGTCGATGCCGCCATGGTCGAAGAACGGATCGAAGATCAGCTCCTTGGTGTCCTTGAACACCTTCGACGGCGGCGGCAGGGTCGAGCCGGCGCGGCGGCAGACGAGCTCCCACATCAGCGTCAACAGCGCGAGCACGACGAGCGGCGGAATGACGCGCACAGCCGCCTCTTTCGCCATCCGCACGTAAGTCTCGCTTCGCGACGGGCGCTTCGGTGTCATCGCAACGATCGGCGCGGCGGCACCCGCGGGGGTCGCAGTTTCAATGTCCATCTTCGTGGCAGGCATGTTCATCGCAATCTTCTCCGGCTTCCCAAGACGATGCGGCCGCCTGACGGCGGCCGCGGGCTCCATCAGACTTCGACGCGCTTGATCGCGAGCGACTTCAGATAGGCAGCCGGATTTTCAGGATCGAACACCTTGCCGTCGAAGAAGGTCTCCTTGCCGCGCGAGGTGGAGGTCGGGATGTCGGAGCTTGCTACGCCGAGCGCCTTGGCCGCGTCTTTCCAGAGGTCCTCGCGATTGACCTTGGCAATCAGCGCCTTGCTGTCGAAGCCGGGCTCGTACTTGCCCCAGCGGATGTCCTCCGTCATGAACCAGAGATCGTGGCTCTGGAACGGATAGGAGGCGTGGTCCTTCCAGAAACGCATCTGCTGCGGCGAATTCTCGACCACACGGCCGGTGCCGTAGTCGAACTTGCCCTTCATGCGGTCGGTGACGTCCTCGACCGGGCAGTTGATCCACTGCCGCTTGGCGCAGATGGCTGCGGCTTCCTCACGGTTCTCGACCTTCTCGGCCCATTGCTGGGCTTCCATCACCGCCATCAGCAGGGCCTTCGCCGCCTTCGGGTATTTGTCGACCCAGGCCGCGCGCATGCCAAGCGACTTTTCGGGATGCTTGTCCCAGAGCTCCCCGGTGGTGATCGCGGTGTAGCCGATCTCCTGGTGGATGAGCTGGAGATTCCAAGGCTCGCAAACGCAGAAGCAGTCCATCGTGCCAACCTTCATGTTGGCGACCATCTGCGGCGGCGGCACGACGATGGTCTCGATGTCCTTGTCCGGATCGATACCGCCGGCGGCGAGCCAGTAGCGGATCCAGAGATCGTGGGTGCCGCCGGGAAAGGTCATCGCCGCCTTCACGGCCTTGCCGGAGGCCTTCTTCTTCTTCTCGAGGGCGATCTTGAAGGGCGCGGTGTCGATGCCGACCTTGACGTCGGCATATTCCTTCGCCACCGAGATGCACTGGCCGTTGAGATTGAGCCGCGCCAGGATGTACATCGGCGTTGGCTGGTTGTTCTGCGTCACCTTGCCGGCGGAGATCAGGTACGGCATCGGCGTGAGGATATGCGCGCCATCGATGCCGTTGCCTTCCGAGCCGAGCACCAGGTTGTCGCGCGTCGTGCCCCAGGAGGCCTGCTTCTGCACCTCGACATCGGGCATGCCGAATTTGGCGAAGATACCCTTCTCCTTCGCAACGAACAGCGGGGTCGCATCGGTGAGTGCGATGAAGCCGAGCTTGGCGCCCTTGACCTCGGGGCCTGTGTCTTGCGCGAACGCACCGGCGGGGAAATTCAATTTGGCGGCGGCGAGAAGTGCGGCGGTGCTGCCGGTCGCCTTCAACAATTGACGGCGGCTGAGGCCACTCTCCGAGGGCCGGCGAATGCGCTTGGTCATAGGTCGTGTCGTCCTTTGCGTCGTTGCAGGAAATGAGTGCGTCAGTGCACACGAGCCCGCTCGTCCGGTGACGCCGCCATTGGCGCATGCGAACGCATGACGGGAGAGACCCCCGTCGCGGTGGCGTCGGCAAAGTCGGATGAGAAGTCTCGCGGGACGGCTTCAATGGCGTCGGCACAAGCTATTCAAGCTTTGTGCCAAGCCGATCGACGCAAATATTACATGTAGATCAATGAATTACGCCCACAGGAACAGATTGTCGCGGGCCGCCTTCCGCACGCGGAACTTGCGGCCCGCTCAATTTTTGTGCGCCGCATATAAACTAGGCGGCGCCGGGGTGCGTCTTTTCAGGCGGGCTCCCCGACCTTCACCCCGAGCGGCTTCGGGGCCTGGCCGCCGCCCGGCTTGAGGTGGAATTCGTAACTCATCAGGTGCCAGCGCCCATTGGACTTGGTGCCGTCGGGCATCGCCGGATCGTCGCGCGGCTCGACCTTGGCGATGAGGTCGTCCTTGACCCCGAACACCACGTCGGAATCGAGATATTTGTCGCCGCCGATGAAGACGTGGGTGATCAGCGGCTCAAAGCCCTTCGCGTTCACCAGGAAATGCACGTGCGCGGGGCGCATCGGATGACGCTTGGTCTGCATGATCATCTCGCCGACCGGCCCATCGGTCGGGATCGGGTAGCTGCAGGGCAGGATGGTGCGGAAGAAGAAGCGGCCGTCGCTATCCGTCACGAAGCGCGCCCGCGCCGAGGCGCCGACCTCGTCGTAGTTCGGCTTCTGTGAATCGTAGAAGCCGTCGTCATCCGCATGCCAGACGTCGACGGGGACGCCTGCGAGCGGCTTACCCTGGAGATCGGTGACGCGGCTTTGCACGAACATCTTCTCGCCGGTCAGGTTGTTCGGGGAGATGTCGGTGCCGTGCGCGGTCACCTTGTGCTCGCCGACATAGAAGGGGCCGAGCACGGTGGTCTGGGTGGCGCCGTCGCGATCGCGATGGTTGACGGCATCGACCAGCATGGAGACGCCGAGCACGTCGGACAGGAGGATGAATTCCTGCCGCGTGTCGGTGCATTTCTGGCCGGTACGGGTCAGGAAGTCGATCGCATATTCCCATTCCTCGAAGCTGAGACCGGTCTTGCTCACGTAATCGTGCAGCGACTTCACCAGTTCCTGGAGCAGGAATTTCGCGCGTGGGGTCGGTGTATTGTCGAAACTGCGGACGACGGCTTCGGTGAGTTCGGTCTCGCTGAACTGGGTCATAGGCTGCCTGCTCTCAATTTTTCTCGTTGGCCCGGTGGGCTCCCTGGAAGCGTTCCAGAGTGCAGCCTACACCACTCGACCCGGCTGCGTTAAGCGCGACCGGCTTGGAATGGGCGCGCCATTTCGCTATCAACTGGCCTACAAAAACTGCCCGGAGGAACTGATGCTCGCCCCCACTCCCGCCTCCCCCGAATCCGTCGGCATGTCCAAGGCTGCGCTCGACCGCATCGATGCGCATCTGAAGAACCGGTACATCGATGCCGGCCGCTTCCCCGGCACGCATCTCCTCGTCTACCGTCGCGGCAAGGTCGCGCACAGCTCGGTCCAGGGCCTTGCCGACGTCGAGCGCAAGCTGCCGGTCAAGGACGACACCATCTACCGCATTTATTCCATGACCAAGCCGCTCACCAGCGTCGCCTTCATGATGCTGGTCGAGGAGGGCCTCGTCGCGATCGACGAGCCCGTTGCCAAATACATTCCGGAATGGAAGGATCTCGGCGTGTTCGTCGCCGGCACCTCGCCGGCCTTCCTGACCCGGCCGCCGACCCGGCCCATGCTGATCGTCGACCTCCTGCGCCACACCTCCGGTCTCACCTACGGCTTCCAGCAGCGCTCCAACGTCGATGCCGCGTACCGCGCCGAGAAGATCGGCGAGGTGGAGAAATCCGGTACGCTGCAAACGATGATCGAGGGGCTCGCCAAGATCCCGCTGGAGTTCTCGCCCGGAGAAGCCTGGAACTACTCGGTCTCAACCGACGTGATCGGCTACCTCATCGGCAAGATCTCAGGGATTCCGTTCGAGCAGTTTCTGAAGCAGCGGATCCTCGATCCGCTCGGCATGATTGACACCGATTTCCACGTGCCGGCCTCCAAGGCGCATCGCTTCGCCGCCTGCTATTCCGCCGATCCGGGTGGCGGCATGACCTTCCATGCCGGTCAGCGCCGCGAGGGCCTGACGCTCCAGGACGACCCGACGACGAGTTCGTTTCTGTCGCCGCCCTCCTTCATCTCGGGCGGAGGCGGCCTGTGCTCGACGGTTGCCGACTATCTCACCTTCTGCCGCGCGCTGCTCAACGGCGGCGAGCTCGGCGGCGTCCGGCTGATTGGACCGAAGACGCTGGCGCTGATGACGACCAACCACATTCCGGGTGGCCGCGCGCTCCCGGAAGTGTCGCGCTCATTGTTCTCCGAGGCGACGTATAACGGCATCGGCTTCGGTCTCGGCTTCGCCGTGACCATGCGCCCGGCCGAAACGCTGATCGCCGGCAGCCCCGGCGAGTACAATTGGGGCGGCGCGGCCACGACGTCATTCTGGATCGATCCGGCCGAGGAGCTGATCGCGATCTTCATGACGCAGGTGCTGCCGTCGAGCGCCTATCCGATCCGCCGCGAGCTGCGCAGCATGGTCTACGCCGCGATCACCGAGAGTAACCTGTAGTTCGTTCGCGACGGGCTTTTCCGCGATCACTCGCGAGAGGGACTGATGACGGTCATGGGCTGTGCGCCGGCTTCTTGTCGACGACGGTGCGCCTCTTCGTCTTGATGTCCTGGACGACATAGAATTCGTCGGCCGCAAACACCTCCCTCCAGCAACCATCAGCGCTGCGGTTACCATCTCCAGCTTCATTTGGTCCGCCGGGTGTTCCGGATCGGACGATCCTTGAACGGGAAGAAGCGGCAGTTTGTTCCTCGTCCCGGGAACGTCGCTCAACGTGAGTTGTTGATGCCGCACTTAGTTCGTTTGAGGAGAACAAGATGAAAAAGCTGTTCCTGCTTTCTGCGGCGGCGGTCTTTATCTCGACCGGCGCGATCGCGCAAACCACCGTGACGACGACGACCGGAACCGGTCACGCCGCGGTTCAGATCGAGCCGCAATACCGTACCAAGATCAAAAGCTATATCACCGAGCACCGCGTGCGCCCGATCGTGACGAAGGAAAAGATCATCGTCGGCGGGACGGTGCCGCAAGACGTCGAGCTCGAGGCGGTTCCGGCGGACTGGGGTCCGTCCCTGACGCAATATCGCTATGTCTACTCCGGCGATCGCGTGATGCTCGTGGATCCGGGCACGCGAACGGTGGTTCAGGAAATCGATTGATCGAGATGCGATGGAAACCAGGCGGTCGCCTTCGCGGCGACCGCCTTCCGGAGCTGACCTCATGTCCCCATATCGGGAAGCCAGGATCGCCGGGCTGAGCCTGGCTGCCGTTTACGCTATCTGCCTGGTGCTGACCGCGATCAGCATGACCTGAGCGCTGCAGGCGATTGCGCTGCAAAATTTCGTGCTGCGACCGGCGCGGGCGACGAAAGTAATCTATAGCCTCGGCACCGGCGGATCACGCAATCGGTCTTTGCACTTCGGCGCCGAGGCGGTTCCGCGTACGCTCGAAAGCCGGCAAATGACCTAGCCTTCGGTTCGGTCCTCCCAGTCGTCCCACTTCACAGATAACGAGAAACGGCGACGCCGATGGTTGGAAAGAAATAGTTCTCGCCAAGCTGCGCGAACAAGCCGAATTTCTTCAGCTTGTCCTTTGCCGGATCCTTCAGCTCGGCAAAGCACAACTCTATGCCCTGCGCATGCAGCGCCTGATCCAATTCGGCAACCACATCGCAGGCAGTGACGTCCACACTGGTCACCGGCTCCGCCGCAACGACCAGCCAGCGTACGGGTGTTGGCGATGTCGCTACGGCATCCAGGACACGTTCCTTGAAGAATTCAGCGTTGGCGAAGAACAGCGGCGCATCCCACCGAAACAGGACCAGCCCGGGGATGCGGCGCGCATCCGGGTACCTCGTGATGTCGTGATAGCCTTTGACGCCGTCGGCGCGCCCCAATACGGCGGAGTGAGGGCGCCAGCCGTCCCAGAGAAACTCAACGATGGCGATTGCGATCGCCAGACCTATTCCCGGAATCACACCGAGCACTGCGACACCGACAAAGCAGACGATCGCCAACCAGAATTCCCAGCGCTGAATGCGATAGATTCGCTTGAGGTCGGCGATCTCAACCAAGCCGATCGCCGCGGCGATGACCACGGCCGCCAATGCCGCGCTGGGCAAATGCCGAAGGAGATTCGGCGCCACCAGCAGGAGTGCAGCGATGGCAAGTGCGCCAACGACACTGGCGAGTTGGGTCCGAGCGCCGGCGGCTTCCGCAACGGGTGTACGCGAACTGCTGCTGCTGATCGAGAAGCCCTGAAAGAATCCGGTCACCAGATTGGCGGCACCAAGCCCCACCAATTCCTGGTTCGGATCGGCCCGCGCCCCCAACCTTGCGGCATAGGCACGTGACAGCACACTGGTATCGGCAAATGACACCAGCGCGATTGCGCAACCGCCGACCAGCACCGGGACCACATCGCCGTAGCTGATCCAGGGAACGACGAAACCCGGCAGCCCCTGAGGAAGAGGACCCACGACCTTCAAGCCGTAAGCTGCTCCAAGATCCAGCACACCGACAACGATCGTTGCCCCGACAACCGCGATCAGGATGCCTGGGAGTCGCTTGCTGTCCTTGAGAAGAAGGATCACGACCAATGTGGCGAGCCCGATCCCGAGCGCGACCCAGTTTGTCCGTCCTTCCAGGATTGCGCCGACGATCGCCAATAAGCTTTGCAAGGGTCCTTTGCTCTCGATGGAGAAGCCGAAAAGCGTTGGCAATTGGCTGATCAAGACGGTCAGCGCTATTCCGTTCATGTAGCCATAACGGATCGGCTTGGAGAGAAGTTCGGTGACAAAGCCCAGGCGCGCAAGACCCGCCAGAATGCACACTATCCCCGAAACGATCGCCATCATGCCGGCGAGCGTCGCGGCCCGCAGGGGATCGCCGCCGGCCAACGGAGTGACAACACCCAGGATGATCCCCACAAGCGCCGAGTCCGGGCCCAGGACAAGTATGCGGCTTGGGCCGAACAACGCGTAGACCAGCAGCGGCACGATTGTTGCGTAAAGACCATAGATGCCAGGCAGGCCCGATGCCGCCGCGTAGGCGATTCCAACCGGAACGAGCATTGTCGCCAGGACAACCCCGGCGAAGATATCATGCGGAAGCCACGCTGCCTCATATAGACGGAGCGTCTCCAACCCTGGCAGCCGGTGGATCCAATGCTTCATTGGGTCACTCTCAAACGCGGATCGGACTTGTCAGCCGCGCGTCGTGAGTTGCGCCGCGATTGGCGGACCAGAATCCACTATAGGCCATGTTCGCCTGGCATGTTGCATCATGGCGCCGCGATCGAGCAATCTGCCGGCGCTTTTGCACTGCAGCTTGAGTGCCGTCCACGCGATCAAAATGCGGGGTGGCACAATCGCGGCGCTGCTTTATGCTCCGCCCGTCCGGCGCCGTCGCGCCGGAGCTAGGGCATCTGCGTTTGTCAAAGCTCACCCTGCCGGTCCGGCTCGCTCTCCTGGTCGCAGGAACGACGCTGCCGCTGATCGTCTTTGCCGTCGGCCTCGCCTACTACAACTACGACCAGGATCGCAGCAATGCGACGCGCCGGGTGTTGGAGACGGTCCGCAGCATGCGCCTCGTGCTCGACTCCGAGGTTCAGCGGATGACGGGTGGATTGCAAGTGCTCGCGCTCAGCGACTCCTTGCGAAGCGGTGACTTCGACGGCTTCCGGCGCTTGGCGGACGGCTTCATCGCCCAGTACGGCGGAGACAGCGTCCTGCTCGTTGCCGACAGGTCCGGACGTCAGATATTCTCGACCGTGACGACCGATACGGCGAGCCTGCCGCCGCGCAACAATCATGCGATCGTGGAGCGGGTCTTTGCGAGCAAGGCGCCGCAATATTCCGATCTGTTCATCGGCTCGGTCAAGAAGCGCCCGATCGTGACGGTCGAAGTCCCCGTGCTGCGCAACGGCGAGGTCGTCTACGCGCTCTCGTTCAGCCCGCCGATCGACGTCTTCCAGCGGCTGGTCGAGCAACAACGGCCCGACGACCACTGGGCGGTCTCGCTTCTGGACACCAAGGGCTTCGTGTTCGCACGCACGCCCAATCCAGCCGAGACGTTCGGCAAGCGGGCCTCACCTTCGCTCTACAACGCGATGTTTCGCGCGAGCGAAGCCGCCCTCCCGACGATCTCGCTCGACGGTGTCGCGCTCGCAGCCGCCTATACGCGCTCGAGGCTGACCGGCTGGACGGTCGCCGCAGGCGTCGCGGAGAGTTCGCTGATCGCGCCGCTTTGGCGCAACATCGCGATCACCGGCCTGATCGGCGGCGTGCTGCTCCTGATCGGCCTCACCTTCGCGGTGCGGATGGCGACCACGATCGCGCGCGGCGAGATGCTGCACGACCTGCTGATCGAGGAGCTCAACCATCGCGTCAAGAATACGCTGGCGCTGATGCAGGCGATCGCGGTGCAGACCTTCCGCAGCGCGAGCCGGGACGAGCGGACGAAGTTCGAGGGGCGGCTCGGCGCGCTCGCCGAGGCGCATAATCTGTTGAGCCAGGAGAAGTGGCAGGGCTCGGAGCTGAAGGACGTGCTCGACCGCGTGCTACAGGCCTTCATGCTTACCGCTCCCGAACGCATCCGGATGTTCGGCCCCACGGCGCCGCTGTCGCCGCGGCTTGCCGTGGTGCTCTCGATGATCGTGCACGAGATGGCCACTAACGCCGCGAAATACGGCGCGCTGTCCAACGAGACCGGCAGGGTAACGCTGGATTGGGAGGTGATCGCCGATTCGCCGAAGCCGCGGCTGCGGCTGATCTGGACCGAGATCGGTGGACCGCCCGTGACGGCCCCCGTTCAGCGCGGCTTCGGCTCGCGCCTGATCGAGCGCAGCGCGCGCGACCAGCTCGGCGGCGAAGCGACCGTCGACTTCCTGCCGCGCGGCGTCGTCTACACCATCAGTTGCGCGCTGGACGAGGCGCGCTGAAGCGGACCAACAGGACAGGCATGACATGAAGATCACCAACGTTCGCGCACACGTTCTCGAAGCAAAGCTGTCGCAGCCCTTTGCCTATTCGCGGGCCTGGTACGACACGCGCACCGCGATGCTGGTCGAGATCGAGACCGATGCGGGCGTCATCGGCTGGGGCGAATGCTACGGGCCGGCGAGGATGACCGCCGCGGTGGTTCAAAGCGTCGCGCCATGGCTGATCGGTGAGGATCCGTTGCGCACCGACGTGCTGTGGCAGACTATCTACGCACGCTTGCGCGATCACGGCCAAAAGGGCGTCGTCATCCAGGGACTGAGCGGCATCGACATCGCTCTGTGGGACGTCAAGGGCAAGCACTTCGGCGTGCCCGTGCATCAGCTCCTCGGCGGCGCGGCGCGCCTGGAGGTGCAGGCCTATGCAACCGGACTCTACCGGCGCAAATCAGGCGACCCGCTGCAGTACCTCCCGGAGGAAGCGGCCGGTTATGCCGCGGAAGGGTTCGGTGCGGTGAAGCTGAAGGTCGGCTTCGATATCGCCGAGGATGCCGCGGTGACGCGTGCGGTGCGCGAGGCGATCGGCCCGGATGTCGCGCTGATGGTCGATGCGAACCACGCCTATGACTCGACGGCGGCGATCCGGCTCGGCCGCCTGATCGAACGCCACGATATCGCCTGGTTCGAGGAGCCTGTTCCGCCGGAGGACATCGCGGGCTATCGCGCGGTGAGATCCGCGCTGACCATTCCCATCGCGGGCGGCGAATGCGAGTTCACCCGCTTCGGCTTCCGTGAGATGTTCGCCTCCCATGCGCTGGACATCGCCCAGCCCGACACCTGCGCGGCCGGGGGTTTCAGCGAATGCAAGAAGATCGCCGATATGAGCGAGGCGTTCGGCATTCGATACAATCCCCATGTCTGGGGCACCGGCATCGCGATCGCGGCCTCGCTTCAGCTTCTCGCAGTGCTGCCCTCGCATACGCCGACGTCGCTGGCGCCGCTCCAGCCCTTGCTCGAATTCGACCGCACCGAGCATCCCATCCGCCAGGCGGTCCTGAAGAATCCGATCGAGCACAAGGACGGCACTGTTCGCGTCCCCGACGGTCCCGGCCTCGGGATCGAGATCGACCGCAAGGCGCTCGCGCGCTTCGCGGTGAGCGCCTAACCGATCGTCTGAAGCACCGGGAACGTCTCGAGCAGCCAGATGCTCACGTTCGAGACAGCACCGGTCAGAAATCCGATTCCGGTGATCACCATCAACACGCCCATGGCGCGCTCGACATTGACGAGCTGCCGCTTCATGCGCGCGAACAGTTTCGAGAACTGCTCGATCATCAGCGCGGCGATCAGGAAGGGAATGCCGAGACCTGCGGAATAGACCGCGAGCAGCCCTGCCCCCTTCGTCACCGTCGCCTCTGCCGCGGCGATCGAGAGGATCGCGGCGAGGATCGGGCCGATGCAGGGCGTCCAGCCGAAGGCGAAGGCAAGCCCCATGACGTAGGCGCCCCAGAGGCCGACGGGTTTCGGGATCGGCAGCCGGCCTTCGCGCATCAGGAACCCAATGCGCGTCAATCCGAGGAAGTGCAGACCCATCACGATGATGACGATGCCGGCGAGGATCGAAAGCTCGGCCGACCAGGCGCGGATCAGCCCGCCGATCAGTGAGGCGCTGGCACCCAGGGCGACGAAGACCGTGGAGAAGCCGAGAACGAACAGCAGCGCCGACATCATGACCGCGCGCTTGGAGGCCGATGCCGGCTCCTCGCTCTCGACATGCTCGATCGTGGCACCGGTGAGATAGATCAGATAGGGCGGAACCAGGGGCAGGACGCAGGGGGAGAGAAAGCTGACGAGGCCGGCTATCAGCGCCGCCGGGATCGAAACATTTTGCATGATGCAGTCGGAGCCATTTCAGGCCCCAGGCACAGCGCGCGAGGACTGCGCGAGACCGGAGCCGGACCGGCTCTGGTGTAGCCGATGCCGGAGAATGCGCAACAGAGGCGCAGGCAAACCAGGGCTCCTCCCGATGCCGTCTGTGATCACAGATGCGGCATCGGGACGCGCACAAATCTCGCAAAAGCGGGATTGGGGCGGCGCGGCTATTTCACCACGCGGAGCAGCGGACGCCGGGGCTGGTCCTGCGTCTGCTTGGAAGGCGGCTGCGGTTCGCTTCCAGCGCTCCGCAGCATTTCGTCGCACAATGCCCGAAGATCGGCATTGTCAATTCCTTTGAGCCTCATCCTCAAATCGAGGATGACAATCGAGAGCAATTCGGCCGTCTCCCGGCCGTTGTTCTGGTTGAGGACCTTGCGGCACTCCTCGAGCGTTCCCAGCACCGACTGCAATTGTTCGTCTAAATGCGACACCGGCGTTCTTTCCGTTCGTTCGGCCTGTGAGAAGTGACGGTAATGTTCCCCACGGCCCCCATACCAGGGTGAGGATAGCACGTGGACTTTACGCCTTCGAACACGAATTCAGGGCGTTCCGAGCCCAAAGCCGGGATTCCACCCAAGAGTAACCCACAGCGCGAGCGGCGGAGGTCGAACCGGCGAAGAGCACAACGCCTGGCGCGGGACGAACGATCCCCATCGCAGCCTCGGACAGGCCACCGCGCAACGCCCATCCTTCCGGACGGATCCGCTCTCCTCGCAGCCATCTCAAGGCTCGCTACGGAACGCACGCGATACCCCTCTTCCGGACGATCTTCTGTCCGATTCCAGCCCCCCAGCGCACCCAAATACCACTCGTGGCGAGTAAAGGATGACGTTCAAAAGTCGTCGCCCCGCAACCCGCCGTGGTTGTGGTTTGCGCAAGATTCTGCCAGTTTAGCGGGCCGGAAGGACTTGTATGCACCTCTTGGCGGAAAGGGGCGTTCCACTGGAAGAACGCCAGAAAGCAAATCTCGGCGGCCTCTCGGATTGGGATGCGGCCCGGATATTCCTTGAAGTTGTCCGTTGCGGCAGTTTCCGCTCGGCGGCCGAACGCCTTTCGTTGTCGATCAACGCAGTCCGCCGGCGAATCGACGATTTCGAGCGCCAGACCGGCACCACCCTGTTCACGCGCGACGTTCACGGCACGCATCTGACTGACGACGGCGCGCTGGTGGTCTCGGCGGTCGAACGAATGGAGGCGGCCACCTTCGACGTCCTGCGCGCCAGCGATTCGATGGTCAACGCGCTGACCGGCGAGGTTCGGGTCGCCGTCACCGAGGGACTCGGGACATTCTGGCTGGCCCCGCGGCTCGTCGAATTCCAGCAGGCCTATCCGAAGATTCTGGTCGACCTGCATTGCGCGATGCGCTCGGCCGACGTCTCCCGCCACGAGGCCGACGTCGCCATCCATCTGTCGCGCCCCTCCGCGCTCGACATCAAGCTGGTGCGGCTCGGCCGCATGCATCTGATGTTCTGGGCCGCGAAGAAATATGTCGAGAAGCATGGCGCGCCGCGATCGGCGACGGAATTGATCAAGCATCGTCTGGTGCTGCAGTTCGCCGACCAGCTCGCCGCCAAGGAAACTTTTGAGAGCTTCTTCCCAGGCGTTCCCGAGCGTGACCTTCTGGTCATGAAGACCAACGTCTCAAGCGCCAACTACTGGGCTGTCGCGAATGGCGCCGGAATCGGCGTATTCCCGAGCTACGCCATTGCGCTTGGCGGGAAGTTGACTCCACTGGACGTCGAGCTGAACAGACCGCTGGATATCTGGTTGTCCTACCATCCCGGTAGCGGCCGGATTCCGAGAGTGCGGCACATGATTGACTGGCTGATCGAAGCTTTCAATCCGGCACGCTTCCCGTGGTTTAAGGACGAGTTCGTGCATCCGCATGAATTCAAGGACTTGTATATGGGCGAACCCCTGACCCAGCTCTTCGGGGGATTTTCAACCGAAGAACGGTGAGAACAATATGAAAGCAGCGGCAAAGAGAATGAAGCAGCGCAGTGCCGGCAAGCCGGACATCGAGCTTGGCAAGCGGATCCGGCTCCGCCGCGTCGAGATGAAGATCTCGCAGGCCGAGCTGGGCGAAAAGCTCGGCGTCAGCTTCCAGCAGGTCCAAAAGTACGAGAAGGGCGTCAATCGGGTCGGCGCGGCTCGCCTTCAGCAGATCGCCGCCGCCCTCGATGTGCCCGTCACCTTCTTCTATGACGGCGACAACAAGGCGCGCGAGGTCGAGAGCCTGCTCTTCCTCGACAGCGCCTTCAGCCTCCGGCTGCTGCGCGCCTACAGCAAGATCAAGGACCAGACGGTGCAGCGTCAGCTCGTCTCGCTGATGGAATCGATCGCGGCGAACGAAGGCTGAGATCGACCGGAGGTCTGGCCATCAGGGCCGGTGTTCAATCCGCCGCGTCGCGGGGGCGTGGCCGGATTGAACGAGACCGTGCGGCGCGCGCATGACGCGATTCTTTTTCTTTCGGGGCGGTCTGACTGCCCCTTTTTTCTTTTCCGGCATCCTGCCGGCCATCGCACCCGCGGTTTTCGCGAACCCATTCAGGCTCTGCCGCGACCTGGTCCCGCCGACTGCGCACGTGGCCATGCAATCGCGGCGCAGGCGGATGCAAAGTCCTTGCCTCGCCGCCGTTGACCCTGACATCGCGTCAGCCGCACATTGCGCCCGTCAAAAGAAAAGCGGGTGCGCGATGCCGGACCAATCCAACACGACCGAAACCTCCCACGCCGACGGCAAGATCCTCAAGCACACTGCCGACGGCGTCGGCGTGATCACCTTCAACAATCCCGACAAGCGCAATGCAATGTCGCTGGAGATGTGGGCGGGATTTGGCGAGGCGCTGACGAGCTTGCGCGACGACGATGCGGTGCGCGTCGTGATCCTGCGCGGCGCCGGCGGCAAGGCGTTCGTGTCGGGTGCCGACATCAGCCAATTCGAGAAGTCCCGACACAATGCAGCGGCGTCGGAAGAATACGCCAAGCGTAGTGCGGCCCAGCGCGCGCTTCTCGCCGACTATCCCAAGCCGACGATCGCCTGCATCCAGGGCTTTTGTCTCGGCGGCGGCATGCAGGTCGCGATGCTCGCCGACATTCGCATTGCTTCCCACGGCAGCCAGTTCGGCATTCCCGCGGCGAAACTCGGCATCGCCTATGGCTATGACGGGTTGCGGAATCTGGTGTCGCTGGTCGGGCCGTCCTGGGCGCGGCTGCTGATGTACACGGGCATGCGCATCGATGCGGAGGAGGCGCTGCGCATCGGGCTGATCGAGCGGATGATCCCGGATGATCAGCTCTGGGGCGAGACCATGGCAATTGCGGAAACGATCTCGGGGAACGCACCGCTCTCGATCAAGGCCGCCAAGATCACCATCGCGCAGGTGCTGAAGGACGAAAGCCGGCGCGACATGGAGGCGATCAAGACGATCGGGAACGCCTGCATGGACAGTGCGGATTTCCGCGAGGGTCGACAGGCCTTCATGGAGAAGCGCAAGCCGCAGTTCCAGGGGCGCTGAAGCTGAACCCGCATTCAGGAAGATTAAATTCCTCGCTGCCCCGCGCTGCAACAGCAACCAACTGATCTCCCGAGTGTTCTTCCGCCACCAACGAGGGAGATTGCGATGAAACTCAAGTTTGCTGTTCTTGGTCTGGCTGCCATGGGCGGTGCTGCGCTCGCGTCAGGGCAGGCTCTGGCGGCGATGCCGAACGGCATTCCGCAAGCCGATCGAATCGCAAGCGGCCCGGCCGCGAACGTCGATCAGGTGCGCATGGTGTGTAACGCCTGGGGCCGCTGCTGGTGGCGCCCGAACTATTACGGCGCCTACGGCTATTATGGCGGCCCGCGACGCTTCTACGGACCGCGTCCGTGGGGCTGGGGCCACCCCTGGCACCGCTGGCACCGCTGGTGAACGATGAAGGGGCCCACGGGCCCCTTTCTCTTGTGCGCGTTCTGACTACAACGCCGCAAGCACGGCTTTCGCGATATCGGCAGTGCCATTGCTGCCGCCGAATTCCATCGGCTTGATGCCGTCGGCATAGACCTGATCCACCGCGCGCTCGATCTTTTCGCCAGCCTCGGCTGCGCTTTCCAAACCGTGCTTGTCGGCGAGCCAGTCCAGCATCATCGCGGCCGACAGGATCATGCCGGTGGGATTGGCCTTGCCCTGCCCCATGATATCAGGTGCCGTGCCATGGCACGGCTGGAACACCGCGTAGCGGTCACCGATGTCGGCTGACGGGGCCATGCCGAGGCCGCCGATCAGGCTGGCAGTGATGTCGGAGACGATGTCGCCGAACATGTTCTCCATCACCATCACGTCGAAATCCCAGGGCCGCTTGACCAGCATCGCCGAACAGGCATCGACATAGAGGCGGTCCGTCTTCACCTCGGGATGGCCTTTGGCGATCTCGTCGAAGATGCCGCGGAAGAAAGCGAAGGCCTTGAACACGTTCGCCTTGTCGACGCAGGCGAGCGCACCCGGCCGGCCGCGCGCCTTGCGCCGCTCGGCGAGCCGGAACGAGAACTCGAACAGGCGCTCGGAGGTCTTGCGCGAGATCACCATGGTCTCGCGCGCGTCCTCATGCGTGACGACGCCCTTGCCCATCGACGCGAACAGGCCTTCGGTGGACTCCCTAATCACGACAAGATCGATGCCGCGCTGATCAGCGCCGACGATCGGGCTCGGCACGCCCGGAATGAGCCGCGCCGGACGCACGCCGGCATAGAGATCGAAGATGAAGCGCAGCTCGATCTGCGGCGCGATCTCGGTGTTATCGGGGTAGCGCACCGACGGCAGGCCACAGGCGCCGAGCAGGATCGCATCCGCCTCTTCGCAAAGTTTGATCGTAGAGTCCGGCATCGACTTGCCGGTCGCGAGATAATTGTTGGCGCCGGCCGGCGCGTCGGTGAAGCGGAAGCTCAAGCCCGATTTAGACTCGATCTTGCGCAACACCTCGATCGCGGGCGCCATGACCTCGGGACCGATGCCGTCGCCGGCGAGCACGGCAATGTGGAAGGCGTTATTTGCGGACATGGGGGTTCCTGAGCGAAGAGAAGAACCAAGTTGTCATTGCGAGCGCAGCGAAGCAATCCAGAAATGCATCCGCGGAAACAGTCTGGATTGCTTCGCTGCGCTCGCAATGACGGAGGATAGTGCGTTTGCTACGGCGTCAGCACCGTGCGTCCGACCACCGCGCCCTGCTGCAATTGCATCAGTGCGTCATTGGCCTTGGCCAGCGGCAACGGCGTCACCGGGATCGGCGGCACCTTCTTGGTGCGGACGAGGTCGAGCAGCTCCTGCGTCTCGCGCAGGTTGCCGACATAGCTGCCCTGGATCGTCACCGCCTTGATCGGGATCAGCGGCAGCGCCCAGGTCGCACCGCCGCCGAACAGGCCGACGATGATAAGCTTGCCGCCCTTGGTCAGGCAGTCGAAGCCAAGCTGCGTCGTCGCGGCATTGCCGACGAGGTCGATCACGGCGCGGATCGGCCCGCCCGCCTTCCTGGCGAGCTGCTCCAGTGCGTCCGGCGCCTTGGGATCGACGGTGGCGAGCGCGCCGGCCTTCTCCGCCGCCTCGCGCTTCCGCGCGTCGATGTCGACCATGATCGCGCCCTTGCCGCCCATCGCCTTGAGCAGCGACAGCGCCATCAGGCCGAGGCCGCCGGCGCCGAACATCACGATCGGCGTGTCGAAATGCTGCTCGACCTTCTTCAGCGCGCTGTAGGTGGTGACGCCCGAGCAGGCGTAGGGCGCAGTCGTCGCAGGATCAAGTCCCCTAAGATTGAGCAGATAGCGCGGATGCGGCACCAGCATGTGGTCGGCATAGCCGCCGTCGCAATAGACGCCGAGCGAGCGCGGCGTCAGGCACATGTTCTCGTCGCCGGCAAGGCAGGTCGCGCATTTGCCGCAGCCGATCCAGGGATAGACGAGACCGACATCGCCGAGCCTGAGATCGCCCTGGTCGGTTGGCTTCACGTCCGGTCCGAAGGCGATGACCTCGCCTACCGTCTCGTGGCCCATGGTCAGCGGCAGGTTGATGCCGCGATCTTTGAGCGACAGCGGTTTGCGGCCGTGGCCGAGATCGTAGCCGCCTTCCCAGATATGCAGGTCGCTGTGGCAGACGCCGGCCGCCTTCACCTTGATCAGCACCTGCGTGCCCTGGGGCTCCGGCGTCGGCTGATCGAACTCCTTCAGCGGCGCCTTGAAATCGGCAACCTTGAAACTCTTCATGGGCGTCTCCCGCATGCTTCTTGTTGTCGCCGCCAGCATGCCACGGCCGGCCCAGCGAGACAAATTCGGACCTGTCTTAGTTTACGCCGCCGGACGATGGCAAGCGGCCGCGGGAAACTGCATCGCATGCAGCCGCCACGATGTCCTTCAACCCTGCGCAGCCGTTTTGCCTGACGGAATTGACGCATTGTCGGCGAGGCCAATCTCCTCGCGCAGCGCGCGCGTATGCTCGCCGAGCACGGCCATCGTCGTGCCCGGCATGGTATCGGCGCCCGACATCCGGAACGGCAGGTTGAGGACCTGGAAGGAGCCACCTTCGTCCTCGACGTAAGACAGCGCCTTGCGATACGCGAGCTGCGGGTCGCGCAGCGCTTCGGCCACGGTGCGGTAGGCCGAAGCCGGTACGCCGGCCTCAGCGAGCGCGGCAAGGCATGCGTCGGTCGTGAGCTGCCGCGACCACGCCTCGACGCCGTCCATCATGTCAGCCCAGTTGTCGCGCCGCGCGCCATAGCTCGAGAAGCGCGGGTCCAATATCCATTCCGGCTGGCCGATCACGCCCATCAGCGCCTGAAACGTCTTCTCGCTGGCGACGGTGATCATGAGGTAGCCGTTCGCCGTCTCGGTCGGGCCGAACATCGGGCGCGGCGGCGGCTTCACGGCGAACTGCGAGCTCTGCAACTCGATCACCGTCAGCGTCAGCATCGATTCCAGCATGGAGACGTCGATGTGCTGGCCGCGGCCGGTGACCGTACGCTGATACAGCGCAGAGGCGATCGCGCCGAAGCCGTAGGTGCCGGTCACGACGTCGGCATGGTAGATGCCGCAATAGTCGGGACGGTTGCGGCCGGGCTGGTAGGCGAGATGCGCCATGTCATAGCCGGACGCCGCATGGATCACCGGCGCATAGGCCGGCAGCTCGGCCGACGGGCCGGCCTGGCCATAGCCGGAGATCGAGCAGTAGATCAGCTTCGGATTGACCGGGCGCAGGCTGTCGTAGTCGAGCCGCAGGCGGCGCATCACCCCGGGACGGAAATTCTCGACCAGGATATCGGCGGTCGCGGCCAGCCGCCGCACAGCCTCCTTGCCGTCCTCCGACTTCAGGTCGAGCACGATGCTCTTCTTGCCGACATTGAGCTGGCCGAACACGGTGCTGCAGCCCTTGCGCAGCGGCGGCCGGGTCCGCATCGTCTCGCCGCCGTCGGTCTCGATCTTGATCACCTCGGCGCCCATGTCGGCGAGCATCCGCGCGCAATGGGGGCCGGCGATCGTCGTCGAAAAGTCGAGGACCCGCAGGCCGGCGAAGGCCTTTGTCGTCGTCCCCTCATGCTTGTCTGCTAGCTGCATTCCGGGAGTCCCCCCTAGGAACAATGGGTGTTCTTCTTGGTTGATGCGGCGACCCTAGATGGCGCCGGCCCGGTAGGAAAGTCCTTACCGGGCGGACGTGTATTGCGGGCGGACTTGGGAATGCCGGGTAACTGGACCCGTTCTTGCATAGCAGCAAACGGGCTCGGAAGAGGGCATCATTCTTGAGGGTCTTATTCGTCACGACCGAGATGGACGATTTCGTCCGCGTAGGCGGACTTGGCGCCGTTTCGGCTGCCCTCCCCAGAGCCCTCCGCTCCTTCGCCGATATCCGGATCATGCTCCCCGGCTATCGCGATATCATCGAACAACTCACGCATGTTCAGGTCGTTGGCCGCTGTCCGGCCTTCGCGGAGATGCCGGCCTGCTCGCTGGGCCGGGCCTCGACCAAGGACGGTCTGCCGGTCTATGTGCTGTTGTGCTCGCAACTCTACGACCGTCCCGGCAACCCTTACGGCGACGAGACCGGGCGCGACTGGCCGGACAACGATATCCGCTTCGCGCGCCTTGCTTCGGCGGCCGCTGAGCTGGCCGCAGGCAGCCTGGACAAGGATTGGGCAGCAGACCTGGTCCATGCCAATGACTGGCAGGCCTCGCTGGTGCCGGCTTATCTCGCCTGGCGCGGCTCCGGTATCCCGTCGATCCTGACCATCCACAACCTCGCCTATCAGGGACTCTTCCCGAAGGACGCGCTGCGACGCATCGGCGCACCGGAGAGCTCCTTCCATATCGACGGCATCGAGTTCTATGACCAGCTCTCCTTCCTCAAGGCGGGGCTGGTCTATGCCTCGCACCTTACGACCGTCAGCGGCACCTATGCGCGGGAGATCACCACGCCGGAATTCGGCTGCGGGCTGGAAGGCCTGTTGCGGGTCCGTTCCGATGCCGCCGAGCTCACCGGTATCCTGAACGGTATCGACGAGAGCTGGGACCCGCGCTCCTGCGCGCAGCTCGCCCAGCAATTCGGCGCCGGCGACTGGGTCGGCAAGAAAGCCAATGCGGACTATGTCCGCAAGCAGTTCGGGCTTGCGGTGTCGCGCGGGCCGATGTTCGGGATCGTCGCGCGCCTGGTGCACCAGAAGGGCATCGACCTCGTGCTGTCGGCGGCCGACGAGATCATCGATGCCGGCGGCCAGATCGTGGTCACCGGCTCCGGCGAGCCGGCGCTCGAGCAGGCGCTGATCGCGGCGCATCGCCGCCGCCCGGACTCCATCGGCGTCGTCATCGGCTTCAACGAGGCCCAGGCCCGACGGATCTTCGCCGGTAGTGATTTCATCCTCATGCCGTCGCGTTTCGAGCCGTGCGGCCTCAGTCAGATGTACGCCCAGCGCTTCGGCTCGCTGCCGATCGGCCACCAGACCGGCGGGCTGGCCGAGACCATCACCGATGGTGAGACCGGATTCCTATTCCCGAAGCCGTCGCACGAATCATTTCTCGGCGGCGTCCGCCGGGCGTTCTCGACCTTCATGGCACAGGACCGCCTCGACTCCATGCGCCGCAGCGCGATGGCACGCTCGTTCTCGTGGAAAATCTCAGCCGGCTGCTACAATGCGCTGTACCGAAGGGTGGCCTCTGTGTGAGGGCGCGACGGCGCGTCCACATTTTCCGTCATTGCGAGCATCTTCCCGAGCCTCTACCTGCCGCGGTCATCCATTTGCGGCCGTCCGATCCACGCCCGATTCAGACAGCGCGTCATCCAATCGGGCTCGGTCTTGCCATTCAACCGCGCCTGCGCTTCCTGATAGGGGCCGACATAACGCAGCCGGTCGGGCAATCTCGGATAGACGCGTCGTATCCACGTCAGCGCACGGTCGGCGGTCCTGACGTCCGGCTCGTCAAGCGCAAGGCCGAAGCCCGCGCGCAGCCGCTCCGGCAGCATGCTCGCAGTCACGGCGCGATACCATCGCGGTGGCCGCAACCACGGACGCGCACCGCCAAGAATCTGCGTGGCGACCTCGCGCGCCGCGGCGCTGACGGTGAGCGTGTCCGATTGCGCCATCGCCTCGTTGTAGGCTGCAAAGGCTGACCAGTCCGCCGGAAGGTCGTCCGGCGTGAGCCCAAACAAGGCGCCGTACATCCTGCTCTCGCTCCAGTAACGCTCGCGCTCCTCCGCCGAGAATGGCGGCAGAACCAGGTCATGTGCCATGAGCGCGGTCTCGACCAAGGTCGCGTGGACCCAGCGCAGCGCCGCAACGTCGTTGGCGCAGTAGCTCGAGCCGGCCGCGAACGGACCGACCGCCTCAGGCATGTGTCCAACGATCATGGTATGGCGCCGATGGAGCTGCCGGGCCGACAGAAGCGCCCTGTCGAGCGAGCCGAACACCATGGCGAACATGATGTCGAACGTGCGATGGAAGCGACCGATCGGATCGGCAAGCGTCCGCGAGTGCTCGGCGATCGCGGCAGCGACCCAGGGATGCGCAAGTTGAAGCAGCAGCGCGCGGCCCGCGCCGAGAAAAATCACGGCTTCCCGATCGAGCCGCCACGTCACCGAGGCCGGGCCGAAAACGCCCGCATTCGATCCCGCGGCGTCAGCCCGGACGAGATTGAGCGCAGCCTCCAGATCTTTCTCGGCGACCAATTGCAAGCCCCTCGACGCGGATGCACCGACAATAGCCTAGCCTTGCGGTCCCGCGAAGTCGTCATTGCGTGAAGCGACGTGTGATCCGGTGTCACTCCGCCGCCATCGGCATCTCCTCGATGTGCTCGTGCAGCACCACGCCGGACAGCGGATCGAACTCCCCGATCCACGGCGCGCGCGCAAGCACCGTGCTGGTGTGAGCATAGCCGGCATCCCAGCGCCGCATGATGCCTGACGGGCTGAAGTCGATGTCCTTGGTGTGGGTCTCGCGATCGAGTTGCGGCGCCAGCAGGCGCACCACGTGCATGCGTGT
Source organism: Bradyrhizobium sp. ISRA430 (assembly GCF_029909975.1). Lineage (NCBI taxonomy): Bacteria > Pseudomonadati > Pseudomonadota > Alphaproteobacteria > Hyphomicrobiales > Nitrobacteraceae > Bradyrhizobium > Bradyrhizobium sp. ISRA430. Next base: position 2,680,965 of record NZ_CP094516.1, read on the forward strand.
CGGACAGCCATAGCTCATCAGCTCGCGCACGGCCGGATCGCTGCGCTCGCTCTCGGGCAATCGCGCCGCGAGCTGGTTGATGACGTGACGCAGACGATGAGCCTGCTGTTGGCGGACGATCTGGCTCGCGATCCGGCTGGAATACTGCACGTCCTTGTGCCGGTTCAGCACCTCCGCCATCGTCGTCGGCTCGGCGCCGACGGGATTCCACAGATGGACGGCGAAGATCAGCGAGTCCTTGCGCGGGTTGTCGTCGAAGACGGCCTCGGTCGGCGTGTTCGACAGAATGCCGCCGTCCCAATAGAGCTCGCCGTCGATGCGCACCGCAGGGAAGGCCGGCGGCAGCGCTCCCGAGGCCATGACATGCTTCACCGTCAGATCGCCGTCGCGACTGTCGAAGTACCGCATCCGGCTGGTCCGGACGTGAGCCGCACCGACCGTGAGGCGCGGCACGCAGCGATTGACCAGATTGAAGTCGACGAGATCGAGCAACGTCTTTTCCAGCGGAGCGGTCGAATAGAATCCGGCGTGATCCGCCCCAAGTGGATATGAATCTCCGGCATGCGCCAACGGATTGGGCCGGAAGAAACCTGGAATGCCGCTCGTAATCGTCGACCAATAGGCCAATTTCTCGTTGAAGCCCGGGAACGCGATACGCGGATTCCAGACCGGATTCTGCTCCACCCGCTTCCAGAACTCTTTCAGCCGCGGCAGCCGGTCCTGCGGCTCATTGCCGGCGATCAGACTGGCGTTGATCGCCCCGATGGAGGTGCCGATGATCCAGTCCGGCTCGATGCCGGCCTCGTGCAGCGCCTGGTAGACGCCGGCCTGGTAGGAGCCGAGCGCGCCGCCGCCCTGGAGCACCAGGACGACCTGGCCCGGCAGGTCCCCTGACCTGATGCGTTGAATGGTGCTCTGCATGTGCCACCTCCCGTCAAGCTCGACGTCGCTTAGACTACGTCGACCTAGCGCGATTGTTACGCTCTCCCTTGTGCGGGACGAACGGGCGCTGCGCAAATGCCCATTGGCTTCCGAAACCATGCGCGGACGCTATTGCCGTCAGGGTGTCATTCCCCACCCCGATCGGCTAGATTTCGGGCCGGTCTTGCTGGGAGCCGATCCATGGAGATGCACCAGGTCCGCTATTTCCTCGCGGTGGCGCAGCTATTGAATTTCACGCGCGCCGCTGAAGAGTGCAACGTGACGCAGCCTTCGCTGACGCGTGCGATCAAGCAGCTCGAGGCCGAGCTCGGCGGCGACCTGTTCCGCCGCGAACGGCCGGCGGCTCAATTGACTGAGCTCGGCCAGCGTATGCATCCGCTCCTGAAGCAGTGCTACGATGCGGCCGTCGGCGCACGCTCGCTCGCCTCCTCGTTCAAGAGCGGGGAGATCGGCGCGCTGCGCATCGCGTTGACGCATTCGGTCGATCTCGCTTTGCTCATTCCCCATCTCAAGCAGATCAAGCGGCAATTCAACCGGCTCGAACTCCGCTTCCTGCGCGGCTCGAGCCGCGAGGTCGCCGATTTCCTGAAGAAGGGCGAAGCCGAGCTCGGCATCGCCGCCGATATCGACGAGGCCTGGGAGCGGCTCGATGTCTGGCCGTTGTTCACCGAGACATTCGAGCTCGTCGTCAACAGAGAGCATCGACTGGCCGATCGCAGCACGATCGAGCTCGACGACCTGCGCTCGGAGCAATTGCTCGGCCGGACCTTCTGCGAGCAATCCCGGCGCATCTCGGCTAGCCTCCGCGAGCACGGGATCGACGTCGACCATGGCCACGAGATTGCGAGCGAGCACGATCTGATCGAGCTGGTGGAAGCCGATATCGGCATTGCGATGATGCCGCATACCTCGTCCGTGCCGCAGACCCTAAAGCGGACCGCAGTCGCAGGACTGGACGCCCGCCGCACCGTAAGCCTGTATGGCGTCGCCGGCCGCCAGCGCACGGCGGTGGCCAACGCCGTCATGCGCCTGCTGCGTGGCGCGGATTGGCGGGAGATTGCGGGGTAGTGCAGAAGCAATGCTCACTGCACCCTCTCTCCTTGTGGGAGAGGGTGGCTTCGCGAAGCGAAGCCGGGTGAGGGGTCTCTCTCCGCAAGTCACCCTCTCAGCTTGTATTCATGGAAGCAAACCCCTCATCCGGCGCTTCGCGCCACCTTCTCCCACAAGGGGAGAAGGAAGAGCAGCCCGCTTCACGTGAAACTTAGTCCTCCCGGCTCGCGCTCTCCAACGCCGCAAGCAGATCGTCGATCTCCATGCGCCTGCGGAAATCGGGATCGACGAAGCGGGCTTTCACGGTGCCGTCGCGGCCGACGACGAACACGGCCGGGATCGGCAGCATCCAGCCATCGTTGCCGTGAAACTTCGCCATGTCCTGATAGGACAACAGCTCTTGAATCTCGGCACCGAGCCAGATCGCGAGATTGAGCGAGAGCGCATAGCCGTTGTCCAGATCGGTCAGTACCGGAAACGGCGCTCCGGACTCGGTCTTGAACCTTCCGGTGAACTCCTGTGTCTCCGGCATGATCGCGACGATCTGCGCTCCCATTGCCTTGATGCGGTCCTGTGCCTGAGTCACCGCGCCAACATTGAGCCGGCAATAAGGGCACCAATGGCCGCGAAAGAACATCACCGCGACCGGACCGTTCGCCAGCAGCGCGGGCAATGTGACGAGATGGCCACTCTCGTCGGGCAGCACGAATGGCGGCATGGCATCGCCCGGCCGCGGCGCGGTCTCGCCGCCACCGTTCCCGTTCAATCTCGCGACCAGGCGATCGACTGCTTGGCCATAGGCCGGGAACACCTCGCGGCTTGCGTCGGCATAGGCGCGGAGCTGTTCGTTCAGCGTGCCCTCCATCTCGCGGCAGCGCTGGAGGGCAAGCCTGAGCCGCTCGGCATTGGCTGGTGAGAGAGACGTCATCTTCCGCTCCGGCGTTCTTGGGGCGAATACTAGTTTCGTGGTCCGGCCGCCCGCAAGGGGCGGCCGTCGCGCGAAGGCCGCTTCAGTTCACGTAGAAATTGCCGGTCGGATCGAGCCGCCCTGGCGTGTAATACAGCGCGCCATCGTCCATGAAGAAGACGGTGTTTTCAGGCACTTTCTTCGCATTCTTCATCATCGCGCCGTGGTTCTTCTCGGTCGAGGCCATGGCCATTGCCGACATCTTGCCGGGCCCGCCATAGACGTAGGCCATTCCGGCCTTGAAATCCCAGGCGGCCTCCGAGAAGGCCGAGGTGGCGATGACCGCGAACGCGGCGGTGGCGATCAGGGTCTTGGACAGCTTCGTCATGGATGCTCCTCCGGATTGACGTGAACGCCCGCCAATCGGGCGCCCTGCCATCGAACGCCGGACGCCGCGCAAGCGGAAATGCCGTTTCCGGATCGGTTCGATAGCCGCCGCCTATCGACATAGCGCGGAGCTATCGCAGCGAGAGCAAGACGGCATTTCAGGAGAGGCGCGGCTTCGGCGAAGCTGATGCCATTGCCGGCGGTCGATGAACCCCGGCGAGCAACAAAGGAGTTTATCCATGTTCACGCATCTGACAGCGTCGCGCGCGGTCTGGACAGGCCTTGCCATCGCCGGCGCACTCGTGGTCTCGGCGCAAGCAGCGCTCGCCGGCGAATGCCCGGCCGACAAGATCAAGCCGAATGCACGCCAGATGGTCGACCATAAGCCCGTCGGCGTCACCGACGTGACCCTCGGCGCGATCGACCTGGCGAAGCAGCCCGCCAATATCAGGGATCGCGAGTTGCGCTTCCGCAAACTGACGATCGAGCCCGGCGGCATCGTGCCCTGGCACAGCCATGACGACCGCCCCGCCCTGATCTTCGTCCAGCAAGGCGAGATCGTCGAATACGCCTCCAACTGCATCGATCCGATCGTGCACAAGGCCGGCGATCTCCGTCCCGAGGTCTACGGCACCTCGCACTGGTGGAAGAATCTCGGCAAGGAGACCGTCATCCTCTATGTGGGCGACGTCCGCAGGGACCCGCATGACCACAACATGTGACGGGTGCAATCGCCCGCCCGCGTCATTCCGGGGCGGCTCGAAGCGCCGAACCCGGAATGGCGCCTGCCCTGCACAGGAGCCGTTCCATGACTGATCTTTCCGCGCGCATAAAGCCCGCCGCCATCGAGATGCACGTCCACTCGCCAAACGTTGCACTTCGCTCTCTCGTGATCGGTCTCACCGCATTCCTCACCGTGGTCGACCTGTTCGCCACGCAGGCGATCCTTCCTTCGCTGACGCGGCACTACGGCGTGACGCCGGCCGCGATGGGCTTTGCCGTCAATGCAAGCACCTTCGGCATGGCGATCGCCAGCCTCGTGGTCGGCTTCTTCAGCCCGCGCATCGATCGACGGCTCGGCATCCTCTTGAGCCTGACCATGCTTGCCGTTCCCACCAGCCTGCTCGCGTGGGCGCCCAATCTCGCCGTTTTCACCGGTTTGCGCGTCGTCCAGGGCCTCTGCATGGCCTCCGCTTTCGCGCTGACGCTCGCCTATCTCGGCGAGCAGTGCAGCGCCATGGACGCCGGCGGCGCATTCGCCGCCTACATCACCGGCAATGTCGCGAGCAATCTGGTCGGCCGGCTGATGTCGGCCGCACTCGCCGACACCCTCGGCCTCGCCTGGAACTTCTACGTCTTCGCTGCGCTCAACCTCGCGGGAGCGGTGCTGGTTTATTTCACCATCGCGCGCGTCGAGCCGATGCAAGCCATGACGCTGACGGCCTCCCCGCTCAGGGCCGTATCGGCTCACTGGCGCAATCCGCGGCTGCGCGCGGCTTACGGGCTCGGCTTCTGTATCCTGTTCGCCTTCATCGGTACCTTCACGTTCGTCAATTTCGTGCTGGTGCGACCGCCACTGTCGCTGGGCATGATGGACCTCGGTCTGGTGTATCTGGTTTTCCTGCCATCGGTCGTCACGACCCTATTCGCCGGCGGCGCTGCGGCGCGGATCGGAACGCGCCCGACCATCTGGGCTGCGCTTGGCGTTGCCGCGATCGGCCTGCCGTTGATGCTGACCGCGCATCTTGCCGCCGTCCTCGCGGGCATGGTGCTGGTTGGTGCCGGCACCTTCTTTGCCCAGGCGGCCGCGACCGGCTTCGTCGGACAGGCGGCCGCCGAAAACCGCGGCGTTGCCAGCGGAACCTATCTCGCCTGCTATTTCTGCGGCGGCCTCGCCGGCACCGCCGTGCTCGGCCGGCTGTTCGATTCCTTGGGATGGCCCGCCTGTGTGGCTGGTATTGGAGCCGCGCTCGCGATTGCGGCGCTCCTGACGTTTGCGCTGAAGAGCGACCGCTAGCGCTTGGCTTGCGCCTCCTGCGGCGGATCGTCGTCGGCGATCGCACGCCAGGCGGCGCCCTCGAGGTCGTCGTACTGGCCGCTGCGGAGCGACCAGAGAAAGGCGGCGAGGCCTGCAAGCCCGAGCGCCAGCGCCAGCGGGACCAGGATGACGAGGATTTCCATCACACTCTCTCCTGCGAGACGCTGCGGGCCCGCAGCGAATTCAACATGACGAGGATCGACGAGCCGCTCATGGCGGCGGCCGCGATGAGGGGCGTCACGACGCCGCTGATCGCGATCGGCACCGACAGGACGTTGTAGCCGATCGCAAGCCAGAGGTTTTCGCGCATCAAATGCAGCGCCTTGCGCGAGAAGTCGACCGCGGCAACCACCGGCGCCAGCGGCTTGCCGAGGAAGATGAGATCGGCCGTCGACTGGCTGAGATGCGCAGCGGAGATCGGCGACATCGAGACATGGGCCGCCGCAAGCGAGGGCGCATCGTTCATGCCGTCGCCGACCATCAGCACCTTTTGGCCACGCCGTTTCAACTCCTCGATCCGCGCGATCTTGTCGGCCGGCGTGAGGCCAGCGCGCCACTCGGCGATGCCGAGCGCGTCGGCCGCCGCCCTTACCGCCGGCTCGCGGTCGCCGGAGAGGATCTCGATGCCGACATTTCGCGCCTTCAGCGCCGCGATCACGCCTCGCGCATCGGGACGCAGGCCTTGCCGCACCGACAGGATGAACTTTTCGCTGCCCTTGCGGAACGCCACCACGGACGCCTCGGCTTCGAGAGTGTCGCCGGCCCCGATCAGCGTCTCGGCGCCGCAGAATGACGGACGGCCGAGGCGAAGCTCGACGCCGTCAAGCGTCGCGCGCACGCCCTGCCCGGCCTCCTCGACCGCGCCGATGATGGGCGACTTGGCGCCGGAAGCCCGTGCGACCGCGGCCGCCACCGGATGATGGCTCGATAGCGCGAGCCGGCCCGCAAGCTCGAAGATGTCAGCAGGAATATCGGCCGCATTCGCCACCTCGAGATCGGGCAGCGTCAGCGTCCCGGTCTTGTCGAAGATGACATGGTCGGCTTCGGCCATGCGCTCGATGGCGTCGCCCGAGTTGAGCAGCACGCCGGATTTGAACATCGCGCCCGAGGCCACCGTCTGCACGGTCGGGATCGCGAGCCCCAGCGCGCAGGGGCAGGTGATGATCAGCACGGCGACACCGGTGACGATCGCATCGTGCCAGCTCGCGCCGGCGAAAACCCAACCGATGATGGTGAGGAGCGCGGCTGCATGCACCACCGGTGCGTAAAGCCGCGAGGCACGGTCGGCAAGTCGCATGTAGCGCGAGCGCGCCTGCAGCGCGTTGTCGAGCAGACGCGCGATCTCCGCGAGCAGCGTCGCTTCGGACGCGGCCGAAACCCGTACCCGCAGCGTGCCGGAGATGTTCATCGATCCGGCATAGACCGGGGTGCCCTGCTCCGCCGTGACATAGAGCGTCTCGCCGGTGATCAGGCTCTGGTCGATCTCGGAGCGCCCCTCGATCACGGTGCCGTCGACCGCGCAGCGCTCACCCGGCCGCAGCAGCACGATGTCGCCGGGACGGATCGCCGCCACCGGCACCTGCGAGATCTCGTCGGTCCCGATGAACTTCGCCGCCGTCTCCGCCTTCAGCGCGGCGAGATTGCCGGCGACCGCGCGCGTCCGCCGTCGCATGTTCTGGTCGAGGAAGCGGCCGACCAGGAGGAAGGTGAGCAGCATGATCGCCGCATCGAAATAGGCGTGCTCGGCGTGATGGACGGTTTCGACGATGGACATGCCGAGCGCGAGGATCACGCCGATCGAGATCGGCACGTCCATGTTGGTCGTCTTCGCCGACAGCGCGCGCCAGGCCGAGCGGAAGAACGGTTGACCGGCATAGGCCGCCGCCGGCAGGGCGATCAGCGCCGACAGCCAGTGGAAGAAGTCGCGCTGCTCGGGCAGCATGTCCGAGACGTTGCCGGACCACACGGGAACCGACAGCATCATCACGTTCATGGTGGCGAAGGCGGCCACGCCAAGGCAGCGCAGCAGGAAGCGCGATTCCGCAACCTCGGTCGCCTCCGCACTCTCGGTCTCGTACGGGTAGGCCTTGTAACCAAGCTCCTCGAGGCGATCGATGAAGCGGGCCGGATCGAGCGTGCCCTGCTTCCATTCCAGCGCGACGCGGCGGTCGGTGAGGTTCACCCGCGCCAGCGTGACGTCGGGAATGGCGGCGAGGCCGCGTTCGATCTTGGCCATGCATCCGGCGCAGTGGACGCCTTCGACCGCGAGATCGATGTGCTGGAGTCCCTGGCCCGCGGCCCGGACGTAATGCGAGAAATCCCGCGTCACCTGCATGGCGCGTCCCTCTCAGTTCAGGATCACGCGGTTGCGCGACAGGAAGACGCGTGTCCCCCGCGCCTCGCCCTCGATCACCAGATCCCACTGGCCCGGCGCGACGGAAGCGGCGGTGCCGCGATAGATGCCGATGCCGGCCTCGGCGAGCTCGACCGCGAGGTCGGCCCGCTTGTCGGTCGGCCGCTCCAGACGGCCGCCGAATTTCAATCCGCTCATCGGTCGGCCTGCCGCATCGCGTGCCTCGACCTGGAGCACGGCGCCGCCATCGGTGCGGCGCTCGATATGGGCATCGACCTGCCATTTGCGCGCGGCCTGGTCCTGCGCCGCCGAGATCTCCCGCTCATAGGTGAGCCCCGCCGCATAGGGGCTGTCGACGTCGGTGCCGGGCAGCGTCGCGATCGCGAGCTTCATCATGGTCACGTTGACCCCGATCACGACGCCGAAGAAGGCGACCAGCATCAGGAAGACCTTGATTCCGGTCAGCGGCTTGGATGCCATGGCAGTCTCCTGGTCTTAAGGCGAGACGAAATTGTCTGTCGCAGAGGCGGCCTCGCCGAGCCCGATATCGGTGACATGGAAGTGCACGGGGATCGACTTCTCCGGATTGCTCTCGGCTGGGGCGGTGACGAGCAGCCGCAGCTCGCTGGTCGAGTCGCGCGGGATCACGATCATCGGCCGATCCGGCGTCACCGAATCAACGCCGACGACGTGGACCGTGGGATTGGCCGGACCGTCCGCGTCGATCGCGACGACGCGGTCGTAGCCGCTCTTGTTCAAGAGCCGGACCGTATAGGCATTGCGGATCGAGCCGTCGCTGAGCTTGACCGCGATCGGATTGCGGTCGTGCAGCACGTTGACGTCGAGCAGGCTGCGCGTTGCCAGCGTATAGAGCATGATGCCGCCGACGGCCGCGATCATCGCGCTGTAGATGATAGTGCGGGGCCGGACGATACGGTAGATCGGCGCCTTGCCGTTCTGGCGGCGCTGGATGTTGATGTCGTTGTCGTAGCCGATCAGGCGCGTGGGCCGGCCGATCTTCGTCATCACGTTGTCGCAGGCGTCGATGCAGAGCCCACACTGGATGCATTCGAGCTGCGGTCCGTTGCGGATGTCGATGCCGGTCGGGCAGACCGCGACGCATTGATAGCAATCGACGCAGTCGCCGACATGCTCGCCGATCGCGCGCAGCTCCGCGGCCTTCTTGACCGAGGTGCGCTTCTCGCCGCGGTCGTAGCGATAGGTGACGTTGAGCGCCCATTCGTCGGTGAGCGCCGCCTGGATGCGCGGCCACGGGCACATGTAGGTGCAGACCTGCTCGCGCATGTGGCCGGCCAGCACATAGGTCGTCGCGGTGAGAATGCCGATCCAGATGTAGGCGATCATCGGCGCCTGGAAGGTCAGGAGCTCCTTCACCAGCGTCGGCGCATCGTTGAAATAGAGCACCCAGGCGCCGCCGGTCCACCAGGCGATCAGGAGCCAGATCGAATGCTTGAGCGCGATCTCGGAGCCGCGCTTGAGCGTCAGCGCACCGGATGACTTATCCTTCCTCATGCGCTCGCGCCGGTCGCCTTCGACGAACCGCTCGACGGCGTAGAACAGGTCGGTCCAGACCGTCTGCGGGCAGAGATAGCCGCACCAGATGCGGCCACCGATGGAATTCATCAGGAACAGCGCCACCGCGGCGACGATCAACAGGCCGGTGAAGTAGTAGACCTCCTGCGGCCACAGCTCGATGAAGAAGAAATAGAAGCGGCTGTTGGGAAGATCGATCAGGACCGCCTGGCTCGGTGCACCCAAGCCGCGATTCCAGCGCACGAAGGGCAGGAAGTAGTAGACGCCGAGGCAGAACGCCATCAGGCCCCATTTGATCCGGCGGAAGGTGCCGGAGACGCTCTGGGGATAGACCTTCTTGCGGGCGGCGTAGAGCGGCCCGTAATCGTCGTCCGATGTGAGCTCGTTCGGGTTCACGGTCTTGTTCATCGCTGAAAGCTTCTTAGGAGGTGCGATCGAACCTAGACCGGGGGCCGGCGCGTCAATTGATTCAGCGCAAAACGGGGGCGCTTTTCTTCACCCCCGCCAGCCGCCGGTCCGCTATTTTCCGCCGCCCAGCGAGTGGACATAGACCGCCATCGCCTTGATGGTGGCGGGATCGAGCCGGCCTTCCCAGGCCGGCATGACGCCGGCGCGTCCCTGGCTGATGGTCTCGATCAGGGTCGGCTCGTCGGCGCCATAGAGCCAGATCTTGTCGGTCAGGTTCGGTGCGCCGAGTTCCTGATTGCCCTTGCCGCCGTCGCCGTGGCAGGCGACGCAATTCTCGGCGAAGATCTTCTCGCCCTTCACGGCATCATAGCCCTTGCCGGTCGAGAGGCCAGACAGCGACCGTACGTAGTTGGCGACCGTGACGATCTCGTCCGGCTTCAGCACGCCGTCCTTGCCGAACGCCAGCATCTGGCCTTCATGCGTCTTGGCATGTCCCGAGCGCGCGCCATACTGGATGGTCTGCATGATCTGGTCGAGTGTGCCGCCCCACAGCCAGTCGTCGTCGTTCAGGTTCGGGTATCCCTTTGCTCCGGCCGCGCCGCTGCCGTGGCACGGTGCGCAATTGTCGCCGAACACGGTCTTGCCCTTGGCACGGGCGAGCGCCAGCAGTGCCGGATCCTTCTCAATGTCGGCAAGCGAAGCCGCGCCCAGCGCCGCCATCTTGTCACCCCGGATCTTCTCGAGGTTGGCGAATTCGACCGCGACGTTCGCGCGGGACGAGTAGCCGAACAGTCCCGTCGTATTGCCTTGGATCAGCGGCCAGGCGGGATAGACGATCCAGTAGCCGATCGCCCAGACGATGGTGAGGTAGAAGCTGATCACCCACCAGCGCGGCAGCGGCGTATTGAGCTCCCTGATGCCGTCCCATTCATGTCCGGTCGTTGACTTGCCGGAGACGGAATCGATGTCGCTGTGATCGGTCATGATCTCTCACTCCTCCCGCAACGGCAGCCGCGCCGCTTCGTCGAAGACGGCCTTGTTGCGAGGCCAGAATGCGTAGGTGATGATCGCGAGAAAGATCGCGACGAAGGCCGGCGTCCAGATCGTCGTCACGAGTTCGGACGCAAGGTTGTGGACTGTCAAAATCGCTTTCATCGGTGATGCCTTTTCAGCGGAGATTGGCTTTCTCGTTGTAGAGCTTGAAGTCGACCAGTGTGCCGAGCATCTGCAGATAGGCGATCAGCGCGTCCATTTCGGTCGGCGTGCCGGGTTTGCCATCGAAGTTGCGTACCGCGGCCTTGGCGTACCGCTTGCCGAAAGCATCGGTGCCGGCGTTGTCGGGATCGGCCTGGGCCTTGAGGTCCGCCGCAGCGCTGGCGATCTGGTCGTCGGTATAGGGAACGCCGACGGTCCTCAGCGTGCGCATGTGATCCGCGATCGAATCCGGATCGACCTCCGTCTGGCTGAGGAACGGATAGCCCGGCATCACCGACTGCGGCACGATCGCGCGCGGATTGGTCAGATGGGTGACGTGCCAGTCGTCGGAATATTTGGCGCCGACGCGGGCGAGATCCGGACCGGTGCGCTTCGAACCCCACTGAAACGGGTGGTCGAACATGCTCTCGGCGGCGAGCGAGAAGTGGCCGTAGCGCTCGACCTCGTCACGCAGGGCTCGGATCATCTGAGAATGACAGAGATAGCAGCCTTCGCGGACGTAGATGTTGCGGCCAGCGAGCTCGAGCGGCGTGTAGGGCCTGACCCCGTCAACCACCTCGATCGTGCTCTTGAGGTAGAACAGCGGCGTGATCTCCACGAGGCCGCCGATCGCGATCACGACGAGAATGCCGACGATCAGGATAATCGAGTTCTTTTCGAAGATTTGATGGCGTGTCCAGAACGACATGGTCGAGCTCCTCATTCCGCCGGCTGAAGAGCGACGGGCATCTGCACTTCCGCCTCGCCCACGCGGACCGTCATCCACAGATTGAAGGCCATGATCAGCGAGCCGATCAGGAACAGCGCGCCGCCGGCCGCGCGGATGATGTAGAACGGATGCATCGCCTCGACGGTCTCGATGAAGGAGTACTCGAGGAAGCCGAGCGAGGTGTAGGCGCGCCACATCAGGCCCTGGAGGATGCCGGACACCCACATCGCCGAGATGTAGAGGACGATGCCGAGGGTGGCGATCCAGAAGTGCCAGTTGACCAGCTTCAGGCTGTACAGCGCCTTGCGATTCCAGGCCCACGGCACCAGGCAGTACAGCGCGCCGAAAGAGACGAAGCCGACCCAGCCGAGCGCGCCGGAATGCACGTGGCCGATGGTCCAGTCAGTGTAGTGGCTGAGCGAGTTGACGACCTTGATCGACATCATCGGGCCTTCGAAGGTCGACATGCCGTAGAAGGCGACGGAGACAACGAGCATGCGCAGCACAGGGTCGGTTCGCAGCTTGTCCCAGGCGCCCGACAGCGTCATCAGGCCGTTGATCATGCCGCCCCAGGAAGGCATCCACAGCATCACCGAGAAGGTCATGCCCAGCGTCTGCGTCCAGTCCGGCAGCGCCGTGTAGTGCAGATGGTGGGGACCGGCCCAGATGTAGAGGAAGATCAGCGCCCAGAAATGGATGATCGAAAGCCTGTACGAATAAACCGGCCGCTCGGCGCGCTTGGGGATGAAGTAGTACATGATGGCGAGGAAGCCCGCAGTCAGGAAGAAGCCGACCGCGTTATGGCCGTACCACCACTGGAACATGGCGTCCTGGATGCCGCCCCACGCGATATAGGACTTCGAGCCGAACACCGAGACGGGAAGCGCGGGATTGTTGCCGAGATGCAGGACCGCGATCGTCACGATGAAGGCGAGATAGAACCAGTTCGCGACGAAGATGTGTGGTTCCTTGCGCTTGACGATCGTCACGAGGAAAACGAGCAGATAGGTCACCCAGACGATGGTCAGCCAGAGATCGGCGTACCATTCCGGCTCGGCATATTCCTTGGACTGGGTGACGCCGAGCAGATAGCCGGTGCCGGCGATCAGGATGAAGAAGTTGTAGCCGACCACGACGAACCAGGGCGCGAGATCGCCGGCGAGACGCGCGCGGCACGATTTCTGCACCACGTAAAAGGATGTTGCGATCAGCACATTTCCGCCGAAGGCGAAGATCACCACCGAGGTGTGCAGCGGCCTCAAGCGGCCGAAGCTCGTCCAGGGCAGATCAAAATTCAGCCAGGGCCAGGCGAGTTGGGAGGCGATGAGGAGGCCGACGAGGAATCCGGCGATGCCCCAGAACATCGCCATGACGGCGGAGAACTTGATCGGGCCCATGTTGTAGTTGGGACGGCCGTTGATCTCTGCCGGCGGCAGCGCCGCCGGACGCTCGAAGTAGCGGTTGATGATAACGAAGACCGCGACGAGGCTCGCGGCCGCGCTGAGTCCGGCATGGAAAGCGAACGGCGCATCGAGGGCCTTGGCCGAAGCGATCACGCAGAGAAAAGCGGTGACCGCGAACACTGCCGCCAGGCCGCTTTCGCCGATGGTCATGGATTTCAACGTGGAGGGCTGGCTCATCGCGGATTCTCTCTGAAAGAACACGCGAGCCAGAAACCACATTTGTCCTCGCGGCGAATTGATTGAAATCAAGAGGGGTGATTTCTGGTCGGGCCAGGCGGCTGCCAATTGGAGGGCCCTCTCCCCTTGTGAGAGGGCAACGAGGACGGTGCCGCAGACTCGTTGGGGTGAGGGGCTTGGGTCCCCAGAAAAAAGTCCCTCTGAGGAGAGAGACCCCTCATCCGGCGCTTGGCGCCACCTTCTCCCACTAGGGGAAAAGGGGAAGTAGCATCTCGTCAGTCGCGCGCTGTCGCCTTGAGCGCCGCGATCACGTCCTCGCGGGCGATGATGCCGACCAGCTTCTGGGCGCCGTCGAGCACGATGATGCTCCTGATCCGGTGCTCGACCATGATCTGGAGGACTCGGGTCAGCCTTGTTTCGCGGCTGACGTAGATGAACTCCGGCGTCATGACGTCGCCGACCTTGCGGCTCATCAGGTCGAGATAGCGCGGCAACATCTGGCTCGGCGTGAAGGCGAAGCACTTCAGGATGTCGAACTTGGTGACGATGCCGACGACCTGCCCGTCATCCTCGACCGGATAGCCGTTGAAATCGTCGCGCTCGAACATCTCGCTGAGCGCGAGCATATCGAGCTCGCGCTTGACCGTCCTGACGTTGCGCGTCATGTAGCCGTCGACGGTGGCCTCAAGGAATTTGTACATGGCGCGTCCTCATCGATTCGTCATGTCTCAGTGCGACAGCAGCACGCAGCGGGCGGATTGCGTGACCAGGTACTCGGTGACACCGCCGAGGATCAGTTCGCTGAACCGCGAATGACCGTAGGCGCCCGCGACGATCAGGCCGGCCCCGATGTCGTCGGCAATACTTCCCAATTGGTCGCCCGTGCTTTGGTTCCTGGCTGGTTCGCAGACGCGCGCAGTGGCCGTGACGCCGTGCCGGGCAAGCCAGGCGCTGACATCCGTAACGCGCGCCATCGCGGCCGAACGGTCGTTGTCGCGCTCTGGAATCTCGACGACGGCGACATCTCTGGCCTTGCGCAGCATCGGCAGTGCGTCGGCGAGTGTCCGCCGGGCTTCCGCCGAGTCCTTCCACGCCACGAGCACGCTGCGCAGATCAAGCCAATTGACCTTGTCGGGCACGACGAGAATCGGGCGGCCGGCCTGCATCACCAGGTCCCTGGGGCTCGCGAGCGCGAAGGCATCGGAGAAGGCCGGGCTCTGTCCGCCACTGACGATGATGTCAGCGCAACGCGCCTGCGCAAGGACGAACCGAGCCGGAAAATCCATGGCGCTGCGCCACTCCACGTGCCCGCCGCGGTTTCTGGTCGCGGCACGGAATTGCACCTCGAGCTTGGCGAGGCGCTGCCTGACCGACGCGCGGCCCTGATCGATCACGTCCTGAGCCGCGGCGCCATCGGTGAAATAGAGCGGTGGCGGGAACCGCGCCGCCCCGACACCGACGATCGCCGACTCGAACCGTTCGGCGAGTTCGCCTGCGACCTGAAGACGCGCATCATTGGGCTGATCGAGCGCGAGGCTGACCATGACGGTCGCGTATGTCATCAGGGATCTCCGGTGCAATGAGCTTCCAGAGAGCTTAGGCCGCCGCACCTTCGGCAGGATGAGATAGATCAAATTGCCCGGCGCCGCGCAGCGTGAAATCGGCCAATGGAATCAGACCTCCGAACTTGCCTCCGGCGCGGCCATGGGCGAAATTGCCGCGATGTGGCGGCACCCGGGCCGGCCATCGGAAGGATTGGAGCAGCTATTTGTCGCCGACCCGCGTAACGCATCCGCAAGACGACGATCGCGGCGAGCATTTCCGGGTCCGGATCGAGGGGTTCGGCGTCGGCACCTGGGATCTCGACCTCAGGACGCGCGATCTGGAGTGGTCGGACACCGCCAGGGCACTGCTCGGCATCGGACGAGATCAGGCGGCGAGCTTTGAGCTGTTCCTGTTACGCCTCGCGCCCGACGACCGCGAGCGCGTCGAGAGCGCGATCAGACGCGTGTCCGACGAGGGCGGCGGTTTTGACGTATCGTTCAGGGTCGCCCATGCCTCCGGCCGCGGACACTGGATCCGTGCCAGGGCGGGTCTCATTCGGGACGAGGCCGGCGCCGCCCGCCATCTCAACGGCATCTTGTTTGACATCGACCAGGAGAAGCAGGTCGAGGAGGCGCTCCGCACCCGCGAGACCCACCTCCGCTCGATCCTCGAGACCGTTCCCGATGCCATGATCGTCATCGACGGCCGCGGCATCATGCAGCTCTTCAGCACCGCCGCCGAGCGCCTGTTCGGATGGTCCGCGCACGAGGCCATCGGTCAGAACGTCAGCATCCTGATGCCGGAGCCGGACCGCACGCGTCATGACAGCTACATCGCCCGCTACCGCACCACGCACGATCCGCACATCGTCGGCATCGGCCGCATCGTGACCGGCATGCGCCGCGACGGCACCACTTTCCCGATGCATCTGTCGGTCGGCGAGATGCAGTCCGGCGGCGAGCCCCATTTCACCGGCTTCGTTCGCGATCTCACCGAGCACCAGCAGACCCAGGCGCGGCTCCAGGAGCTGCAATCCGAGCTGGTCCACGTCTCGCGGCTGACCGCCATGGGCGAGATGGCGTCCGCGCTGGCACACGAGCTCAACCAGCCGCTGGCCGCGATCAGCAACTACATGAAGGGCTCGCGGCGCCTGCTTGCAGGCAGCAACGATCCGAACACGCCGAAGATCGAGAGTGCGCTGGACCGCGCCGCCGAGCAGGCGCTGCGCGCCGGCCAGATCATCCGGCGCCTGCGCGACTTCGTCTCGCGCGGCGAATCCGAGAAGCGGGTCGAGAGCCTGTCTAAGTTGATCGAGGAAGCCGGCGCGCTCGGGCTCGCCGGCGCGCGTGAGCAGAACGTGCAGCTCCGCTTCACCCTCGATCCAAATGCCGATCTCGTGCTTGCCGACCGGGTGCAGATCCAGCAGGTGCTGGTCAACCTGTTCCGCAACGCGCTGGAAGCGATGGCCCAATCGTCGCGCCGCGAGCTCGTCGTCATCAACAGGCACATCGCCGACGACATGATCGAGGTGGAGGTGTCGGACACCGGCTCCGGCTTCCAGGACGACGTCGTTCCAAACCTGTTCCAGACCTTCTTCACGACAAAAGAGAGCGGCATGGGCGTGGGACTGTCGATCAGCCGCTCGATCATCGAGGCTCACGGCGGCCGCATGTGGGCCGAGAGCAATGCATCGCACGGCGCGACGTTCCGCTTCACCTTGCCGGCAGCCGACGGGGCCTGATCCATGACGACCAAGGGAATGGTGTACGTTATCGACGACGACGAGGCGATGCGGGACTCGCTGAACTTCCTGCTGGATTCCACCGGCTTCGGCGTCACGCTGTTCGACAGCGCGCAAGTCTTTCTTGACGCCCTGCCCGGCCTCGCCTTCGGCTGCGTCGTCTCCGACGTGCGCATGCCCGGAATAGACGGCATCGAGCTGTTGAAGCGGATGAAGGCACGGCAATGCCCGTTTCCGATCCTGATCATGACCGGTCACGGCGACGTGCCGCTTGCGGTCGAGGCCATGAAGCTCGGTGCAGTCGACTTCCTGGAAAAGCCGTTCGAGGACGACCGCCTCACCACCATGATCGAATCGGCGATCCGCCAGGCGGAGCCGGCGGCCAAGAACGAGGTGATCGCGCAGGACATCGCCGCTCGCGTCGCCTCCTTGAGCCCGCGCGAGCGCCAGGTCATGGAGGGACTGATCGCGGGCCTCTCCAACAAGCTGATCGCCCGCGAATATGACATCAGCCCGCGCACGATCGAGGTGTACCGGGCCAATGTGATGACCAAGATGCAGGCCAACAGCCTGTCGGAGCTGGTGCGGCTCGCCATGCGCGCCGGCCTGATCAGGGATTGAGGCAGGTCAATATCCGCGCCCACCGCCGTGTTAGCCAAACAGCATGATCGAGGTTGGCTCGCATGAGCGGCTCTCGTCCGCCGCAAAACCCACGGTGTTTGTGGTCGACGACGATGCTGCCGTTTTGGGATCGCTGCAGTTTCTGCTGGAAACCGACGGCTTTGCCGTGCGGACCTTCCGGAACGGCACCGCGCTGCTCAATGCGGCCGGCACCACGGGCGCTGATTGCTATGTCATCGACTACAAGATGCCCGGCATCAACGGCATCGAGCTTGCTGGCTACTTGCGGAAATCGGGCGGCGACACGCCGGTGATCCTGATCACCGGCTATCCGGACGAGAACATCTCGGCGCGAGCCGCGGCAGCCGGGGTGACAGACGTGATTTTGAAGCCGCTTCTCGATGAGAGCCTGGTCAAACGCATTCGCCGGGCCATTCAGGACAGGCGTGGAACCGACCTACGGAATTCTACGTAAGGAAACCTCCCTAAGGTATCGTTCGAATTTTCGCGACGCTCCATCGCGGGTAGCAATGGGTTCATCACAGCGGAGATGGCTCAGATGCTCACCCAGTCGCTCAACGCCCCGGCGATCAGCACCCCAATCACCCGCAGCAAGGTTGCGCCGGCCGCCCATCCCGTTTCCGACCAGTTCCGCGCGATCACCCGCCATGTCGGCCTTGTCGCCACCGAATTTTCCTACCGCAAGGAAGAGGAGATCTACGGCGAGGACGAGCCGGCCGAATACGTCTACCAGGTCGTCTCCGGCGCGGTGCGCAGCTACAAGCTTCTCTCCGATGGCCGCCGTCAGATCGGCGCCTTTCATCTTCCCGGCGATGTGTTCGGTCTGGAATCCGGCGCCAGCCATCGGCTCGCCGCCGAGGCCATCATCGACACCACGGTGCGTCTGGTGAAGCGCGCGAGCCTCGAGAAGGCTGCCGGCACCGACGTCCAGGTCGCCCGCAAGCTCTGGACCATGACCGCCTCGGAGCTGCGCCACGCCGAAGACCACATGCTACTGCTGGGACGCAAGACCGCGATGGAGCGCGTCGCCACCTTCCTGCTTGAAATGGACCGCCGCCTCGCCGTCGCCGGCATGATGGCGCTGCCGATGTGCCGCCGCGACATCGGCGACTATCTCGGCCTCACGCTCGAGACCGTGTCGCGCGCGCTGTCGCAGCTTCACGCTCAGGGCATTCTCGGTTTCTCCGGCGCCCGCCAGATCGTGCTGCGCAACCGCCAGCGCCTGCACAATCTCGACGCCTGATTTCCTCCTCCCCCAACCTCCCAGCCGGCCGAAGTCATTTCGGCCGGCCTTTTTCTTGCGATCCCAAGGCGCTGCGCCGAGTTTCCGGCATCATCGCCAAGATCAGCAGGAAGCCTGTCGCGGCGACGCCGGAGAGCCCGATGAAAGCGGTTGCATTGCCGAACTTGTCGCTGATGAAGCCGCCGAGCACCGTGCTCAGGGACGCACCGATGCCGGTCGCAGTGCCGACGATGCCCTGGGCGAGATTGAAATGGCCGCTGCCGAAGGCGACGTCGGCGACGATCAGCGGAATCATCACCGCGAACACCGCTGCGGTGATCCCGTCGAACACCTGCACAAGCACGACCAGATAGGGATCGCGCACGGTCGCGAACAGCAGGCCGCGCATCGTCAGCGCGCCGAATCCGATCAGGAGCAGCGGCCGGCGGCCCCAGGCCTGCGCCTTGCGTCCGACCGAGGGCGACAGCAGCGCCACGATCGCCTGCGGCACGATGATGCAGGCAGCGACGAGGATGGTTGCCCACTGGCTTGACCGCGCCGTCACCGCGCTCGCCATCAGTGGCAGCATCGCGGCATTCGCGAGCTGCAGCAGGATGACGGTGAACGCGAACACCAGGAGCGGCCGCTGCCGCACCAGATGCCAGACATTGGTGTCGCCGCGATCGGCCGCCTCGCGCGGCATCTCGCCATGACAACGCGCGATGTCGACCTCTTCGTCGCGGATGCGCGACAGTGCGATCAGGGTCGGGATCGCGAGCAGGAAGGTGACCAGGAAGACCGAGCGGCTCGACAAGAGATAGCCGGCCGTGCCCATCACCGCCGCGGCGACACCGTTGCCGAGGGACGCGAAGCGGGCGTTGCGGCCGAGCCGCTCGCCGATGGCGAGCGGACCCACGAGGCCGAGGCTGATCGCCGCGATCGCCGGGCCCAGCACGCAGCTTGCCGCGGCATGCAGCGTCGCGGCCGTCACCACAACCGGAAAGATCGGCATCGCCGCATAGGCGAGCGCGCAGCAGCCGATAGTTGCGATCGCAAGCGCTGCGACCAGGCGCTCGGATTTCGCGGCGTCGATGATCGCCCCGCCCGGCATCTGCCCGATCAGTCCGACGATGCCGCCGATCGACAGCACGAGGCCGATCTCGACCTGGGTCCATTTCTGCGTCGTCAGATAGACCGCGATGAAGGGACCAAACCCGGTCTGAACATCGGCAAGGAAGAAGATGAACCAGTCGAGGCCGCGCAGGCTCTGGCGCGACGGCGCCGGAAGACCGGCCGGTGCCGGGGCGGCGCCGATGTGTCCGGCGCGGCCAGCGCGATCATCGATTGCGTGGTTCGGCTTCCTCGACAAGAGCACCAGTGGTCAGCCCTCCCCGCACCTCACTGAATGGCTTGCAGCGGCTGCAGGCTGCCCGACGCGCCGAGCACGACGATCGGCGTGTCCTCCTTGTATTCCGGCGCAGCCGCGACCTGCGCCTTGGTCAGCTCAAGCGTGATGCTGCCTTTCTTCTTGGCGATTTTGCCGAAACGCAGCGCGTTCCAGTCCACCACGATCTTGCGGCTGCCGACCCCGAGGAAACCGCCGAAGTCGATCGCGGCTGCGCGGACGTGGCCGTCACGGTCGACGATGACGTCGACGATACGGCCCATGTCCTCGTCCGCCGCGCTGCGGACGTCGCGACCCAGCACACCGTGGGCGTCGCTCGCGCCAATGATGGTCACCGACGGCGGCGGCGCCGCGTCCTTCGGCGTGACCGGCACCGCCGATGCTGGCGGCGCCGTTGTCGGCGTCGTCGGCTCGGTCTGGACCGCGGCTGGCTGTTGCTCCGCGGCACGCAACGGGGCAAGCGTCGAGTTCGCAACGATCGCCGCACCCAGGATCAATCGCCCGACGGCACGCATCACTCCCTCCCTCCGGCGCGCCCTCAGCGCGCCAGCACGATCGACACTTGGATCTGGCCGCGCGTGCGCAACACCTCCAGCGCCACGTCGTCGGCGTGGCGGCTGACGCGCAGATCGACGCTGGAATCGCCCAATCGCAGCTCGCGCAGGATTACCTCGTTCAAGAACGCCGGCAGGTGCGGATTGCGCAGCCGGATCTCGCCGCGCGCGACATCGAATTCGATGCCGAGCGCCGCCTCCAGCAGCGTGAACGGCGTCGCGCTCGCCCAGGCCTGCGGCGCGCAGGCGACGGGATAGAGCGTCGGGCCGCGCCGCTTCTCGCGCCGAAAACCGCAGAACAGTTCCGGCAACCGCCGCAGGTCCATATAGGTCGCAGCGTCGAACAGCCCCTTGAAGACGTGCGCCACCGAATGCTTGAGCCCATACTGCGCGAGCCCGAGTGCGATCAGCGCATTGTCATGCGGCCACACCGAGCCGTCGTGGTAGGACATCGGGTTGTAGCGCACCTCGCCTCGCGCGACCGTGCGGATGCCCCAGCCGGAGAAGAAATGCGGCTGCATCAGGTCGGCCGCGACCCGCCGGGCACGGTCCTCGCGAATCATGCCGCTGAACAGGAGCTGCCCGGCATTGGAGGTCCGCACCTTGCACGGACGCTTCTTGCCATCAAGTGCGAGCGCATAGGTGCCGAGTTCCTCGCACCAGAACGCGCTCTCGAAGCGCTCGGCCAGCGCCTTGGCTTGCGCCTCGAGCTGCCTTACGCGCTCCGGCTTGCCAAGCCGCAGCGCGCAGCGCGCAGCGAGCTGCTTGGCCGCGAAGACGTAACCCTGCACCTCGGCCAGCGCGATATAGCCTTCCGCGAGCTGGCCGTCGGCGTGGAAGATCGCGTCGTAGGAGTCCTTCCAGCCCTGGTTGGCAAGCCCCTGCTCGGAGGCGCGCTGGTATTCGACAAAACCATCCTGATCGGGATCGCCGGGACCATCGATCCAGGCCAGCCCCGCCTCGATCGCCGGCCACAGCTCGATCAAAGTCTCCTCATCGCCGGTGCGCTCGAAATACCGCCCCGCAAGCAGGACGAACAACGCAGTCGAATCCACACTGCCGTAATATTGCGCGAACGGCACCTCGCGCAGCGCGGCCATCTCACCGCCGCGCATCTCGTGCAGGATCTTTCCGGGCGCGGCGTCGGCCAGCGGATCGACCGACTGTGCCTGGAAATGAGCGAGCCGTCGCAAGACGCCCTTCGCGACGCGCGGATCGACCCACAGCATCTGAAGAGCCGTGATCAGCCCATCACGGCCGAAGGTTGTCGAGTACCAGGGGATGCCGGCATAGGGATAACGGCCCTGCGGCGTCTCCGTCATCAGCATGTTGAGGTCGGCCATGGCCTGGCACAGCACCTCGTTGAAGATGTTGTTCGAGGTTTCGATGCTGGCCGCGCCCATCGTCGACTGGCGCATCTCACGGCGATGGGCAAGCAGGCCTCTGAAGAAGCGCGCCGGCTTCTGCGCTATCGGCCGGTTGCAGGATACGGCCACGAACAGCGATTTTGCCTCATGCGGATCCAGCTCGAGCTGCCAGGTGGCGGCATTCACCGAAAGCCGGGTCGGGCGTGGATCGAAATGCAGTCCGGTGGTGCGCTCGGCTTCGTCGAGGCCGCGATATTCGAACAGGACGTCGGTGGGCCCAAGCAGCCGGCTCGCGCCGACGCCGCGGCGCGGACGCCGCTCGCCGCGGACCTCGAACAGGTCGGCGAAATCATTGTCGAACAGGAGCGTCAGCTCGAAGCTGGCGCGCTGCTCGCCATGGTTCTGTACGCCGATGCGCTGGTAAGCCGTGCCGCGCCACAGGAAGATCGTGCGCACGATGTGCAGCAGGTCCTTTTGCAGCACAATGCGTCCCTGGCGATAGATGTCGGGGTTGGTGAGGTCGACCGTCAATCCGGAATTGTCGTCGCGCAGGTTCGACCCGAGCAGCAGCGGCTGAAGGTCGTCGAGCACGAGCTCCAGCCGCGCGAGATAGCGCGTGTCGCAGTGAAACAGCCCATCGGGGCCGCCGGCGGAGGCGCCGATGTCGCCATGGCTGTCGAGCACGATGAAGGTGTCATCGTGCTTGAGCGAACGCCGCGGCCGCGCCGCGGGTCCCGTCATCGGAATGTAGAATGCCTGCTCCGCGACGGTCTCCACGGTCCGCGACACGGAAACGATCTGGGTTACGGCTTCGGCTGCCATCAACTGCTCCCCTGCGCCTTGTTTCGAAACGCAACCGATTAGAACGCGCCTCTTACGCGGCGAACTTCGCGAGCCGGCTCATCTCCTGCGTCACCAGCTCACGGTAGGGCCCATGACCCTGCATCAGGCGGTCAGGCGCGCCGTCCTCGATGATCTTGCCGGCCTTCAGCACCACGACGCGATCGAAGTTGCGCAGCGTCGCCAGGCGGTGCGCGATCGCGATCACGGTGCGTCCACGCATCAGGCGTGTCAATGCCTCGCGGATCGCCTCCTCGGACTCGCTGTCGAGGGCCGCGGTCGCTTCGTCCAGCAACAGGATCGGCGCGTCCTTCAGGAAGGCGCGCGCAATCGCGATGCGCTGCCGCTGGCCGCCGGACATCTTGACCCCGCGGTCGCCGACCATGGTGTCGAGACCTTCCGGCAAGCTCTCGACGAAATCGCAGCGCGCCGCAATCGCCGCGCGCAGCACCTCGTCGTCCGTCGCGTTCGGCCGGCCGTAACGGATGTTCTCGCGAATCGAGCGGTGGAATAGCGATATGTCCTGCGGCACGACGGAGATGGCTTCGCGCAGGCTCTGCTGAGTCACCATGGAGATATCCTGGCCGTCGACGGTCACGTTGCCCTCGTCTACATCGTAGAAGCGCTGAAGCAGGGTGAACAGGGTCGACTTGCCGCCACCAGACTGGCCGACGAGGCCGACCCGCTGACCCGGCTGCAGACGCAGGCTGAACCGCTCGAAAATTTTCTCGCCGCCTGGATAGCCGAAGGTGACATTGTTGAATGCTATCGCGGCACCGTTCTTCACCAGCGGCTCGGCCTCGGGGTGATCACGCAATTCATGCGGCACCAATAGCGTGGCGATCGCCTCGGTCAACCGCGCGACATGCTGGGTGACGTCGACCAGCGCGACCGCCAGGTCGCGCGTCGCATTCAGGATGGACAGGCCCAGGGTACAGACCAGCACGACGTCGCCGGTGGTCGCCTCGCCCTTCTGCCAGAGCGTGATCGCCCATGCCATCAGCGCCACCGTCAAGACGACGGTCACGCCGGCATGTGTGAGCCGAAGCTTCTCCAGGTAACGCAGGCTGCGGCCGCGCGCAGTGAGTTCCCGGCTCACGGTGCCATCGAACCGTTCATGCTCGTGAGTGATGCCGCAGAAGGCCCGCACCAGGGGCATGTTGCTGATGACGTCGATCATCTCGCCGTCAACGACAGCGGCCTTGTCGGCGAAGTCGTCGTGCAATGGCTTGCCGGCCGCTGCCAGGCGGAACATTGCGATCACCATTCCCCCCGCGATTACAATCAGCCCCGCTGCCATATAGGGGCTCACGGTTCCAATCAGCAAGATCGCCGCAACCGTGGCGATGCAGGGCGGCAACACATTCCAGACGAACATGTTCTCGACGGTGAACACGGCATTGGATGTCGCCGTGATACGACTCGTCAGCATGCCCGGCATGCGATCGGAGAAGTAGCTCGGCGCATGTCCGGTGAGATGCCGAAAGATGTCACGCCGCAGATCTCCGGTGACGCGGACAAAGGTAAAGCTCGCTGTCCAGCTCGCGATCCGCCACAGAAAATTGTCCGCAGCGATCAGCGACATGAGCAAAATGAATGCCAGCCATACACCCCCCCCATGGGACGGACCGGCAGACAGGCTGTCGACCAGCGATTTGACGCCATATTGCGTGCCCACTGAGCAGCCAACGGCTGCAACGACGGCGGTCAGGATCACCAGATGCGACGCGAGCCGGCGGCGAAGATAGCGCAAGACAAAGGCAAACGGCCTGCGTGCGTATCTGGAAAGGTGATCCATGTGACTGCAACCCCGATGATGACTTCAATTTTTCTACTGGTCGACAGAACATCGGCCGGTTCGCCTCGGTTCCGTCCCAATGCAATCACGACATGCGGATAAGGACGATCTGAGAAGAGGAGATGGCAGCATCGAGACAATGCGCGACGTGTCGAATATGTAACCTTTGCCATAGGGAACTTCGCAATTGCGGGAACGTTCCCTTGGCTGGCATTGCCGGTGCCGAACACGCTGGGGGCTTTTCAACTTCCATGATCGTACAGAGGAGATGATGAGATGCGCATCGCGCAGGTAGCCCCGTTGACGGAGGCTGTTCCACCCAAGCTGTATGGCGGCACCGAGCGGGTGGTGCATTGGTTGACGGAAGAGCTGGTGGCCCTTGGACACGACGTGACGCTGTTCGCCAGCGGCGACTCGAAGACGTCAGGGAAGTTGGATGCGCTTTGGCCGAAGGCGCTCCGGCTCGACGGGTCCGTGCGCGATCCCAATGCCCTTCACATGGTGATGCTGGAGCGCGTGCGGCAGAAATGTGACGACGAGGAATTCGACTTCCTGCACTTCCATCTCGACTACTATCCGTGGTCGCTGTTCTACCGCCAGCCCACGCCGTTCGTGACCACGCTGCACGGCCGGCTCGATCTTCCGGAGCATCAGCCGGTCTTCAACACCTTTCCCCAGGTACCGGTGATCTCGATCTCCAACGCGCAGCGGCGCCCAGTGCCGCAGGCGAACTGGGTGACGACCATTCATCACGGCCTGCCCGAGAACCTGCTGACGCCAACGCCGGCCAAACAGGAATATCTCGCTGTGCTCGGCCGCATCGCGCCGGAGAAAGGTGTCGATCGCGCCATCAAGATCGCAACCCATTGCGGCATCCCGCTGAAGATTGCGGCCAAGGTCGATCGCGCCGATCAGGACTATTATGACGAGCTGATCCGCCCCATGATCGAGAACAATCCGCTTGTGGAATTCATCGGCGAGATCAGCGATCACGAGAAGTCGGAATTCTTGTGCGGCGCGCTCGGGCTGCTGCTGCCGATCGACTGGCCAGAGCCGTTTGGCCTCGTGATGATAGAAGCCATGGCCTGCGGAACGCCCGTTGTCGCCTTCAATCGCGGCTCGGCGCCCGAGATCATCGACGAAGGCCTGACCGGCTTTGTCGTCGAAGACGTCATCAGCGCGGCCGGCGTCGTCAATCGCCTTCCGCAGTTGAACCGCGCGGCGATCCGCAAGCAATTCGAAGCGCGCTTCACGGCGCGGCGGATGGCACTGGATTATCTCGCGGCGTATCGCGGCCTGACCGAGGCACAGGCGCCGCGGATCAAGCTGGTGAGCAGCGCGGAGTAGCGGAGCCGATTCCTCGCACGTGGTCATGCCGCGCGAAGGCGGGGCATCCAGTACGCCCCGGCCTATCCGTATGCGTCACCGCCTCTGCAATACTGATCGCCCGGTCAAGCCGGGCGATGACAAGGAAAACGTGGCGCTGACCGCTTCTAAGTCACCACAGCCCGCTTCGGCTCGACGATCTCGAACATGCGCGGGAATTCATCCATCAGGCCCATCAGCTCGGCGAGCCGCATCGGATTGCCGGCGAGCTTGACCTTGCCGGCAGCCACCGCCTCCGGAAAGCTGGTCTGCTTGGCGATGACCTCGTCGAGCGTCGACCGCGCCAGCGTGAAGCTGGCGTCCGCGCCTTCGGCCTGCACGCCTTCGGTGTAGGTCAGCGCGGAGTTTTCAAGGTTGAGCACGAAAGTCTCGCTAGTGTCGGAAAAACTCCAGTTCAGCACGATGCGTTTGCCTTCGGCCTTGGGGCCGTTGAGGCGGACACCGAGCACGTCCCAAAGCTGCTCGGTGCGCAGCGCCGCGAGCGTCTCGCGCGGCATCGGCGGGCGCGCGGGCACCTTCGGCATGCCCTGTCGCAGCTCCTGCGCGCCGAACAGATAGGCGTTGCGCCAGGTCGCACTTTCGGCGGCGTAGCCGAGCTGCTCGAGCGTGTCCGCAAGCAGCGCGCGCGCTGCCTGGTTGTCCGGCTCGGCGAAGACGAGATGGCCAAGCGCCTGCGCCACGAAGCGGAATTCGCCCTTGTCGAAATCCTTGCGCGCCCGCGCGAGTATCGCGTCGGCGCCGCCCATATACTCGACATATTTCTTACCCGACTCCACCGGCGGCAGCGGATCGAGATTGACCGGATTGGCGTCGTACCAGCCGAGATACTTCTGATAGATCGCCTTCACGTTATGCCGGATGTGGCCGTAATAGCCGCGGCCGTGCCAAGCCCCTTCGAGGCTCTTCGGAAGCTGGATGGTCTCGGCGATCTCGGCTGCGGTCAGGCCGTGATTCATCAGACGAATGGTCTGGTCATGGGCGAATTTGTAGAGGTCGCGCTGCTGCCGGATCATGGTGTCGATGCGCTCGCGGCCCCACACCGGCCAGTGATGCTGGCCACACATCGCCTCCGCCTTGCCGCCCCACAATAGCAGCGCTTCGTTCAGATACTTTGACCACGCCAGCGCATCGCGCACGTCCGCGCCGCGGAACGGCAGCAGGTTGTGGAAATTGTGGGTGCAGTTCTCGGCGAGGTTGAGGAGCTTGTAGCGCGGGATGAAGAAATGCATCTCGGCCGGCGCTTCGCTGTTCGGCGCCATCTGGAATTCGAATTCGACGCCGTCGATGACGCGCCTGTCGCCGGTTGCCATGATCAGGTCCGTGGGGCGCAGCAGCGCGACTGCGCCCGCCGCGATCGACTTGCCGAGACCGCAATCGACCTGCCCGCGCGGGCCCTTGGCGAGAAGCGGGCCGAACTGGTACTGCGCCCGGCGCAGCATCGCAGGACCGGCGATGATGTTCTCGGAGACGGCGTGCTCCATGAACAGGTTCGGCGCGATGATCGGCACCTGGCCGGTGGCGAGCGCGTCCTCCTCCAGCACACCGCGGGCGCCGCCCCAGTGATCGGTGTGGGTATGGGTGAAGATGACGGCCGCGACCGGCCGTATCCCACGATGCTTGAAATAGAGCTCCAGCGCGGCATGAGCGCCCTCGATCGAGGTCAGCGTGTCGACCACGATGACGCCGCTGTCACCCTCGATCAGCGTCATGTTGGCGATGTCGAGCCCGCGCACCTGGTAGACGCCGGGCACGACCTCGAACAGGCCGTGATGCATGTTGAGGCGCGACTGCCGCCACAGGCTCGGATTGACGGTCGCTGGCGCCGCTTCAGTCGACAAGAAGTCATAGGGCTCGAGGCTCCAGACCACGCGTCCCTGCGGATTGGTGATCTTCGCGTCCTCGATCGTGCCGAGGAAGCCGCGCGCGGCATCGTCGAAATCCCGCGTGTCGGAAAATGGCAGCGCGTTCCGTGTCGCCTCATGCTGCGCGATGACGGACGATGTGGCGTCCTTCCGCTCGCTGCTGGATTCTGTCATCCTTGTCTCCTCCCGGCCTGTTGCGGTCATCTAACCGCATCTCGCAGCCGATTGCCATCGGCGGCGGCGACCAGGGAGGCACGAGAATGCATTTCCTGTTCCCTTCTCCCCTTGTGGGCCTGTTGCGCTACTGGCTTTTGAGGCCGAGACAGGTCAGGGGAGAAGCTGGTTGCCGGGGTAGCGGGCCGACGAAGGGGTCGGCTGGTGCCCTCGGCGGGCGGCTCAGGCTGTGATCGCAGCCCATTTCCTCATGTTGAACGCGATGGAGGCGAGCAGGACTTGCCCGCTTGCTTTGGCAAGACCGACATAACGGATGCAGGTCAGTCGCATGCGGCGTTTGAGGGTGGCGAAGGTGGTCTCCACCGTTGCCCGTCGTCGGGCGATGAGAAGGTTGTAGCGTTTGAGCCTCGGCGGCAGCTCCGGGTGATGCCTGTTGGGACGACGTGCGATGCGGGGCTTTTTGCCTTCAGCTTTCAGCCGGGCCCGCCTGGCATGGGTGTCATAGGCGGCATCGGCCCACACCACGGCTTCGTCGCCGCGGATCAGATCGTCCGCAGGCGTCGTGTCGTTGATATTGGCGGGCGTGGTCAGCACCGACCGGATCAGGCCGGAGCCCTCATCGACACCCATGTGAGCCTTGTAACCGAAGGTCGAGCCGCTTTTGCCTTGCCGCTTGGCAAACCGGGCATCGGGATCCTTCGACGGCTGTTCTTGCGTCGGAGGCGCTGACACCGCCTGGATCAATGTCGCATCCAGCATCGTGCCGCGCTTCAGGATGACACCAGCATTCTCAAGCTGACGATCGAGCTCACCAAACAGCTTGTCCAGCAGCCCTTGCTCAACAAGCTGGTTCCGGAAGCGGTTCAGGACCGTGTGATCAGGCGTCGCATCTTCGAGACTGAGACCCACGAAGCGCTTGAACGACAAGCGGTCCCCCAGCGCCTCCTCGAGCTCGCGCTCCGAAAGACCATAGAGCGACTGCAACAGCAGCGCGCGAAACAGCACCAGCACCGGATAGCCCGGGCGGCCAGGGCTTCCTTCATCCCGCAAATGCGCCATCAGCTTCTCGAACCGGTACCATTTGACCAAGCTCGACAACCGATCCAGCGCCGCATTGGCACCGGCTCCCTTCGGCAGCCACGCCTCAATAAAACTCGGCTGCCCCGTCTGCTTCACCGCCATCGTCAGTCCTCCAGGGCTCTGCCCTACAGAATCACAGTCGTGGGATTACGCAACAGGCCCCTTGTGGGAGAAGGTGGCGCGCGCAGCGCGCCGGATGAGGGGTCTCTATCCGCGAAATCTACTGCGCGAGGGGCGTTCGCGGAGAGAGACCCCTCACCCGCCTTCGCGTTCCGCGAAGCCACCCTCTCCCACAAGGGGAGAGGGTGCACCCGTATACGCGGCTCGCGCCTACATCATCCCGAGGACCCGCGGCAGCCACAGTGTCAACTCGGGCCAGTAGGTCACGACGATGAGGAAGCCGAGCATGGTGATGAGCCATGGCATCACGGCCCCCGCCAGGTCGGTGATACGCATTCGCGCGATCATCGACGCAACGTAGAGATTCAACCCGACAGGGGGGTGGCAGAGCCCGACCTCCATGTTGACGTCGATGACGATGCCGAAATGCACGAGGTCGATGCCGAGCTTCTTGGCCGCGGGCGCGAGGATCGGCGCCATGATCAGGATGATCGAGTTGGGCTCCATGAAGTTGCCGGCGAGCAGCAGCAGCACGTTGACCAGAGCCAGGAAGCCGACCCAGCCGAGATTCTGCGCCGTGATCCAGTCGGCGAGCGTCGCCGGCAGGTTCTCGTTGGAGAGCACGAAGGAGAACAGCACCGCGTTGGTGACGATGTAGAGCAACATCGCGCTGGTGTTGGCAGCGCGCAGCAACACGCGCGGCACGTCCTTCAGCCCGATCGCCTTGTAGACGAACACCGAGATGAAGAAGGAATAGACTGCCGCCATCGCAGCAGCCTCGGTCGCCGTGAACAGGCCGCTATAGATACCGCCGATGATGATGACGACCAGCATCAATCCCCAGATGCTCTCGCGGAAGGTGCGCACCGTCTCGCTCCAGCTTGCCTTGGGCAGGCGCGGATAGTCACGATTGCGCGCCAGCCACCAGGTCACGATGCACAGCATCGTGGTCAGCAGCATGCCGGGCAGAAGGCCCGCGACGAACAACGCGCCGATCGACGTGTTGGTGGAGACCGCGTACACGATCTTCGGGATCGAGGGCAGCATCAGGATGCCGAGCGAGCCGGCAACCGTGATGATGCCGGCGCCGAAGCGCATCGGGTAGCCGTGCCTGACCATTTCCGGCAGCACAATCGCGCCGATCGCGGCGACGGTCGCGACGCTCGAGCCGCACACCAGCGCGAACATCGCGCAGGCGACGATGCCGGCGAGTCCGAGGCCGCCATGCCAGTGGCCGATCAGCGAGGTCGCGAAGTTGATCATGCGCCGCGCGACGCCGCCATGGGTCAGGAAATTGCCCGCCAGGATGAAGAACGGAATCGCCATGATCTCAAAGCTCTCGATGCCCGTGAAGAGCTTCATCGAGACCGCCTCGATCGGCACCGTCGTCAGCGTGAACAGGAACGTCATCACGGTGAGGCCGAGCGCGATCGAGACCGGGATGCCGGTCAGCATCAGGGCGATCAGCAGTGCAAAGACGGTGGCGGCGCGCATCCAGTGCGGCAGCACGAGCACGCCGGACTTTTCGGCGAGGCACAGCATGAAGATCAGGATCGGTGCGAGAATCAGGATCACGCCGAGCGGCGAGATCTTTCGCGAAGCAGCCTTGGTCGCGGCGCCTGCGGGCTGCGGATGCAGCGCGGGCGAGACGCCGGTCTCCACGCCCTCGACATGGGTCTCGTCATGATGCGGCAGCTCGCCGGTCCGGTAATAGGACCATGCGACCTGAAGGAAGCGGAAGCACATCAGACCGGAGCCGAGCGGGATCGCGAGGTAGACGATCCACATCGGCGCTTCGAGATCGTTCGACTGCTGTCCGGTGTGGAACATCTCGCCGACGAAGGAGGCACCGAAGGCCGCGATCATGCCGGTGAAGATCGCGCCGCAGAGCAGCGCGAACAGGATCACCTGCTTGCGGGAATATTCGGGGAGACGGTTGACGAGAAGGTCGACGCCGACATGGATGCCGGTGCGTACGCCATAGGCTGCGCCGAACTTCGCCATCCAGATGAACATGTAGATGCAGAGTTCCTGCGCCCAGGACAGGTCGAGCTCGGACAGGAAGGTGAACACGGCTTTCGACAGCGCCGCGAGCCAGGTCAGCCCGTGCGCAGTCGCCCATCTCGAAAGCGCGATCGATTCGCCGGCGCCGTAGCGGTGCACGACGGCAACGAAGATCAGGCCCGTTGCAGCCGCAATGAGCGTCGCGATCAACCACTCCTCGAGGTGATCGAGCGCACGATTTAGCACGCGAAGCAAATCAAGTCCCCCTTATTAGAGCGAAACGGCC
The DNA here is from genome assembly GCF_029909975.1 of Bradyrhizobium sp. ISRA430. Classification (NCBI taxonomy): domain Bacteria; kingdom Pseudomonadati; phylum Pseudomonadota; class Alphaproteobacteria; order Hyphomicrobiales; family Nitrobacteraceae; genus Bradyrhizobium; species Bradyrhizobium sp. ISRA430. The sequence continues at coordinate 2,712,194 of NZ_CP094516.1, forward strand.
GGGAGTGCGTTCACTCCCGACCGTTTCTTGTTGTTCTACGCCAGGCAGCGTCAGTTCATCTTGACGTCGAGTTCCTTGGCAACGAGATCGAGCACCTCCTGCCCGACCCGGCCCTTGGCCCATTTATAGGTCGGCTGCATTGCTTCCTGCCATGCCTTGCGGTCGGCGTCAGTCAGATAATGCAGTGTGGTCTTGCCCGACTTCTTGATCTCGGCCAGCGCGTCCTCGTTCTCCTTGCGCGCGATCGAGTTGGTGTAGTCGGTCGCGTCCGCCATCGCCTTCTCGAGCTGAGTGCGGATGTCGGGCGGCAGACCGGACCAGAATTTCGAGTTGACGATCACGGCGTATTGCAGGTGAGCGTGATAGGACACGGTGATGTCCTTCTGCACCTCGAAGAACTTTTGCGTCAGATAATTGGACGCGGTGTTCTCACAGCCGTCAACCACGCCGGTCTGCAGCGCCTGGTAGACTTCGGAGAACGCCATGATCTGCGGGATCGACCCCATCAGGCGGAAATACTGGTCGGCAATCTTCGAGCCGGAGATGCGGAACTTCTGCCCCTGGAAGTCCGAGGGCTTCATCAGCGGACGATTCGAGGAGACCATATGGAAGCCGTTGTCCCAGTAAGCGAGGCCCGTGATTCCCTTCGCTTCGAGCTTCTGGAACAGCCACTTGCCGACGGTGCCCTTCATCGCGCTGGCATAGGTCTCTTCGTCCTTGAACAGCCAGGGCAGGTCGAGCGCCTCGAACTCCTTGACGCCGAGCGGCGCGAATTTCGCGGTCGAGGGCGCGAGCATCTGCACCGAGCCGAGCTGGAGCGCCTCGATCTCCTCCTTGTCCTTGTAAAGCGAGGAGTTCGGATAGACTTCGATCTTGACCTTGCCGTCGGTGTACTTCTCGGCGAGCTCCTTGAATTTCAGCGCACCCTTCCCCTTCGGGGTGTCATTGGCGACGACGTGGCTGAACTTGATGACGATGGGGCTCTGGGCCATGACGGCAGCAGGAGCCAAGGCGAGCGCGGCCGCCGCGGCCGCGAGAAGCAGTTTGCGCATATTTCCTCCCAACAACCTCAAACCGGTTCTTTTTTTGTTTTCCGGTTCAGTAGTGGCAGCAATCGGCCACCCGAACAACTAGACCTAAGCCCAATTTGCCGCAGCCAAGCTATCTTGACGGACGTTGTATACGCAACTTAGCGCCCGCTCCAGCCCCGCTGGGCGAGCGCTTATGTCGCATCGCGGCAGTGCAATTAACTCTTGCGCTGGGCCACCATGAAGAGACGCCGGAAAGGAAACAGCGTCTGTCCCGCCGCATTCTTCGGATAGGCCTTTGCCACCCGCTCGCCATAAGCCGCCTCGAAGGCGGCTTTCTCGTCGCCCTGCAACACGTCGAGATAGCGCGTCAGCCAGGTCCCCTTGGTCCATTCCTTCACCGGGTTGTCGCCTTCGAGCACCTGGAGATATTCGGTCTCCCAGATGTCGATATTGGCCGACATCGGAGCAAGAAGATCGTGGTAGAAGGCTGGCCCCTCGACCGGCGGCGGGGTCACGAGATGCTCGACCTTGGTCCGCCAGGGTCCGTTCAGGGCGGTCTCCCCGATCAGCACATGCGAGGGCGCGGTAAAATTGCGCGGCATCTGCACCGCAAGCATACCGCCCGGCGTGACCTTCTCCATCACTGACGGAAAGAGTGCCGCATGATTGGGCAGCCAGTGCAGTGCGGCATTGGAATAGATCAGGTCATACTGCTTGGCCGGGTGCCAATGTCCGAGATCCTCATGTGACCAAACCACGTCCGGGGCCGCCTTCCGCCCCGCGGCGACCATCTCGGCCGAGCCCTCGACGCCGGTGACGGTCGCGCTTGGCCAGCGCTCCTTGATCAGCTTGGTGACATTGCCGGCGCCGGCGCCGAGATCGGCGATCTCGCGTACCGCGAAATCCGGTATTCGCATCAACAGGTCGATCGCGGGCCGCAAGCGGTGACCGGAGAACTTCAGATATTGCTGCGGGTCCCAGACCATCGCTCAGAGCCTTTTCTTTTTCGTGTTTCCTTCACTGTCGCTCTTCGTTACCACTGCTCGTCCCGATCCGGCAAATCGCGCCGGTGAGGGACAGGGCTGGAAACGAACAGCAACAAGCAAGAAGCAACCAAGAGAGCGTTGACCATGGATCTCGGGCTCAAGTCGAAAACCGCCGTCGTGACCGGCGCAAGCATCGGCATCGGACGCGCCATCGCCAAGGGATTGGCTGCGGAAGGCGTGCGCATCGTGGCGGTTGCGCGCCGGACAGACCTGCTTGGCCAGCTCGTGCAGGAAGTCGGCGGCGGACTCATCACTCCGTTCGAGCAGGACGTGATGGCAAAGGACGCGGCGGAGAACATCGCGGCCTTTGCGGTGAAAGCGCTCGGCCATGTCGACATCCTCGTCAACAATGCCGGCGGCAGCCGCCCGCTGCCGGTCGACGCGCCCGACAGCAAATGGGACGAGGCGCTCGCGCTGAACTTCACCAGCTATCGGCGCATCGCCCATGCGCTGCTGCCGCAGATGGTGGAGCGCAAATGGGGCCGCATCATCAACATCACCGGCAAGTCCGAGCCGGAAGGGCTGAACGCCGCGTTCGCGGCCAAGGCCGCGGTGCACGCCTGGGCCAAGGGCCTGTCGCGCGAGATCGGCAAGGACGGCATCACCATCAACTGCATCCCGCCCGGCCGCATCATGAGCGAGCAGATCCGCCGCAACTATGCGCCGGACTATCGCGAGCGCTTTGCCGAAGAGGAGATCCCGGTCGGCTATTGGGGCGAGCCGGAAGACCTCGCGGCGCTCGCGGTGTTCCTGGCCTCGCCGGTGGCTCGGTACATCACGGGCACCGTGATCCCGGTGGATGGCGGCCTGCGGCGCTATCAGTTCTAGGGCGTGGACTCTGATCGATGACGCGCGTCGATCGGCTCTGCAGCCGATCGCGCAGCGTCCGGCAATGAGCGCACCGCCGTTCCAGTTGAAAGTCACGAGTACGCTAAACCGCCTCAGTGCTGGGGAGGGAACGCGCCGCCATGCGATCTACGAACGGAACAGCCGGCGTATGGATCTCTCCCGCCAACCCGATCAGTCATGAGGCGGGCGCCATCACGGTGCGCGGGTTCATCGAGATGAACGCCCATTTATTTTCGTGACTCCTGTTGCCAGCGGGCGCGCTTGCAACCTTTGCCTGTCGTTAATGTTGGCACGACGTCGACCCACTAACGAAGGAGAGACGCACATGAATAGGGCCGCACTTGTTCTGACAACAATCGGCGCACTCGGCGCAAGCGCTGTGGCGGCGCCGACGCCGGCGGAAGCCCAATGGCGCGGTTTCGCTCCAGCGGTGGCCGGCGGATTGGTCGCAGGTGCCGTGATCGGCGGCCTCGCCTCGTCCGCTTACGCGTATGGTCCGGGCTACGGCTACTACGGCTATGATGACGGCTATTACGCACCGGCCTACTACGGCGGCTACGAGCCATATGCCTGGGGCGGCTACACCAGGACCTACTACAGCACTGGCTACGCCCCCGCCTATTACGGCTATCGCCGCGTCGTGCGCCCGGCCTACGCTTATTATGGCGGACCGTTCCCCCGGCGGCACTTCTATTACAATCGTTGGTAATGCGAAGCCGCAAGCCGGCGCGAGACGCTGAGCCCTCGGCGCGGATTTTGGGGTCGATCTCTTCTTCGACCCCGGAGAGTTCAACGTGCGCGGTAGCATCGAGACGGAACCGCGCAACTCCCTGCATGAACGGGAACGATGGCATCGGCACTCCGTTCACCGGGGGATCGGCAAATTCGATCGGGAAACTCGGATGAGGACTCGTTTGTCTCGAGTTCTGTCGTTCGAAAGCACCCATCGAAAAATGCTGCGAAGCAAATGGAGGAGATTCAGATGAACACGAGAAAGAGCAGGTTCCTGCTGACCACAGCAGTGCTGCTCGCCGGCGTCAGCCTGGCGTCGGCGCAAGGCATGCGTGAAGGTGGCGGCGGCGGAATGGGCGCTGGCGGAGGCGGAATTGGCGCTGGTGGCGGATCCAGCGGAGGCGCTGCGGAACACGGCCGGTCTGGCGGAGGAATGTCGCAAGGCGCAGGTAGCGCGTCCCACAGTGGTGGAATGTCGCAAGGTGGTGCTTCCCGCAGCGAAGGAATGACGCAGGGCCGCGCAGGCGGTCGGACCGAGGGTCCGTCTGCGGCACGATCGCGTGCCGAGCGCAGCGAAGGAATGCGCGATAGCGGCCGAACCGCCGGCAAGGCCGACAGGGGCGAGCGGCAGACCATCGGACAGGGTCGCGGCGAGCGCGCGCAACCTCGTCAATCCGAGCAAAAGGCGCCGCAGGGCCAGAAGGGCCCGAGCGCGACAACCGGCGCCAACACCAGGCCGAGCAACGCCCAGGGTCAAGCCACGCAGGGTCAGAGCACGCAGGGTCAGAAGGGCCAGAGCACGACAACCGGTGCTAACACCAGGCCGAGCAATGCTCCGGGTCAAGCCACGCAGGGTCAGACCACGCAGGGCCAGAGGGACCAGAGCACGACCACAGGCGCCAACACCAGGCCGAGCAACGCTCCTGCCCCGGGTCAGGCCACACAGGGTCAGACCACGCAGCAGAATCAGGGCGCAACGACTGGCAGCCAGGCCACTGCGCCGGCGCAAAACCAGAGTACGACGACCCAGAGCATGTCGGGCCGCGTATCGGTAAATGCGCAACAGCAGGCAACGCTTCAGCAGTCGGTGCTCAGTTCGCGCAACGTGGCGCGGGTTAACGTCAACTCGATCAACTTCCGGGTCAATACCGGCGTGGTGGTGCCGAGAAACATCAACGTGGTCGCCGTCTCGGCATTCCCGGCGCTGATCGACATCGATCCGCGCTTCCGCGACGACAGTTTCTTCGTCGTGGATGATGAAGTCGTCGTCCTCGACCGAAGCCGCAGGATCGTCGACGTCGTTCCGGCCGGGCCGCGGACGCACTTCGCCCGCCGTGCCAGCGTGAGCAGTGGCAGCGTCGCCGCGCTGAATCTCAGCTCCGACGAGATCCGCATCGTTCAACGGGTCCTGATTGAACGTGGCCTGCTGCACGGCGAAGCAGACGGCAACCTCGGGCCCGCGACGCGCGCCGCACTGACCACCTTCCAGAGACAGGAAGGTTTCCAGACCACCGGCTCGATCGATAGCCGCACGGTCTCCGCACTTGGCGTGTCCAACCAGATCAGGGCCACGCAGGGCCAATCGACCACCGTTGGTCAGGGGCGGAGTGGCCAGTCAATGGACCAGAACACGACCGGGCAAAGCACCGGTCAGTCCAACGCGCCGGCGGAGAACCAGACCACCGGCCAGGCTGGGCAGAACCAACCGACGACATCGGGCCAGGCAGGCACACAACCGCCTCCGGGCCAGACCACCGGACAGGCCCCGGCCCAAGGCACTAACCAAGGCACTAACCAAGGCACTAACCAGAACATGCAGTCTGGACAAACCAACCAGAATAATGCTCCGCCGCCTTCGACGTCGGGTCAGCCGGCTCAGAAGTAACCCTGCCGGTAAGCGCCCCGAGCCCCGCCTCCGGCGGGGCTCTTTTTGCGACCTGCCTGTTTACGGCCAATGTTGCCAACTTTCTGCGCGAAGCGCACCCTGATCGGTAACCACCATCCCTCTCGAGCATACAATGGTTGGGTTCACACGGCCGCCCTGCGACACGGGTGTCATCCAGGCGGCAATTTGTTCTGACGCGGCGCTGTCGCAAAGACGCAAGCGGCTGACGCTGGCGGCGACCATTGTCGGATCCAGCATGGCGTTCCTCGACGGCTCGGTCGTGAACATCGCGCTACCCGAAATCCAGCAGGCACTGCATTCGGACGCGGCAGCAACGCAGTGGATCGTCAACGCCTACATGCTGCTGCTGGGCTCACTCGTGCTGATCGGTGGCTCGGCCGCCGACCTTTACGGTCGACGCCGGATCTTTGTTCTCGGCGTTACCGTCTTCACTGCGGCCTCCATCGCTTGCGGGCTCTCGCCAAATATTGCGGCGCTCGTCGCCAGCCGCGCGGTTCAAGGCCTGGGCGCGGCGCTCTTGGTGCCGGCGAGTCTGGCAATGTTAGGCGCGAGTTTCGACGAGCGCGAACGGAGCCAGGCAATCGGGACATGGGCAGGTGCAGGTGCACTGATGTTGGCGGCAGGCCCGCCGCTCGGCGGCTGGCTGGTCGATCAGGTCTCGTGGCGCGCGATCTTCCTCCTCAATGTCCCGCTCGCCTTTGCCGCGGCTGGACTTGCGCTTCGCTTCGCCTGCGAGAGCAGCGATCCTCACGCGAAGTACCTCGACTGGAGCGGCGCCGTCACGATCGCGATTGGCCTCGCTGCGATCACGTGGGGTCTCAGCGCCGTTCCGGCGGTAGGATTTCGCGACAAGACAGTCCTAGCCGTTCTCGGCGTGGGAATTGCATTCCTTGCTTTGTTCGTCGCGATCGAAGCCCGGCTCCGTGAATGGGCGATGATGCCGCTGTCGCTTTATCGATCTCGCAATTTTTCCGCAACGAATGCCCTGACGTTGTTGCTCTACTTTGCCCTCGGAGGTGCGCTCTATTATCTGCCGTTCGGCCTGATCCGTCTCGGCGGCTACTCCGCGACGCAAGCCGGCGCGGCGTTGTTGCCGTTTGCTCTGATCATGGGTTTCGGCGCGTCATTCGCGGGCACCCTCACCAACCGTTTGGGACCGCGGTCGCTGCTCACGACCGGGCCCATTATCGCGGCGAGCGGCTTGGCGATGCTCGCTTTGGTCGATTTCAGGCAGTCCTTTTGGGTTGGCGTGCTTCCGCCGATGGTCCTGTTGGGTGTCGGGATGGCAATTACCGTTCCGCCGCTGACGTCGACCGTGATGGGGGCTGCCGGCAAAGCTCACGCCGGCATTGCTTCGGGCATCAACAACGCGGTCGCGCGAATAGCCGGCCTGCTCGCGGTCGCAGCGCTGGGGGCCGTGCTGTTTGCAAGCTTTTCATATCATCTCGTCGGGCCGACGCTCACACAAGCCAACGAAGCCATGACTGCCGTCATGTCCGGACAGCCCGGTCTTCATGAAGAGGCGATCGCCGCTTTCGCACGAGCGCTGCGCGCCATCATACTGGTGACCGCAACGTGCGCCGCGCTCGCCGGTCTCATCGGCTGGCTCTGGACCGAGCCGAATGGCGCCCATGCGAGTGCCTGAGATATACTGCCGCCAAGGGACATCATCGGGAAGTTCGCAACGAGTCAAAAGGCGACTGCGTACGTCTGCCTCCCCAAGAAGTGGACATCGCACATTCACTGCCGTGCCCCCATGATCAACCTCGCTGACCCATTGCTCTGGACTGAATGAATGTAAACAGGGCCTTGCTCAAACGAGCTTTGGGTGTATCGTTGACTGAGTAGCAGGGACCGAGAGCCAGCGTCGATGCTGGGACAACCTCCGGCGATTCCCGACGAGGCATACGCCTTCACGGCACATCATTTCAAATTGGTCTAGTTGCGGCTTTGCTTTCCGGCTGACGGCACGTTCGCTCGGGCGTGCCTTTCGCGCGGAGACGGGCGCGCGCACGAGTAGCTGTACGGCGTCCTAGGAACCAGAGGCCGCAGGAAAGAGGAGAAAAACGCAAAGGCAAAGGGAGGAAACCATGAGCGAGACAATGGTCGCCGCGACGACGGCGGGTGCCCCAGTTGTCACCATTGGTGCCAATTTTGCGGGAACTAATTTACTTGATTTCGGCGCCAACCCACCAGACACCGATGGCGCCGTCGGCCCCAGCCAGTTTGTTGAATTCCTCAACTCGGATTTCCGCGTCTACGACAAGTCCGGAAACGTCCTCCAGCAGTCAACTCTGAGCGACTTCTGGTCATCGGCAGGCGTCCCGCAACCTTCTCCTTTCGATCCGCGCATACTCTTTGATCCTGATAGCCAGCGTTGGTATGCAGCCGCACTGGATTTCACGGGCGCCTTTTTACTTGCCGTGTCAAATACGTCGGACCCGGCACAAGGTTGGCAGGCGGTCAGAATTCCTATCGACCCTACTGGGCAAAGCTTTGGGGATTTCACGAGGCTCGGCTTCAACGAAGATGGCGTCTACCTTTCCGCCACCCAGATTCCGGTCGGCCCTGAACCGGCTACAAGTATATTAGTAGCCATCCCAAAGTCTGACCTACTGGGGCCAGTTCCAAGCACGTCCAACGCCACGGTGTTTGCCAACATTAGTCACGGCGAAATTGGGGTTGTTCAGCAGCCGGCCGTTGCGCCTGAATTATCCGGCAGTGAACCGATTCTCTCGGCCTTCAACGTGGACATGCCCAGCACACTACTGAAGGTTTCGTCTATCGATGGGCTGATTACAAGTCCCACACTCGATACCGCGAACCGTGCAATTACGGTGTCGCCATTCCAAAATCCCCCCGGTGCCATTCAAAAGGACACGACCGTACCAATCAACGCCGCAGATTCAAGCTTCACATCTAGTGTGGTCTTACAAGACGGCAAACTGTTCGGTGTTCACACGATTTCGAGCGACGACAATCACTCAGCACTGCAGTGGTTCGAGATCGGCACTCCGCTGACGAACCCGGTTGTTCTGGATACCGGCCTCATCAGCCCGCTCGGGCTTGATGTCTATTACGGCTCGATAGCGGTGAATCCCCTCGGCGAGGTAGTCATCGGCTTCTCCGGTTCAGGACCGAATGATTTTCCAAGCGCCTACGCAGTTGCCGGCCAGCTCAACGGCGATGTGATCCAATTCGGAGATCCTATGCTACTGCAGGCCGGCGTCGCACCGCAGACCTCCAATTCCGGGCGCTTTGGCGATTACAGCGCCACAACTTTCGATCCGACCGACCCGTCGCATTTCTGGACTATTGAGGAATGGACTTCAGCGTCGGATTCGGTTTGGTCCACCCAAATTTCAGAAATCATCTTCGGCACGACATCTCCTCCCGTCGCGCACAACGACATCGCCGGAGTATCCAAGAATCATGAGGTTTCAGGCAATGTTCTGACCAACGACACCGATCCAAACAACGAGCCTTTGACGGTGACGGCAGTCGCGGGGGCGACAACCAATGACGCAGGTGAGTTTGTTGCGAATGGGACTTTTGGCACGCTCGTTGTGGACGGCGACGGAACGTTTACCTATGACGCAAACAAGAAGATCGATTTTCCGGACCACGGGCTCGCTCAGGATACATTCACCTACACGGCAACGAACACCGACCAGTTGAGCTCCGAGGCCACATTGACCGTGACCGTCGTCAAACCGGGTCAGACCTACATTGGTGGAATGCCGGGTACCGACGCCGATCATCTCACCGTTGTTACGGGCGGGAATGGCAGGCAAGTCATCGACGGGAGCCTCGGGTTCGAGCAGATCAGCGGCGGGAATGGTAGGGATGTTCTAGTGGGCGGAGCGGGGGATCTTCTCACGGGCGGGAGAGGCAACGACACGTTCGTGTTCAAGAACGACTTCGGTGCAAACACGATCACCGATTTCGGCAAGGGCCACGACACCATCCAGCTAGATCAAAGCCACTTTTCCAATTTCGCAGTGGTCATCGCCAACGCCGCGTCCGACGGGCACGAAGGCACTCTCATCACTGATCCGAGCCATTCCGGAAACACGATCGATCTACTCGGCGTAAAGGTCGCTGACTTGCACGCGAACGAGTTTTTCTTCGTCTGAGGAGATTTTGGCGCATCGCCAAGAGCTGCGCCGGCGCCGTGCGAGGTTCCGCCTGCGAAAGTGTCGAACGGTTGCTGAACCGTCATCAACCGAGCGGGCACTAACCTTTCAGCGCGGCTGGTCTGACCGGAAGTCGCAAACGGCCGCGAAGCCGCCGCAGGCGAATTCCTTATATGGAGCGTCTCCATGTCAGACACCCATACCCGCGACCCCTCGTGGAAAACCGATTTGATCTGGCACTATTTCCACACCGTCACGACGCCGGCCAGGACGCCCGCCTATCGCAAGTTCTACAGCAACCAGGACCCCAGCGACGAATTGGACAACCGCCATCGCGTCTATGAAATGCTAGTGGATGAGCCGCTGCACTCCCATCCCACCCTGTCGGCGACCTCGACGGACGAGTCGATGGAAAACTACAAGAAGAGCAAGCTGCCGTGGAACCAGAACAATGGCGGGTTCCTCAAGGCGGTGAACAATGAATATTGGTGCGGTTCGATCCTCAAGATCGTGTTCGTCCGCTACATGGGCTGGAAAATGGCCGAACCGACGGCGCGCGACCAGGTGAGCGTAGGCCGGGATCCCAGCAAAGCAGTGGATTGGACAATCAAGAATCTCGAAAAGAAGGTGCCGGTGCGGGCCTCCCTCGGCGGCGCCCATTATGTCGGCATCGTCGGCCACCGCACTGCAGGACCCGATAACAAGATCACCGAGTTTCTGTGCCTCGACCCGTGGGCCTATGGCATCGACGGCGGCAATCAGGACATGAAATATGCTGGTACGGCGACCGCCTTTCTCGGGATCAGCAAACGCGACGGCGCGACGTGGACCTATAGCAACAAGGCCGTCGCCTTCGTCGAACGGCCATCCTAGGAAATCATGGCAGCGAGTTGCGATCATGCTCGCTCGCCGCCGAGCTGTTTTGGTCGTCTACGCAATGGGATGTTTTTGAAATCCCGCCCAAGTGCCGATTCATCTCAGTCACGAAAAGCTGGGACAACTGGTAAACCTGTCCGGAAGCGCAATTGGTGCCACGAGCCGCAAGGTTGAAGAGGGCCTCGCAAAACCCGTCTAGAACGAAAGGCCCAACGCCTGTAAGTCTGCCTCACAACGGCTTGGCGTTGTGAATAGTCTTGCTTCCAATCCGATCGATCGCGCACCTTCCACATTGACTTCAACGTCATCAAAGAAGACCGTTTCCTCGGCGAGGAGGCCGAACTTATCCAGTGCATGCTGAAAGATGGCAGGTGCTGGTTTCAACATGCCGACCTCCGCCGACACCACTGCTCCCTCGAACACGTCCCAAAATCGTTGGCGGGCTTTGAGATGTGCGACGATCTCATGCACGTTGTCAGTAAGGGCGAAAATTCGGTAACCTGCTTTCCTGAGGCGGTACGCGATCTCTTCCGTGCCCTCGATTAAGTCCTGATGATCCATAACGTGGAAGAACAACGTCGTGGTCTCCTTCTCGGAAAGGCCAAACTCGGCCTGATAGGCCTGCTCGGCCTCCCGCTGGGTTAATTCGCCGCGGTTGAGACTCATCCACAAAGGACAACGAAACAAGGCCTCTGCCCTCTGCACGTTCTCATCGGAGCCCTTTTGCAGATTGAAGCACCGCTCCACGATGTCTTGTGGGGACCATTTCACAAAGACGTTTCCCACGTCGAAGATAATGTTCTTGATCATAGGGTTTCTTGGCCGTCCCGGTCAGTTGATCCGCTAGCCTGTGATCTGCCATGGCCCGGGATTAAGCACCAGGCCTGTCGCCTTACCAACCTCATCGTGCAGGAACGCAAGGCGCGCATGGCCGCCGCCATCGACAAAAACACTCATCGCTCGACATGGGAACGACCGTGACCGGCGTGCCCTTCTCAAAATCGAGGATCGGCAGCGCTCCACCGGCCTCGACCTGGAGCTTGCCATTCTTGGCTCTCTCAATGTTCGTCGAGCAGTAATGGTTTGCACTGTTTGAGGACATGCTGCTCGAATCTACGAAGTCCGCGCTGGGGTCACTTGCGGACATCGCAGGAGCGGGAGCTAGAGTCGACTACGGGCTAACAGCGGAAGTAATGGCCCGGCGCGGCTAGTAGTACAGATCAAACACCGCTCTAGTGTTGAATGGACAGCATGAGAACAGAGCCAAGCAACCATGCGTGCAACCTCTTCGACGGCGCGCCAAGTCGATTAGGAGACATGGTGAATCCCAACGTGAATTGTGACCCCACCGTAGGCTATCAAAGATGACAAATCACTGATTTTGTCGATGCCCATGCAAGATGGGCGCTCCGACGTGCAGGTCGGAACGCCCTGGTCAACACCCCAGTGAAGATACGCGAGACGACTAGCCCCAAACGTGTTCGAAGTGATGGGTGAAGTGTCCGAACTGGTGATGGGTGAAGCTCGGCGCGCTTCCGGGATCTGCCGCACTCGCCGCGTGCGCATCGTTGCCGAGCACGGTCACGGCATTGTTGATCGCGTTCGTGTTGTTCTGGTGCAGCGCCGCTCCATGGTTGTGATGCGTATCCGACGACGAGTCCTGACCGGTCCCTGTTGCCGTAGACGAGTTGGTGGCCGGAGCCGAGTTGGTGTCCGATGATGAGCTGGTAGCCGCCGTTTGGTTGTCGCCAGGGTCGGTGGCCGGAGTTGAGTTCGTGGCAGTCGTAGAACTGGCCGCCTGTGTCCCGCCAGTGCCCGACGCGCTATGGGTAGCACCGTCAGTGTACCGATTAAGGACGGCCATTTGGGGTTGGTCTACCCCATTTTCCGGCTCGACGGAGAACATGTAGTTGCCCCACCACGGGCCGGCGGCCCAATAGGTTCCGCCCTGCCACACATCGGAGTGCTGCTGCATATAACTCAGCATGTTGTCCATCGCCTTTAGGCTCGTCGGATCGGACGCGACGCCGAACTCGCCCAAGAATAGCTTGTTGCCGGTAGCCTCGGCCCATTGCGTGACGGCGGTCAACCTTTCGACACCGATCGTATCCGAAACCACGTTTGCATGGGTCCCGCTGCCATCGGAATCAAGGTAGTTGTGCACCTCGAAGGCGTAGTTGTGAAGGGGATCATGCACCTGCGTGCCGACCACGGCTGCATTGTCGCTCGTGGTCCAGCTCGCGGCACCGTCCCAGTATGATCCTGGCACCAGCACCTCCTGCGTTGCACCGGCTTGGCGGATCGCCGCGATGGCCGCATTGGCGCCGCCGATCCAGTCGCTGGCGCTCTGCTGGTTCGGCTCATTCATGAGTCCAAAAATGACGTTGGAATTGTCGGCGAAATGGCTTGCGAGCTTGCCCCAGACATCGGCGAAGGCAGCATTGGCTGCATCAGATGTTCCGACCAGCATGTTATGAACGGTGCCGTAGTCGTGCATGTCGAGCACAACATCGATCCCTTTTGACGCCGCATAGTTGACGATGTCGTCCATGCGCGCGAGCTCGGCGGGATCGAGTGGGCCATTGGTATTCGGCTGGACCCGCTCTGCCTCGAACCCGAGCCTGATCACGTCCATCCCTTTGGACGCAAAATAGTCGATGTCCTGATGCGTTGGATAAGTGTAGTCCGTCCCAAAGGTGCCCGGGACGTTTTGATCACCGAAGGTGGCGCTTGGGAAATTCACGCCCAGCAACATTCTGTTCTCCTGCTCATGAGCCTGGTTGCACAATCGAAAGGAAGTCGACCGGCAGTCCGCTTGATCTGGAAACGACACAGCAATCGAGACGAGTAAAAGGCGGGCTGGCGGCGAAATGTCACCGCCACGGGGCAATTTTGCGATCGAGTGCAAATCGCGTGCGGACAGATTGCCACAGCACAATCAAAGGTAACTCAACGCGATCTCCTCGCGTATCACACTGCCATCTCGTCTGCGCTCGCGGTTTAGCGGTTAAGCTACTGCTCAGGGTCAAAAGGCGAAGTTGCCCGGCTGCCTGCGTAAGTCTGGCTCACCCCTGGACGCGGACACGCGCATTCGCGAGCACACGCCCTGATCTTCGCCCGGATCGCCGCCATGATAATATCGTGCCGGTGTTTTGCCCGACGTGTCAATGTCGTCGTGGCGCAAGATGTCGCCGGGACGCAGCTCGAAAAACTCCTTGCCGGCCAAGGCCATTTCTACTTTGCATGGGGTTGTTTTCGCGGTTTTTGTTCTGAGCTCCCCTTGCCGGCGCAGAGGCAGCTCACTTTCCCTGCAATATCTCCGCGATTGCGGCGCCCGCCGCGATCGTGCCGAGCTTGCCGCCCATATCGCGCGTCGCCTTGCCGTCTGCGATCGCCTGCGCCACCGCCGCCTCGATCGCGCTTGCCGCCTCCTCGTAACGCATGGCACCGCTCCTCTCGCCGTGCCAGGCCAGCAGCAGCGCGATCGACAGGATCAGCGACACCGGGTTGGCGACGTCCTGCCCGGCGATGTCGGGCGCCGAGCCGTGCGCGGCCTGCGCCATGGCATGGCGGTCGCCGACATTGAGCGAGCCGCCGAGACCGAGACTGCCGGACAATTCCGCGGTGAGATCCGACAGAATGTCGCCGAACATGTTGGTGGCGACGATGACGTCGAAACGATCAGGGTTACGCACGACATGCGCCATCATCGCGTCGACCAGGATGTCGTCGACTTCGAGGCCCGGATAGGCCTTCGCCGCCTCCCGGCAGATGTCCAGGAACATCCCGTCGCCGATTTTGAGCACGTTGGCCTTGTGCACGATGGTGAGATGCTTGCGCCGCTTCATCGCGAGCCGGCAGGCCGCGTGCGCGATGCGCTCGCAGCACGGGCGCGTGATCCGGCGCAGCGAGATCGCGACATCGGGCGTGACCAGCATCTCGCCATTGCCCGCTTCCATGTTGCGGTCGGCGTAGAAGCCTTCGGTGTTCTCGCGCACCACGACGAGATCGAACTCGCCGAGCCGGCCGGGCCTGCCAGCATAGGTGCGCGCGGGCCTGACATTGGCGAAGAGGTCGAGGTTTTTGCGGAAGTAGCGCGACGGGTTGATCTCGCCACGCGCCTCGTCCTTGAAGTCGAAGGTCGCGGTGGGGCCGAGGATCAGGCCATCGGCCGTGCGCACCACGTCCACCAGCCCACCCTGCACCGTCGTGCCGAACTGCTTGAGGCTGGCGTGACCGATGGGGTGCTCTTCCAGCCTCAGATCGAGCTGGAAGCGCTCGGACGCCACGCGCAGCACGCCGGTGGTCGCGGCCGTGATCTCCGGTCCAATGCCGTCACCCGGCAGCACGACAATTTGCATCGATCATCCACTCGACTTCAGCCCATCCGATCATACGCGCATGCGGCACGATCATCGCCCGATCTTCGCGCATACACCGCATGCACGCATATGCCTGTGGCGGGCCGCCCGGCCGTAGTACATGCCGCAAGCACCCATGACGCCATGCCGCCGGAGAAAAAGCGCGAGGCAATGACAATCACGTTACCTGCGGCCGCGCGCGAACCGGATCACCCCATCGCCGACGGCCTTCCGGCCGCGCGCCGGCGCTGGGCGATCGCCGCGATCTTCACTGCGCTGGCGATGGCCTCGCTCGACACGGCGATCGCCAACATCGCCCTGCCCGCCATCGCCGCCGATCTGCACGTCAGCCCGGAGCAGTCGGTCTGGGTGGTCAATGTCTACCAGATCGCGCTGGTCGCGACGCTGCTGCCGCTCGGCGCGCTCGGCGAGATCGTCGGGCATCAGCGCATCTATATCGGCGGCCTCGTGCTGTTCACCATCGCCTCGCTCTTCTGCGCGGTGGCGTGGTCGCTGCCGAGCCTCCTGTTGGCGCGCACGCTGCAGGGCCTCGGCGCCAGCGGCATCATGAGCGTCAACACGGCGCTGGTGCGCTACGTCTATCCCGGCCGGATGCAGGGTCGCGGTTTCGGCCACAACGCGCTTGTGGTCGCAACCGCCTTCACTTTCGGGCCTTCGATCGCATCTGCAATCCTCGCCATCGGCCCGTGGCCGTGGCTGTTCGCGGTCAACATCCCCTTCGGCCTCGTCGCGATCGGCATCGGCTTTACGATGCTGCCGAAGACGCCGCGGGCGGATCACGGCTTCGACTTTCTTGGCGCGCTCCTTGCCGCGATCTGCCTCGGCCTGTTCATTACGGGAATCGGCAGCGCAGCGCATAACCTCTCGCCTGCCCTCGTGGCGGCCGAACTGGCGACAGCCCTCCTGCTTGGTATCATCCTGACGCGCCGTCATGCCGACCATCCCGCGCCGATGCTGCCGATCGACCTGTTCAGCCGGCCGATGTTCGCGCTGTCCGCGGCAACCGCGGTCTGCTCCTTCGCGGTGCAGGGCCTCGCCTTCGTCTCTCTGCCGTTCTATTTCGAGGACGTGCTCGGACGCTCGCAGGTCGAGACCGGATTTTTCATGACGCCATGGCCGCTGGTGGTCGGCATCATGGCGCCGATCGCCGGCCGCCTCGCCGACCGGCATGCGGTTGGCCTCCTCGGCGGTATCGGCCTCGTGCTGCTCGGCATCGGCATGGCGCTGCTCGCTTTGCTGCCTGCAGACCCGAGCATCCCCGACATCATCTGGCGGATGGTGATCTGCGGCATGGGCTTTGGCTTCTTCCAGGCGCCCAACATGAAGGCGGTAATGGGCAGCGCGCCGCCGCACCGCAGCGGCAGCGCCTCGGGCATCGTCGCGACCGCACGCCTGACCGGCCAGACCACCGGCGCGGCACTCGCCGCGCTGTGCTTTGCACTTGCCGGCCATAATGGTGCGACGATGGCGCTCGCGCTCGGCGCAGGCTTCGCCGCGCTCGGCAGCGTGATGAGCTTCCTGCGCCTCGCAGTGAAATAGCGCGGCCGGCAGCTCTGGTTGTCTGGAGATCAGGCCAGGCTTCAGGCGGTTCTCGCGTCGGCGGTCACCACATCTGCCATTGGCTGGTCGAGCGCGGCCAGACGCATATCGATGGCATCGATGACCTTGCGCGAGAACGGTCCGAGATGCGCATAGGCTGCGATCATCTGCACCGCGATTCGTGCCGATGATGTGTCGCGCTTGGCGCAGTTGAGGAAGGTCTGCCAGAGCGGTCCGCGTGCCTCCGGAATGGCGGTGACCACACGATGCACCGTCTCCATCGCCCCGATCTTGGCGCGGATGTCGCCCTCGGCCAGCTCGTGGCGCTGCTTCGACCGGTCGAGCAGTGTCATCAGGCGATCGACACGTCTCGCATAGGCCGCGGGGCTATAGACGTGCTCCAGCACCCGCTTGTAGTCCGTCAGGATCTCGCGCAACGGGCGGATCGGATCGAAGTTGATCCCGCTCGTGCATTGATCGGCGCCGATGGTCGGCGCCACATCGTGGCCCGGATGCAGCCGGCCTTCGCGGGCGAGGCGACGCGTGAGCTGCGTGTTCGGCAAGGCATAGAGCAGGCCGACCATGCAGACGGGAATGGCGGCCTCCTCGATGAAGTCGATCATGGCCTCCGCCATCGAGACCTTCTCGTTGTCGAAGCCGACGATGAAGCCCGCGGTGACAAGCATGCCGGCGGCGTAGATCTTGTGGATGCTCTCGGCGATGTTGCGCCTGGTGTTCTGCTTCTTCCGCATCGCGACAAGCGTCGCGGGATCCGGACTCTCGATGCCGACGAAGATGCCGAAGAAATTGGCTGCACCCATCAGGTCCAGCAGCTCCGGATCATCGGCCAGATTGACCGAGGCCTCGGTCGAGAATTCGAAGGGATAGCCGTGGGCGCGCTGCCACTCGGCGAGCTGGGGTAGAAACTGCCTGAGCGACTTCTTGTTGCCGATGAAGTTGTCATCGACGAAGTCGAGATGGCCGCGATAGCCCATCTGGTAGAGCGTCTCGAGTTCGACGAACATCTGCGCGTTGGTCTTGGTGCGCGGGACGCGTCCATAGAGCTCGATGATGTCGCAGAACTCGCAGGTGAACGGACAGCCGCGCGAGTACTGCACACCGAGATAGAGATAGTCCTCGAAGTTGAGCAGATCGAAACGCGGAACCGGCGTCTTGGTGACATCGGCCTGGAATTTCGGTGCGGTGAAAACGCCGGAGCGCGCGCCGCTGTCCCAGGCCTCGATGAACGCGTCGATGACGCTCTCGGCCTCGCCGAGCACCCGGAAGTCGGCCCGCTCGTAGATGTGGGGGCTCGACGTCGGATCGGGACCGCCGACCACCACCGGCTTGCCCGCCGCGCGACATAGCTCGATCAGGCGCAGCGTGTCGGCCTGTTGCGGCATCATTCCGCCGGTGAAGACCACGTCGGCCCAGGCAAGATCGTCATCACCGAAGGCCGCCGTGTTGCAGTCGATGAGACGGACCGTCCAGCTTTCTGGCAGCATTGCCGCAACGGTGATCAGGCCGAGGGGAGCAGCGGGACGCCGGACGCCCATGAGCTTGCAGGACTCGCCAAAACTCCAGAAGGACTCCGCGCTGAAGAGCGGATAGAGCATCAGCACATTGCAAGGGCGCGACACTTCATGGAACTCCATATTGCTTCGCCTCACTTTATCAAAGCCGCGCCGTCTTGCACCCCCACAAAAGGGACAAACTGTCGCCCATTCCAATGGAGTCCGCCCAAACGTTGCCACAAACAGTGTCCTGCCGTTCACAGCTCAGCCCCGATTTCCTGCGGCGACCGAGGAGGTCGCAACACCGCCCGATCCACAATCTTCCCATGCCCGGGAGAATCTTCGACAACTCACCCTCAGACTGTTGATTTGAACGGGTCCAATTTGCCGGACACATTGCTCCCCTGAGTCCAAATCGGTGGATTGGGCCAATCAGGGGACTGCGATGGCAAACCTAACAATAAACGGAAAAACCTTCACGCTTGACGTCGAGCCGGATACGCCGCTGCTTTGGGCGATCCGCGAGAATGCCGGCCTGACCGGCACAAAATACGGCTGCGGCATCGCACAATGCGGCGCCTGCACCGTTCATGTCGACGGCGTCGCCACCCGCTCCTGCGGAGTCTCGGTCAGCGAGGCCGAGGGCAAGCGCATCACCACCATCGAGGGGCTGGCCGCCGGCGGCACGCTGCACAAGGTGCAGGAAGCCTGGATTGCCCAGGACGTTCCGCAGTGCGGCTATTGCCAGAGCGGCATGATCATGGCGGTGGCGGCGCTCCTGAGCGAGAAGCCGAAGCCGACCGACGCCGACATCGACGAGGCTATCACCAATATCTGCCGCTGCGGCACCTTCCAGCAGGTGCGCGAGGCGATCCACACGATCGCAAGCGCGTAAGGAGCGGCCCCATGAACAAGCATGTTTCGCCGCGGCTCAATCGCCGCGCCTTCGTTATCGGCACTGCCGCCGCAGGTGCCGGCCTCGCGCTTGGCCTCGACATTCCCTTCGGCGGCCCGGCCGTGGTCCGCGCGGCCGACGGCTCGCCTGAGATCAACGCCTGGGTCGTGGTCAGACCCGACGATACCGTCGTGATCCGCGTCGCCCGCTCCGAGATGGGCCAGGGCTCGCTGACCGGCCTCGCCCAGCTCGTCGCCGAGGAGCTCGAATGCGACTGGACCAAGGTCACGACCGAATTCCCCTCGCCCGGACAGAACGTCGCCCGCAAGCGCGTCTGGGGCGACTATTCGACCGGCGGCAGCCGCGGCATCCGCAGCTCGCAGGACTATGTCCGCAAAGGCGGCGCCACCGCGCGCATGATGCTGATCCAGGCCGCGGCGAATGAGTGGAAGGTGCCGGCGTCCGAATGCGCGGCGGATAACAGCGTCATCACGCATAAGCCGTCCGGCAGAACCACGACCTATGGCAAGGTTGCCGAGGCCGCGGCGAAGCTGACACCGCCGGCCGACGTCAAGCTGAAGGACCCGAAGAACTGGCGGCTGGTCGGCAAGGGCGTCAAGCGGCTCGACACGCCGGACAAGGTCACCGGCACAACCGTCTACGGCGTCGACGTCAAGCTGCCCGGCATGCTCAACGCGGCGATCAAGGACTGCCCGGTCACCGGCGGCAAGCTGAAGAGCTATGACGAAGCCAAGATCACCGGCATGAAGGGCGTCAAGAAGGTCGTGAAGGTCGGCGACAGCGCGGTTGCTGTCGTGGCCGACACCTTCTGGCACGCCAAGTCCGCGCTCGATGCGCTGCCGATCGTCTGGGACGAAGGCGAGAACGCGAAGGTCTCGAGCGCCTCGATCGCGAAATGGCTGGCGGAAGGCCTCGACAGCGGCCCGGCCTATGTCGGCAACTCGAATGGCGATGCCAAGGCCCGCGCTCGCCGGCGCGGCGAAGACAATCGAAGCCGTCTACAACTATCCCTACCAGAACCACGCCACCATGGAGCCGATGAACGCGACCGCGCTCTACACGGCCGACAAGTGTGAAGTCTGGTGCGGCACGCAGAACGGCGAAGCGGCCCTCGCCGCCGTGCTGGAAGCGTCCGAGCTTCCGGCCGACAAATGCGACGTCCACAAGCTGATGCTCGGCGGCGGCTTCGGCCGGCGCGGCCAGACCGACTATGTCCGGCAGGCCGTGCTGATCGCCAAGCAGATGCCGGGCACACCGGTCAAGCTGCTATGGACGCGCGAAGAGGACATGACGCACGGCCGCTATCATCCGATCACGCAATGCAAGCTGACCGCAGGCTTCGATGCCGGCAACAACCTGACGTCGCTGCACATCCGGATATCCGGGCAGTCGATCCTCTCGAGCCTGCGGCCGGAAGCGCTGGTCAACGGCATGGACACGGCGACCTTCGCCGGTCTCAATCCCAAGGGCGACGCGCCGTTCGGGTACTCAGTGCCCAACCTCCTGATCGAGCATTCGATGCGCAACCCGCACATCATTCCGGGCTTCTGGCGCGGCGTGAACGTGAATCAGAATGCGATCTATGTCGAATGCTTCATGGACGAGCTGGCGCACGCCGTGAACCAGGACCCGCTTGAGTTCCGGCGCAAGCTGATGAAGGACCACCCCAAGCACCTGGCGGTGCTGGAGGCCGTGGCCGAGAAGATCGGCTGGGACAAGCCCGCGCCGCAGGGCATTTTCCGCGGGCTCGCTCACTTCGCGTCCTATGGCAGCTATGTCGCGGCAGCCGCGGAAATCTCCGTGATCGACGGCACCAAGATCAAGGTGCATCGCATCGTCGCGGCCACCGATCCCGGCTATGCCCTCAACCCGGCGCAGATCGAGCGCCAGATCGCGGGCTCCTTCGTCTACGGCCTGAGCGGATTGTTCTATGGCGGCTGCACCGTGAAGGACGGCGCGATCGTCGAGACCAACTTCGACACCTACGACTCGATGCGCATTGCCGCGATGCCGAAGGTCGAATCGATCGTGATGCCGAGCGGCGGCTTCTGGGGCGGCGTCGGCGAGCCGACGATCGGCGTCGCCGGCCCTGCGGTGCTCAACGCCTATTTCGCGGCGACGGGCAAGCGCATCCGCTCGGTGCCGCTGCGCGACCAGAACATCACCTTCGCCTGAGAAAACGGCTGCGGCGGCATGGGCTGCCGCAGCCACTTCCGGATGATGCTCATGACGACGCGCCCGGTGACACGGCGGAATGCCGTGGTCGGCATCGCCGCGGCGGCCGCAGCGCTGGCGCGGCCATCGATTTCGCGCGCGCAGTCCGCGGGCCGCGCGATCGTGGTCGGCGGCGGCTTTGGCGGCGCAGCCTGCGCCCGCGCGCTCAAGCGCGCGGCGCTCCAGGTCACGCTGATCGAACCCAATAAGATCTTCACCGCCTGCCCGTTCAGCAACGAGGTGATCGCGGGCCTGCGCGGAATCGAGCTGCAGCAATTCGGCTATGATAGGCTTGCCGCCGAAGGCATTAATGTCGTCAATCAGGGCGCAACGAAGATCGACGTTCGGCAACGAAGCGCCACGGTAGCCGACGGCACCTCGTTTCCCTACGATCGCCTGGTGCTCTCGCCCGGCATCGACTTCCACTTCGAAGGCCTGCCCGGCTATGATGAAGCCGCATCGGAGAAGATGCCGCACGCCTGGAAGGCCGGCGCGCAGACACTTCTACTGCGCAAGCAATTGGAGGCGATGGAGGATGGCGGCCTCGTCGCCATCGCAATCCCGGCCAATCCGTCGCGCTGTCCGCCGGCTCCGTACGAGCGCGCCAGCATGATCGCACATTACCTGAAGACGAAGAAGCCGCGCTCGAAGGTCCTGATCCTCGATGCCAAGGACAATTTCACGCAGCAGCGGCTGTTCGAGAAGGCATGGAGGGAGTTCTACGGTGAGATGATCGAGCGCGTCGCGCTGTCCCAAGGCGGCCGCGTTACGTCGGTCGATCCGTCGACCAGGACCATCGTCACCGAATTCGGCAATTACAGCCCAGAGGTCGCCAACGTCATTCCGCCGCAGCGCGCAGGCCGCATCGCCGAGATCGCGGGCGCGGCGGACGCGACCGGCTGGTGCCCGATCGATCCCGTGAGCTTCGAATCGAAGCTCGCACCGGGCATTCACATCATCGGCGACGCCTGCCTTGGCGGCGGCATTCCCAAATCGGCATCCGCCGCCAGCGCGCAAGGCAAGGCTTGCGCAGCCGCCATCGTCAATTTGCTTGCAGGCCGTGCACCGGAAACGCCGCGGCTGACCGGCGTCTGCTACAACACCGTCGCACCTGCTTACGGCTTCTCGCTTGCCGGCAACTACCAGCCGAAGGGCGACATCTATGCCGAAGTCGAGGGCGGGGCCACCAGCCCGGTCGATGGGCCACGCGAACTGCGCGCCCGCGAGGCCGCCGACGCGGAACGCTGGTTTCGAACCATCACGGCGGACTGCTTTGGCTAGATCGATGATTCATATCACCGCGCTGGTCGCCGCGACTCTCGCCTTCGCCACTTGCGCGAAAGCCGAGGCGCTTGTGCCCTATAGGATCGTCGGCGATGGCGTTCCGGAATCGCTTACCGGTGCGCCGGGCGATGCGGCGCGCGGACGTGCGCTGGTGCTCGCGCGCGGCACGACCTGCATGCTCTGCCATTCCGGGCCCTTCCCGGAGACGCGGTTCCAGGGCGATCTCGCTCCTGACCTCACCGGCGCGGGGAACCGGTGGTCGGTGAGCCAGTTGCGGCTTCGTCTGGTCGATGCGTCGCACTTCAACCCAGAGACCATCATGCCGTCCTACTATCGAACCGATGGGCTCGCTCGCGTCGGACGCAATTTCGCCGGCAAGCCGATTCTAACAGCCGCGGAGATCGAGGATATCGTGGCCTTTCTTGCAATGCTTCGGGACTAGAGCAATCCATGCCAACCACGCGACGACAATTTTTGAGTCTTGCCGGAAGCGTCACAGCGGCCGGGACCATCCCGATCGTTACGCTGCGGCCGCTCGAGGCGACGCCCGCGATGCTCAACACAGCGATCCGCAACGTCGTCGGCGAGGCGCAGATACGCACCGGCAAGGTGAAGCTCGATATTCCGCCGCTGGTCGAGAACGGCAACACGGTGCCGATGACGGTCAGCGTCGCAAGCCCGATGACGGCGACCGATTACGTCAAGAGCATCCACGTCTTCAACGAGAAGAATCCGCAGCCGAACATCGGCAATTTCCATCTCGGTCCCTCGTCCGGACGCGCCCAGGTCTCGACCCGGATCCGGCTTGCCGACAGCCAGAAGGTGGTCGCGATCGCTCGCCTCTCCGACGATTCCTTCTGGCAGGTCAGCACTGACGTGGTCGTCACACTGGCCGCCTGCACCGAGGAGGTGAACTGATGGCCGCAGCCCTGATCAACGTTCCGGCAAAAGCCAAACGCGGCGACGTCATCGAGATCCGCACCCTGACCTCGCACATCATGGAGACCGGCTTTCGCCATACCGCGGCCGGCGATCTCGTGCCCCGCGACATCATCACGAGCTTCACCTGCCGCTACAACGGCACCGAGATCTTTCGCGCCGATCTCTATCCGGCGATCGCCGCCAATCCGTACCTGTCGTTCTATGCGGTCGCGAAGGAGAGCGGCAAGTTCGAGTTCGAATGGATCGGCGACAACGGCTATTCGTCCACTGCATCGGCCTCGATTATCGTCGAATGACTCATTGGCGCGCGATAGCGACGGCGGCGCTGCTCGTCACAGCTCCGGCCCTGCTCGCCGGCGAAATTTCGCAGGATGCGCGCCGCTCCGGCTATTCCTTCATGGGGCCGGAGACGCGCGCCATGCAGGATGACGACACCGCCAACCCCGGCATGCTGTTCGTGCTCGACGGCGAGGCGCTCTGGAGCAAGAAGACCGGCCGCGCCGACAAGGCCTGCGCGGACTGCCATGGCGATGCACGGAGCAGCATGAAGGGCGTCGCGGCGCGCTATCCCGCCTTCGACAAGGCGCAGGGGCGCCCCGTCACGCTCGACCAGCGCATCAATCTCTGCCGGGCCGATCACCAGCAGGCAACGCCACTGCCCTACGAGAGTCGCGACCTCTTGGCGCTGTCGGCCTTCGTCGCGCACCAGTCGCGCGGCGTCGCGATCACGGCCGGCGATGATCCGGAGCTGAAACCTTTCGTTGCACAGGGCCGCGATCTCTTCATGCAACGCGAGGGCCAGCTCAACCTCGCCTGCACCAACTGTCACGACGACAATTTCGACAAGCGCCTCGCCGGCGCGCCGATCACGCAAGGACAGCCGACCGGCTATCCGCTCTATCGCCTGGAATGGCAGACGCTGGGATCGCTGGAGCGGCGGCTGCGAAGCTGCATGACCGGCGTCCGCGCCCAAGCTTATGATTACGGGTCGCCCGAGCTGGTCGCGCTCGAGCTCTATCTGATGTCGCGGGCACGCGGCCTGCCGATGGAAACGCCGGCCGTGCGGCCCTGATCCGCAGAATGGGACTAGGCAGGCGTGGCACGGTCGCTAGTATCCCTCCCAAAGATATGAGTCACAGGGAGGGACTAAAGTGGCTAATCACAAAATCTCGCGCCGCACGCTTTTGGCAGGCACCGCCGCGGCTGGCGCGCTCAGCCTGACCGGTTTTCCGGCCCACGCCGATGTCAACTGGAAGAAATATGCCGGGACCAAGCTCGAGGTGATCCTCGCCAAAGGCCCGCGCGGCGACAACCTGCAAAAGAACATCAAGGAATTCACCGACCTCACCGGCATCCAGGTCGAATCCGAGCAGATCCCGGAGCAGCAGCAGCGGCAGAAGGTCGTGATCGAGCTCACCTCGGGCCGGCCGAGCTTCGACGTCGTGCATCTCAGCTATCACGTGCAGAAGCGGCAGTTCGAGAAGGCCGGCTGGCTCGCCGACATGACGCCCTACATGAAGGATCCGACGCTGACCGCACCCGATCTCGTGGAGAGCGATTTCTCGGCCGCCGGCCTGCAATACGCCAAGAACGACAAGGGGCAGATGCTTTCGCTGCCGTGGTCGGTCGACTATTTCATCCTCTATTACAACAAGGAGCTGTTCCAGAAGAAGGGCGTCGCGGTGCCCAAGACCTTCGACGAGATGGTCGCCGCCGCCGAGAAGTTGACCGACCCCAAGGAAGGGATTTACGGTTTCGTCGGACGCGGCTTGCGCAACGCCAACATGACGTTGTGGACCAACTTTTTCCTCAACTATGGCGGTGAATTCCTCGACGCCAAGGGCAATATCCTGACCGACGGCCCGGAGGCGATTGAGGCAACAAAACTCTACCAGACGCTGCTGACGAAGGTGGCCCCGCCCGGCGTGGCCGGCTTCAACTGGATGGAGTCGATGGCCTCGTTCACGCAAGGACGCTCGGCGATGTGGATCGATGGCGTCGGCTGGGCACCGCCGCTGGAGGACCCGGCCGCCTCGCGCGTGGTCGGCAAGGTCGGCTACACCGTCGTACCCGCCGGACCCAAGGGACAGTATTCGGCGACCTATGGCGACGGCATCGGCATTGCAGCCGCCAGCAAGAACAAGGAAGCCGCCTATCTGCTCTGCCAATGGGTGGTCTCGAAGCAACAGGGCGCAAGGCTGTTACAGGCCGGCGGCGGCGTGCCGTTCCGCAACTCGATCCTGAACGATCCCGAGATCCAGAAGGGCGTGAAGATGCCCAAGGAGTGGCTGCAATCGGTGATCGATTCCGCCAAGATCAGCAAGCTGGGCCTGCCCGTGGTGATCCCGGTCGCCGAATTCCGCGATATCGTCGGCGCGGCGCTCACCTCGACCCTGTCCGGCGCCGATCCTGCGACTGAGCTGAAGAAGGCAAACGATCAGTACCGGCCCATCCTGGAGCGCAGCGAAAAGGCGTGAGTGCGTTGACACAATCAGCTCCGGCGGCGGCTCGCACCGAGACCGCGCCGGAGAAACAATTGCGGCCGCCGTCTTACTGGCCGTTCGTGGTGCCGGCGCTGGTCGTCGTGCTCGCCATCATCATCTTCCCGTGGGTCTTCACCATCTGGATGAGCCTGAACGAGTGGAAGGTCGGCTCGCCGACCACCTTCGTCGGGCTTTCCAACTATCTGCGGCTGACGAGCGATCCCCGTTTCCTCGAGGCGGTCGGACATACACTGGTCTACACCGTGCTCTCGGTGCTGCTGCCGCTGGTGCTCGGCACGCTCGCGGCCGTGGTGTTCCATCAGAAATTCGCCGGCCGCGGCTTCCTGCGCGGCATCTTCATCATGCCGATGATGGCAACGCCGGTGGCGATCGCGCTGGTGTGGACCATGATGTTCCATCCGCAACTCGGCGTGCTCAACTACCTCTTGTCGCTTGTCGGCATTCCGCCGCAGCTCTGGGTGTTTCACCCCGCGACCGTGATCCCCTCGCTGGTGCTGGTCGAGACCTGGCAATGGACGCCGCTCGTGATGCTGATCGTGCTGGGCGGCCTCGCCGCGATCCCGGCCGAGCCCTATGAGAGCGCCCAGATCGACGGCGCCAGTTTCTGGCAGGTGTTCCGCTTCATCACGCTGCCGCTGATCATGCCGTTTCTGTTCATCGCGGGCATGATCCGCATGATCGATGCGGTGAAGAGCTTCGATATCATCTTCGCGATCACGCAGGGCGGACCGGGCTCGGCGTCGGAGACGATCAACATCTACCTCTACAGCGTCGCCTTCACCTATTACGACCTCGGTTATGGCTCGGCGATCGCGGTGGTGTTCTTCCTCCTCATCGTCGCACTCGCTGCCGTGATGCTTTACGCGCGCCAGCGCATGCTGTGGACCGAAATAGCGAGCGGCGCATGAACCCACGTCAGATCATTGGCAGGATCGGGCTGTGGTTCGCGGTGTTCGTGATCGTGTCGCCGGCAATCCTGTTCTTCCTGTGGATGCTCTCGCTCTCGCTCAAGTTCGAGGTCGACAACGCCGCCTACCCGCCGGTTTTCATCCCCGAGCATTTTGCCTGGAAGAACTATGCCGACGTGCTCGCCTCCAACCGCTTCCTGACCTATTTCATCAACAGCCTGGTCGTGACCGGCAGCGCGACGGCGCTCGCGCTGATCGTCGGCGTTCCTGCCGGCTACGGCATCGCGCGCATGGCGGCACACAAATCTGCGATCGTGATCCTGATCGCGCGCATCACGCCGGGCCTGTCCTATCTGATCCCGCTGTTTCTTTTGTTTCAATGGCTGGGCTTGCTCGGCACGCTGCTGCCGCAGATCATCATCCACCTCGTGGTGACCGTGCCGATCGTGATCTGGATCATGATCGGCTATTTCGAGACCACGCCGCTCGAACTGGAAGAAGCAGCACTGATCGACGGCGCCACGCGCTGGCAGGTCTTCCACCACGTCGCGTTGCCGATCGCCCGGCCGGGAATTGCGGTCGCCTTCATCCTGGCCGTCATCTTCTCCTGGAACAATTTCGTCTTCGGCATCGTGCTGGCGGGACGCGAGACGCGCACCCTGCCCGTTGCCGTCTACAATATGATCTCGTTCGACCAGTTGAGCTGGGGACCGCTCGCAGCCGCCGCGCTGATCGTCACCTTCCCGGTGCTGCTGCTGACGGTGCTCGCCCAACGGCAGATCGTCGCCGGGCTCACGGCGGGGGCGGTCAAGGGCGGGTAGTTACACCGTTCTCAATCCTCATCCTCAGTATGATGAGTCAGAGTGTTTGTTCGCAGTAAAGGCTAAGGTGATCCGTTCGCCGTCTTCAACGCGTCCAGCACTGCGGCGGAGTCGGAGACCCAGCCGAAGATGCCGCCCTGGGCCTTGATCATCTTCAGGCCCATCTCATGGAATTCGGGAAAGTAGGACGCGCAGCCATCCGAGATGACGACGCAGCGATAGCCGCGGTCGTTGGCTTCGCGCACGGTGGTGTTCACGCACACCTCCGTGGTGACGCCGCACACCAGCAGAGTCTCGATGCCGTATTTCTCGAGGACATCACCGAACTCGGTGGCGTAGAACGCGCCCTTGCCGGGCTTGTCGATCACGACCTCGCTGTCGAGCGGATAAAGCTCGGGGATGATGTCGTGACCGGCTTCGCCGCGGATCAGGATGCGGCCCATCGGGCCGGGATCGCCGATGCGCAAGGACGGCGCGCCGCGCTCGATCTTCGCAGGCGGCGCGTCGGACAGGTCCGGCAAGTGGCCTTCGCGGGTGTGGATCACCAGCATGCCGGCATCGCGCGCCGCCTTGAGCACGGCACCGATCGGCTTCACCGCGCGCGCGAGCTGGCGGACATCGTTGCCGAGCGTCTCGCCGAAGCCGCCGGGCTCGAGAAAATCGCGCTGCATGTCGATGATAACGAGCGCGGTCGTCGACCAATCGAGTTTGATCGGCTCGGGCTCGGCGTTGACGACGCCCACTGTCGCCTTCTCTGAGTTCAACATGACGCATGCCCCCCCCGCGAGAAGTCTCTCTGCGACGAATTCTGCAAGCGCCGTGCCATTGTGTACAATGGCACGCGGCACAGAGACGCGGAGGAATTCATCGCGCGTTCAGCACGTTACGCTGAGGGCGAGAGCTGCTTTTGTCTGCGCAACGGCTCCACGACGGGCATTTTGCTCAAACGGTGGGCGGCGGCCGACACTCTCGCCGCTCGTCATTCCGCGGCGACGCGAAGCGTCGAGCCTGGAATCCATTTCACCGTTTGCGCTGCGGCTCGATGGATTCCGGGCTCGCGATTTTCGTCGCGCCCCGGAATGACGAGCGGTAGCCATGACCAGCAGGACCGCCACGGATGCGGCGAGCGATATTGACTTCGCCCGTGCATGCCTTTGACTGTCGCAATCCGCTTCGCGCAGCCGCAATCCCTCCCGCAGCGCAAACCTCCAACGCCGAAACAAGAGATAAGGACACCCGAAATGACGCTGTTGCAGGTCGAGCTGGAGGATAAATACCGGCTCGAATCGAAGCGGATCTACCTGTCCGGCACGCAGGCGCTGGTTCGATTGCCCATGCTGCAGCGCGAACGCGACCGGCTTCAGGGGCTCAACACCGGCGGGTTCATCTCTGGCTATCGCGGCTCGCCACTCGGGATGTACGACCATGCGCTGTGGCGCGCAAAGTCGTTCCTGCAAGCGCACGACATCGCCTTCGTGCCCGGTCTGAACGAGGACCTGGCCGCGACCGCTGTGTGGGGCAGCCAGCAGGTCGGCCTGTTCCCCGGCGCCAAGGTCGATGGCGTGTTCGGCATGTGGTACGGCAAGGGCCCGGGCGTTGATCGCTCGGTCGATGCGCTGAAGCATGCGAACTCGGCCGGCACCTCGCGCCACGGCGGCGTGCTGGCGCTCGCCGGCGACGATCACGGCTGCCAGTCTTCGACGCTCGCCCACCAGAGCGAGCAAGTGTTCGCCGCGGCGCTGATTCCCGTCATCAACCCGTCGACACTGCAGGATTATCTTGATCTCGGCCTCTACGGCTTCGCGCTGTCGCGTTTCTCCGGCTGCTGGGTCGGCTTCAAGGCGATCGGCGAGACGGTCGAGAGTTCTGCGTCGATCTACAGCGATCCCGAACGGATCCAGATCAAGATCCCCGACGATTTCGAGATGCCGCCGGGCGGTCTCAACATCCGCTGGCCCGATCCGCCGCTGGAGGCCGAGAAGCGCCTGTTCGGCCCGAAGATGGCCGCGGTGCAAGCCTTTGCCCGCGCCAACCAGCTCGATCGCATCGTGCTTGATTCAAAACCTGCGCGCCTCGGCATCCTCGCCACCGGCAAGGCCTATCTCGACCTGCGCCAGGCGCTCGCCGACTTCGGCATCAGCGACAAGGACGCGCAGGATCTCGGCCTTCGCATCTACAAGGTCGCGATGACGTGGCCGCTGGAGGAGAGCGGCGCGCGACGCTTTGCTGAGGGTCTTCAGGATGTGCTCGTCGTCGAGGAGAAGCGCGGCTTCATCGAAGACCAGCTCATGCGCATCCTCTACAACGTGGAGGCCTCTAAGCGCCCGATCGTCACCGGCAAGCGCGACGAACGCGGCGCGCCGCTATTGCCGAGCGAGGGCGAGCTGACGCCGACCATCGTCGCGTCCGCGCTGGTGGCGCGGCTGCGCCGGCTCGGCCACCAGAGCCCGGTGCTGGAGCAGCGGCTGGCGCGGCTCGAAGCATTCGAGAACCCCGCCACCACCAGCGCGCCGATCAAGCTGGCGCGCACGCCGTTCTTCTGCTCGGGCTGCCCCCACAACTCTTCGACCAAGGTGCCCGAGGGGAGCCGCGCCATGGCGGGCATCGGTTGCCACGGCATGGCCTTGAGCATGCCGAGCCGCCGCACCGATCTGATCTCGCATATGGGCGCCGAAGGCGTGAACTGGATCGGCCAGGCGCCCTTCACCACCGAGCAGCACATCTTCCAGAATCTCGGCGACGGCACCTACACGCATTCGGGGCTGCTTGCGCTGCGCGCGGCCTCCGCTGCCGGCATCAGCATCACCTACAAGATCCTCTACAACGACGCGGTTGCGATGACTGGCGGCCAGCCGGCCGAGGGCAGCTTCAATGTCGCCCAGATCGCGCACCAGGTCTGGGCGGAAGGCGTCAAGCGGCTCGCCATCGTCTCCGATGATCCGAGCAAATACCCGCAAGGCAACTACTTCCCGCAAGGCGCGAGCGTCCATCACCGCCGCGAGCTCGACCAAGTGCAGCGCGAATTGCGCGACATCAAGGGTCTCACCGTCATCATCTACGACCAGACCTGCGCGGCTGAGAAGCGCCGCCGCCGCAAGCGCGGGCTCTATCCCGATCCGCAGAAGCGCGCCTTCATCAACGAGCTCGTTTGCGAAGGCTGCGGCGATTGCTCGCAAGCCTCCAACTGCGTCTCGGTGCAGCCGCTGGAGACCGAGTTCGGCCGCAAGCGCCAGATCGACCAGTCGAACTGCAACAAAGACTTTTCCTGCGTCGAGGGCTTTTGCCCGAGCTTCGTCACCGTGCATGGCGGCACGCTGAAGCGGATCAAGACGTCGACGATCGACTCCGGCCAATTGTTCGCCGACCTGCCGCTGCCGCCGGCGCGCGAACTCGATGGTCCCTACAACATTCTCGTCACCGGCATTGGCGGCACCGGCGTCATCACCATCGGCGCGCTGCTCGGCATGGCCGCCCATGTCGACGGACGCGGCTGCTCGGCGCTCGACTTCACCGGCCTGTCGCAGAAGAACGGCGCCGTGATGAGCCACGTGCGCATCGCACGGAGGCCGGAGGACATCTCCGCGGTCCGCATCACCACCGGCGGTGCCGACGTCATCCTCGGCTGCGACATGATCGTCTCGGCAGGCCCGACCGCGCTCAGCCGCGCCGAGCGCGGGGCGACGAAGGCCTATATCAACGCCGATCTGCAGCCGACCGCGAGCTTCGTGCAAAACCCCGATCTCGATTTCGAGATGGGCACGATGCAGACGGTGCTGCGGGACGCGATCGGCGACAAGAATCTCGACATCGTCGATGCCACCGGCATTGCCGCGGCGCTGATGGGCGACTCGATCGCGACCAATCCGTTCATGCTCGGCTTCGCCTTCCAGAAGGGCGCGATCCCGCTGTCGCTGGAAGCGCTGCTGCGGGCCATCGAGATCAACGGCGCCGCGGTCGAGATGAACAAGCTCGCCTTCACCTGGGGGCGCCTAGCCGCCCACGACATGTCGCGGGTGCGCAGCGTGCTCCAGTTCAAGAGCCGGGCGTCCGCGCCGACGAAGTCACTCGACGATGTCATCGCGACGCGCGCAGGGTTTTTGACTGGCTATCAGGACAAGGCGTATGCGGACCGCTATCTCGCGGCCGTCGCCAAGGTGCGCAAGGCGGAGACCGCTGCTTCGCCCACCTCCACCGAACTGACCGAAGCCGTGGCCAAGAACCTGTTCAAGCTGATGGCCTACAAGGACGAATACGAGGTCGCGCGGCTCTATACCGACGGCAGCTTTGCCAAGAAGCTGTCGGAGAAATTCGACGGCGATTTCAGCCTGAGGTTCTACCTCGCCCCGCCGATCTTCGCGCGGCGCGACAAGGCGACCGGTCGCTTGCAGAAGCAGGAGTTCGGCGGCTGGATGATCCACGCCTTCCGGCTGCTCTCAAAGCTGAAGTTCTTACGCGGCACCGCGCTTGACCCGTTCGGCCGCACCGAGGAGCGCAAAACCGAACGCAAGCTGGTCGAGGATTATCTCAGCATGATCGATCAGCGGATTGCCGGCCTGAAGGCGGAGCAGATCCCACTGCTGACGAGGCTCGCGCGCCTGCCCGAGACGATCCGCGGCTTCGGGCATGTCAAGGAAGCCAACATCAAGCAAGCGGAAGCCGAGAAGGCGCGGCTCGAAGCGGAGCTGGAGAACAGTCGCTTTGCTGCCGCGGCGGAGTAGCGGTTCTGCGCGCCCTCTCTCCCCGCGTCATTGCGAGGAGCTCTTGCGACAAAGCAATCCAGACTGCCTCCGCGGAAACATTCTGGATTGCTTCGCTGCGCTCGCAATGACGAGGTTGCGGAACGAGCGCGCCACGCTCTCAACTGTCATCGCCCGGCTTGACCGGGCGATCCAGTACGCCGCGGCGGTCGTGTGAATCTCGCTGTCTCTGGAATACTGGATGCCCCGCTTTCGCGGGGCATGACGGCGGAGGAGATGCAGGGTCGTTGCCACGGTCGACGCCAACGTCATCACACCCCCTCCGCCAGATGCCGCCCCGCGATGTACCCGAACGTCAGCGCCGGTCCGAGCGTGATCCCCGGTCCCGGATAGTTGCCGTTCATGATCGAGCCCATGTCGTTGCCGCAGGCGTAGAGGCCGGCGATCGGCGAGCCATCCTCGCGCAGCACGCGGGCCTGGGCATCGACCTTCATGCCGATCGCCGTGCCGAGATCGGCCGGATAGATGCGCATCGCGAAGAACGGGGCGCGGATGATCGGCGCCACGCAGGGGTTGGGCTTGTGAGCCGCATCTCCGAGATGGCGCTGATAGACGGTGCTGCCGCGGCCGAATTCCGGATCGCGGCCGTCCCTGGCGTCGGCGTTGTAAGCCGCGATCGTGGCCGCGAGCGCGGACGGCTTGATGCCGATCTTGGCGGCGAGTTGCTCGATCTTCGCGGCCTCGATCAATTCGCCGCTTGCTACATAGCGGCGGACGTTGCGCGTGAACGGCTTGATGCGGCCGAGGCCGTAGCTCCACAGGAATTGGCGGTCGCAGATGAGATAGAACGGGCGATCAGGCTCGCCGTTGCCATCGCGCAGCATGGCAAGCACGAATTCGTGGTAGGACAGCGCCTCGTTGACGAAGCGCCGGCCGGCCGCGTTCACCGCGATCACGCCCGGCTTGGCGCGGTCGGTCACCGTGTGCGGAAAGACACCGCGGCTGCCGTCGGCGCGGCGAAACAGCGAGGCCGGCACCCAATAGGCCGGGCTGGTCGCTTCCATGTTCAGCGCGGCGCCGCTTGCGCTCGCAAGGCGAAGCCCATCCCCGGTGTCGGAGGTGTTGGTCGCCGAGACGAACCCCGCAGCCGCCGGGAAAAAGCGCTTGCGCAAGCCTGGGTCGTGCGAGAAGCCGCCGGTCGCCAGCACCACGCCGCGGCGCGCGGCGATAGTGCGGTCGCGGGAGCCGTGACGGATGACCACGCCACTGACGCGATCGCCCTGTATCGACAGCTCCTCAACGTCGGTGCTGAAGAGGATCTCGACCTGCCGCGCCAACAGCGAGGCGTACAGCCGTGCGGCGAGCGCATTGCCGAGATGCAGCGTCGTGCCGCGCGGTGCGCGCAGCCGCTGCCAAGCGTATTCTGAAATGAGCCGCGCCGCACGCAAGGTCGAAGGCAGCGATTTGCCGACCCGGCGCAGATGCGGGATGTCGAGGCGGTTGACCATCATCCCGCCGAACAGCGTGAACTCCGGCAGCGGCGACCGCAGACGGGCGAAGTTTGCACCGAGGCTCGTTCCGTCGAAGGCGACCGGCTCGAGCACGCGCCCACCGGCCGTGGCGCCCAGCCGCTCCGGATAATAGTCCGGATACGTCTTCACCGGCTGCAGCCGCACCTCGGTGTTGGCCTCGAGATAGGCGACCGCCTCCGGCCCGCGCGCGAGGAAGGCAGCGCGCAACCCGGCATTGGCGGGTTCGGGCACCGTGCTCGACAGATACCGGACCGCGTCCGAGACGCTGTCGGACAGCCCCGCCTCTTTCATCTTGAGATTGGCCGGAATCCAGACCATGCCGCCGGACCAGGCGGTGGTGCCACCGACGAAGGCGGTCTTCTCGATCACCAGCACGCGCAAGCCTTCGGTGGCGGCAACGGCCGCCGCCGTCATGCCACCCGCACCGGCGCCGATGACGATGACGTCGTAGGGCTCGTGCGCCGGCATCATGCGGCCAACTTCCGGGAGCGAGGCATGCCGCTGTCATACCCCGCCCGGAGGGACGAGCGCTCTATTTTTTGCACATGATTTTATCGGAAAACCGCTTCGCACTTTTCCGGATCATGTGCCCCGCGCCGGCTTGCGCTCGACCGGATCGATGTCGATGGCCCGCAGGCGGCCGAGCCGCAGCACGTCCATGGCAAGACGTCGGCCGATCCGGTCGCGATCGAGCACGCGGATCAGGTCGTCAACGCCGTTGATCTCGACGCCGTCGAGCCTGATGACGACGTCGCCGGGCAGCAGGCCCGCCTTCGCCGCCGGGCCGTCCGGCTCGATCTGCATCAAGAGCGCGCCCATCTTGTTCTCGACACCGGCCAGCACCGCATGCCGCCGCGGGATCGGCGCGGTCTGCCCGGCAACGCCAATATAGGCACGGCGGACATAGCCGTGGCGGATGATCTCCGACAGCACGAACTGCGCGGTGTTGCTGGCGACCGCGAAACAGATGCCTTGCGCACCGCTGATGATGGCGGTGTTGATGCCGATCACCTCGGAATTCGACGACACCAGCGGCCCGCCGGAATTGCCGGGATTGAGCGCGGCATCGGTCTGGATCACGTCCTCGATGGTCCGCCCGCTCACCGAGCGGATCGAGCGCCCGAGCGCCGAGACCACGCCGGCCGTCACGGTCGACTCGAAGCCGAGCGGATTGCCGATCGCGATCACGAGCTGGCCGCGCCGCAACGTCTTGGAGTTGCCGAGCGCGGCATAGGGCAGGTCGCGCACGCCGTTGGCGCGCAGCAGTGCAAGGTCGGTGTCGGGGTCGACGCCGAGCACCCGGGCGTCGCCGACATGACCCTCGACGTCGCGCAGCCGGATCTCCTTGGAGGAGCCGACCACGTGGCTGTTGGTGAGGACCAGCCCGTCCGGCGAGATCACGATGCCCGAGCCAAGCCCGCCGCGCTCGCGGCCGTTCGGCACCTTCGGTCCGGTCTCGACGCGCACGACGGCAGGGCCGACGCGGTCGGTCACGTCGATCACGGCATTGGAATAGGCGTCCAGCAGGGCCCGATCATTGTCCGGGGCAGCCGCTGTGATTCGCGATGACAGGCCGTCATCGGCGATATCTGAGGTAAAATCCAACATGGCGAGAGTCCTTGAGGCTCACACAGATGGTGGCCTATTCCGTCTCGCGCAAGTGGCCCGCATCAAGCGCAGGGCTGGGCTGCTAGGGCACCTGTCGCAGCGTGCCTGCCCTTGCCCTGACCGGATCGAGCAACGACCAGTCGCCGTCCGGAAGCACGTGCCCCTTGGGGAACGGCGCACGCAGCTCCAGCCCGAGCGAGCGCAGCACACGGTCATCGCGGTAGTAGCATTGCAGCACGACGCGGACCAGGGTCGCAGCGGCAGCGCCGCCAGAGCTGCGGAATTCCCGTGCCACCGCGTCGCGCCTCGCCGCATCGAGCTCGGCGAGCGGTCGGCCCGCCAGGCGCCCCAAATGGTCCAGCGCCTGGCGCACCAGCGCCGTGTCACGGCCGAGCGTCGCCAGCATGTCGGCCTGGATCGCAGGGTCGTCCGCGCCGGGCACCTTGTACTCGTCGCTGGCGGGAATGATCATCGCGGCGACAGTGCGGAGATCGTCGCGTTGGGCGCGCGTGAGTTGATTGTCTGCGGACATGACGGCCTCAGTCGAACAAATTGGCGAGGCGCTGCTTCATCTGGTCGGCGACGTAGAGCGCTATGGCCTGGATGGTCGAGGTCGGGTTGACCCCGCCCGAGGTGACGAAGACGCTGCCGTCGACGATGAAGAGGTTCTTCACATCGTGCGAGCGGCCCCATTCGTTGACCACGGAGCGTTCGGGATCGGTGCCCATCCGCGCCGTGCTGAGCAGGTGCCAGCCGCCCCAGGGGATAGGATTGTTGATGCAGATGTCGGTTGCGCCGGCGGTCTCGAGAATCTCCCGGCCACGGGCGAGCGCGTGGTCCATCATCTTGCGGCTGTTCTCGCTGATCGTGTAGTCGATCTTCGGCGCGGGAATGCCGTTAGTGTCCTTCAGGACCGGATCGAGCGTAACGCGGTTGTGTTCCT
The DNA here is from genome assembly GCF_029909975.1 of Bradyrhizobium sp. ISRA430. Lineage (NCBI taxonomy): Bacteria > Pseudomonadati > Pseudomonadota > Alphaproteobacteria > Hyphomicrobiales > Nitrobacteraceae > Bradyrhizobium > Bradyrhizobium sp. ISRA430. Next base: position 2,748,574 of record NZ_CP094516.1, read on the forward strand.
CCGGGAGATCCTCGCAGATCGCCGAGACAGCAACACGGTGGCCGTTGAGCCTGCGGAACACGCGATGATGCTCCGCACCCCACGGCAGAATGCCCTTCTGCTCGCTCGCGACCGCCTCGAACACCGGCCCGGCGCCGCGCCCGAACTGGATGCCGTAGCCACGAACGAAGCCGCGCGACAGATCGGTGTCGTAGAATTCCTTGCTCCAGAGACAAGTCGGCGGGGCGCGGTTGGAGTCGGTCGGCTCCTTCACGTAGCCATAGATCTGCGCGTAAGGGTGGAACATCAGGTTCTTGCCGACGAGGCCCGATGAATTGGCAAGGCCGTTCGGGAAGCGGCTGGACGCCGAGTTCAGCAGGAGCCGCGGCGTGCCGACACCGTTGCAGGCGATGATGACGACATGCGCCGGCTGAAACTGCTCGATGCCGTCTTTGTCGTAATAGACCACACCGGAGGCCATGCCGTTCTCGTCGGTCGTGATCTCGCGCACCCGGCAATGGGTACGCAGCTCGACCCCGGCGCGGATCGCCTGCGGCCAGTAGGTGATGTCGGTCGAGGATTTTGCGCCTTGCGCACAGGCCGGCGTGCAATGGCCGAGATTGATGCAGCGCGCCCGGCCCTCATAGTCCATTGTCGCAACCGTCGTGTCCGATGGCCACCAGTGCCAACCGAGCTTGTTCATGGCATTGCCGATCAGCGGCCCGGACAGGCCGAGCGGCTGCGGCGGCATCGGCGGATGCGTCAGCGGCGAGAGCGGATCGCCTGACAGGCCGGATGTACCCATGATCCGGTCGTTCTCCTCGAAGAACGGCTCCAGCGTGTCGTAGTCGATCGGCCAGTCGTCGGCGACGCCGTCGAGCGTCTTCACCCTGAAATCGGAAGGGTGCAGCCGCGGCCAATGGGCCGTGTACATCACGGTCGAGCCGCCGACCGCGTTGAAGCTGACGACCTTGATCGGCGAATTGTCGTCGTTGATGGGATAGTCCTCGGGCCTGCCACGAACGTTCGGGCTGGTCGACCATTCGCCGTAGAACTTGGCTTCCCAGTCGCGGCCCGTGCTCGGATATTCCGCGGGGTTCATCCAGCCGCCCTGCTCCAGGCAGAGAATGTGCATCTTGGTCTCGGCCAGCGACCACGCGACGGCGGCGCCCGAAGCGCCGGCGCCGATGATCAGGACGTCCACGGGGTCTTTCATCGAAACATTGTCCTCCCGCCCTCGCCGCTTCGCGGGCGATTCGGCCTTTCGCAGCTTGTCTGAACGGCAAACGATAGGGGCAGACCGGCCGGCGAGTAAAGGCGTGGTGCACGAATGTCGCACTTCGCACAGCGCAGACCATTGGTGTTGCCATGTCCGGATGCTAGGAACGAAGGGCAAGAGCAATCGATAGTGAGATCGTATGTCCTTCAAGAATTCCTTTGCCGGCGCTATCGCGCTTGTTTTGTTTCTCGCTCTGTCCGGACTTCTGATCACCACCGGATCCGGCTTCGCGCTGACCGCAGCCGCAACCGTCCGGGATGCCAACTCCATCCAGCTCGGCGACACCACCTATCGGCTCGATGGCGTCGACGCGCCGGAGCTGGACCAAGTCTGTATCGACGATCACGCCGATCCCTGGACCTGCGGGCTGGACGCCCGCGACCAACTCACGAAATTGATCGGCGGGCGGACCGTTCGCTGCGACGATGTCGGGCCAGAGAAGAGCTTCGGCAAGCGGCACCGTGCGATCTGTACGGCGGAAGGCGACAAGGTCAGTTTGAACGAGCAACTGGTCAAACTCGGCTTTGCCCTCGCGCGCGAGCCCGTCAAGGCGAACGTCAAGCCGGCGGCGGCCGAAGCCAAGGCCGCCTCGGCCGGCATCTGGAAGGGCTGCTTTGCTGCACCGCAAGAGTTCCGCACCGGCAAGAAGGACGGCGCGCTCCTTGGGGCCGCCTGCCGCCCCGATCGCGACAAGGAAATTCGCGCCGTGCTGTTCCCGGAGGATCTGGCGATGCCGCCGAACTGCAGCATCAAAGGCAAGCTCGCGGTGCGCGCCCGCGTCACCGGCAATATCGGCATCTATCATTTGCGAGGCTGCCCGAGTTATCCGGCGACGACGAAACCGGACCGCTGGTTCTGCTCGGAGGACGACGCGCAGGCTGCCGGCTTCCGCAAGGCGTATAATTGCCGCCGGCCGAAATGAGAGAGCGCTTCACGCAACTGTGAGCGGTAATCCGAGACAGTATTGATCCGGAATTGAACTCTATCGGGAGTTGTTGCATCTCATATATGTGCGGTAGCACGTGGTGCTAACGCTTCCTTGGCAGCAATCCGGCTCCGGCCCGATTGTCTTTGCTTGGGCGTTTCCTCCCTAGACTTGGGCCGCTTGTTCATCGCAAGCGGCTCTTTTTCTTTGCCCCAGGCTAGCTGCGCATCTGCATGATCTGGTCCATCGGCGGCATGTTCTGATTGAGGTGCGCCATGATCCAAACGGTGCCACCGACCACCAGGAAGACGATCAGGAGGCCGAAGGCGAGCGCCAGAACGTTGTTGGTGTTGTCCGGGCCCGTCGTGATGTGCAGGAAGAACACGAGATGCACGCCCATCTGCGCGATCGCGAGCACGATCAGCGCGACCGGAATCGAAGGCTGCCAGACCAGATCCGTGCCAGCGATGAAGAACGACGTCGCGGTCAGGAGCAGCGCCAGGACGAGGCCGACGACGTAGCCGAGGATCCGCTCGCCGACGCTGTGTTGTTCTTCCTCGCCCGGTGCGAGGTCGAGCCGCGTGGGCACATGCGTCTCATCGCTCATGGCGCGCCTCCAAGCAGGTAGACGACTGAAAAGATCGCGACCCAGATGATGTCGAGCGCGTGCCAGAACAGCGCGAAGCACATCTGGCGGCGCAGGATGTCGGCGCGAAAACCCTTGGCGAAGACCTGGGCCATCATGGTGAGAAGCCACAGCACACCGGCCGAGACATGCAGGCCGTGGCATCCGACGAGCGAGAAGAACGCGGTCAGGAACGCACTGCGCGACGGCCCGTAGCCGCGGGACACCAGATCGGCGAATTCACGGAATTCAATGCTGAGAAAGGCAAGCCCCAGCACGCAGGTCACGGCCATGCAGAGATAGAACCACAGCCTGTTGCGCACGTCGGCGGCAATGCTCGCCATGCCGCAGGTGAAGCTCGACAGGAGCAGGCAGACCGTCTCGATCGCGACGTTCTTCTGCTCGAAGATCTCCGAGCCTTTCGGGCCACCGGCGGTCTGGTGGACGAGCACCGCATAGGCCGCAAAGAAGCAGGAGAACATCACGATGTCGGAGAGCAGGAAGACCCAGAAGCCATAGGCGGTGACGATGCGCTTCGGTGCCGGCCCGGGATGCTCGAGGACGCGGCCGATATGGTGCGGGTCGGCATGCGCGTGGCCATAGGTCGCGGTCATCGCCATTAGAGGGCTCCCGCCATGCTGACGAGGTTGCGGCGTTCCTCGATGTTGGCCTGATCGATCCGCGCGACCTCAGCCGCCGGTATGACGTATTCGTCATGGTCGCGCCAGGCGAATACGACGAAGGTCGCGAACGCGCCAAGGACGCCCAGGATCACCATCCACCAGATGTGCCAGATCAGCGCAAAGCCCGTGACACTGGCGAAGAACGCGCAGACGAATCCGGTCGGCGAGTTTCTCGGCATCTCGATATCCTCGTATTCGGGCTCGAAATGATGCGCGAGCTGCTGCTCCTTGGCGTGCTGCTTCATCGCCCAATAGGCATCCTCGCCGCGCACATCGGGATGGAAGGCGAAGTTGAACACCGGCGGCGGCGACGAGGTTGCCCATTCCAGCGAGCGGCCGTCCCAGGGATCGCCGGTGCGATCGCGCAAAGCCTCCCGGTTGCGGATGCTGACCACGAGCTGCATGACCTGGCAGATGACGCCGACCGTCAGCACCGCCATGCCGATCGCGGCCACGAGCATCCAGGGCCGCCAGGCCGCGACGTCGTAGTGCTGCATGCGCCGCGTCATGCCCAGCATGCCCACGATGTAGAGCGGCATGAACGTAATGTAGAAGCCGGTGAAGGTGAACCAGAACGCCGCCTTGCCCCAACGCTCATCGAGGCGGAAGCCGAACGCCTTCGGAAACCAGTATTCGAAGCCGGCGAAGGCGCCGAACAGCACGCCGCCGATGATGACGTTGTGGAAGTGCGCCACCAGGAACATGCTGTTGTGGAGCAGGAAGTCGGCCGGCGGCACCGCCACGAGGACGCCGGTCAGGCCGCCGATGATGAAGGTCACCATAAATCCGATGGACCACAGCATCGGCGTCGCGAAGCGGATGCGGCCGCCATACATCGTGAACAGCCAGTTGTAGATCTTCACCCCCGTCGGCACCGCGATGATCATGCTGGCGATGCCGAAGATCGCGTTGACGTCGGGCCCCGCGCCCATCGTGAAGAAGTGATGCAGCCAGACCATGAAGGAGATGACGCAGATCGCCATGGTGGCAAGGACCATCGAGCGGTAGCCGAACAGCGGCTTGTGAGAGAAGGTCGACACCACCTCCGAGTAGATGCCGAAGGCCGGCAGCACGAGGATGTAGACCTCCGGATGTCCCCAGGCCCAGATCAGATTCATGAACATCATGACGTTGCCGCCGGCCTCGTTGGTGAAGAAGTGAAAGCCGAGATAGCGGTCGAGCAGCAGCATCGCGAGCGTTGCCGTGAGGATCGGGAACGCCGCGACGATGAGCAGGTTCGAGGCCAGCGTCGTCCAGCAGAACATCGGCATGCGCAGATAGTTCATGCCCCTGGTGCGCAGCTTCAGCACGGTGGTCACGAGATTGATGCCGGCCACCAGCGTGCCGACGCCGGAAATCTGGAGCGACCAGGCATAATAGTCGACGCCGACGCCCGGCGAATAGGTCAGCCCCGACAGCGGCGGAAAGGCGAGCCAGCCGGTGCGCGCGAATTCGCCGACCACGAGCGAGATGTTGACGAGCAGCGCGCCGGTCGCGGTCAGCCAGAAGCCGACCGAATTCAGCGTCGGAAAGGCGACGTCGCGCACGCCGAGCTGGAGCGGCACGACGAGGTTCATCAACCCAATCACGAACGGCATCGCCACGAAGAAGATCATGATGGTGCCGTGGGCCGAGAAGATCTGATTGTAATGCTCCGGCGGCAGATAACCCTGCGATTGGTAGGCGATCGCCTGCTGGATTCGCATCATGATCGCGTCGCTGCCGCCGCGCAGCAACATTACCGAGGCCAGCAGCACATACATGACGCCGATGCGCTTGTGATCGACGCTGGTGATCCATTCGTGCCAGAGATAGGGCAGATGCCCTTTCACCACGACCCAGGCCAGCACGCCCAGGATTGCGACCAGCACCACCGCGCCTGCGATGAGCGGAATCGGCTGGCCGAACGGGATCGCCGACCAATCGAGCTTACCGAACATCATGGCCTCCCCTGTGCGACCGGTCCGCCTCGGATGCGACTTGCGGTCCGGGCCCGGGCGGAATGTGCTGGGTCGCGATGAGGTCAAAGAGCCGGGGATCCTCGAGCCGGTAGGTCGGCCTGCCTGTCTCGATGCCCTGCTGCATCAGTTTCTTGTAGCTGTCTTCGTTCAGCACGGAATCGGTCTTCGCCGTGCTCGCCACCCAGTCGGGAAAGACGAGCGGCGAGATCACGTTGACGTCGAACATCATGTCCGGGAAGCCATCCCCGGAAAAATGCGCCGAGAGCCCCTGAAGCTTGCCCTCGTTGTCGGCGCGCAGGTTGAGCCGCGTCACCATGCCGTTCATCGTGTAGATCATGCTGCCGAGCTGCGGGATGAAGAATACGTTCATCACGCTCGACGACGTGAGCTGGAAATTCAGCTCGGCGCCGGCCGGCACCGTCAGCGTGTTGACGGTGGCAATGCGCTGGTCCGGATAGATGAACAGCCACTTCCAGTCGAGCGAGACGGCCTGAATCCGCACCGGGCTGCCGGTCCCCGGCACCGGTGCTGCGGGGTCGAGCTGATGCGAGCCGATCCAGGCGACACCGCCGAGCAGGATGACGGTCAGAGCGGGGATCGCCCACACCACCATTTCGACCCGGCCGGAATAGACGAAGTCGGGCTGATAGTGCGCGCGCGGATTGGACGCCCGAAACCAGAAGGCGAAGCCCAGGATCGCGATGATGGTCGGCACCACGATCGTCAGCATGATGAAAACGGAATCGACCAGGATGGTGCTGTTCGCAGCAGCAACGGGCCCTTGCGGATCGAGCAGATTCATCGGCGAGCCACTTGTGGTTGGGAAGCCCCGAGGAAGAGCGTAGCGCGAAACAGTGCCCGCAACAAACGCAGTTGTGTGAAGACGGTTCCGGCGCAGCGGCGAGCCGTTGGGCGCCACGCACTATCATCGCGGCGAAGGAGCCATGCATGGCCGGCATGGGCAATGGCCGCGCCACCGCACTCACGTTCGCGCGCGAGGGCGCGAAGGTGCTGTGCGTCGATCATCATCTCGAGTCGGCCGAGGAAACTGTCGCGATGATTGTGGCGAAGCAGGGCACCGCCGCGGCCTTCAAGGCCGACGTCACGCGGTCAGCCGACATCAAGGCGATGGTGGCGGATGCGCAGGCGCGCTGGGGCCGGATCGACGTGCTGCACAACAATGTCGGCGTTAGCCTCGCCGGCGGCGACGCCGAGTTGCTTCAGTTGACCGAGGAGGCGTTCGACCGCGTCGTCGCCATCAACCTGAAGAGCTGCATTCTGGCGGCGAAAGAGGTGATCCCGATCATGCGCGCGCAGAGAAACGGCGCCATCATCAACATCTCCTCGATGGCCGCGATCACGACCTATCCCTACGTCGCCTACAAGGCGACGAAGTCGGCGATGATCGCCTTCACCGAACAGCTCGCCTACCAGAACGCCGAATACGGCATCCGCGCCAATGTCATCCTGCCGGGCCTGATGAACACGCCGATGGCGGTCGACACCCGCGCCCGCGAATGGCACAAGACCCGCGCCGAGGTCGAAGCCGAGCGTGACAGCAAGGTGCCGCTGCGGAAGAAGATGGGCACAGGATGGGACGTGGCCAATGCCGCGCTGTTCCTGGCGTCGGATGAAGCGAACTTCATCACCGGCGTGACGCTGCCGGTGGACGGCGGAGCGAGCGTGCGACGGGGGTAAGCCGAGGCGAACACGATGCCCTTCCCTTCTCCCCTTGTGAGAAGGAGGCGCGAAGCGCCGGATGAGGGGTCTCTATCCACAAACTCAACTGCGCGAGATCGCTCGCGGAGAGAGGCCCCTCACCCGGCTTCTCTATCGCGAAGCCACTACCCTCTCCCACAACAAGGGGAGAGGGGCAGCAGCATCATTGCGGCGCGTTTGTCACCCGCCAGATCGTGCCGTTGCCGTCTTCCGAGATCAGCAGCGAGCCATCCTTCGCCACTGCGACCCCAACGGGCCGGCCCCACACTTCGCGGTCGTTGACGACGAAGCCGGTGATGAAGTCTTCGTATTCGCCGGTCGGCTTGCCGTCCTTCATCCGGATTCGGATCACCTTGTAACCGGTACGTTTCGACCTGTTCCAGGAGCCGTGCTCGGCTGCGAAGGCATCGCCCCGATACTCGGCTGGAAACTGCGTGCCCTGGTAGAACGTCATGCCGAGCGAGGCCGAGTGCGGCTGCACCAGCACGTCGGGGACCGTCACCTTGTCCTTGAGGTCCGGCCTCGCGCCGGCGTGGCGCGGGTCCTCGTTGCCGCCGATATAGAACCATGGCCAGCCGTAGAAGGCGCCTTCCTTCACGCTCGTCACGTAGTCGGGCACGAGATCGTCGCCGAGACCGTCGCGCTCGTTGGTCGAGCACCACGGCAGCCCGGTCTGCGGCTGAATCGCCAGACCGACGCAGTTGCGGATGCCGGTGGCGTAGATCTTCCGCTCCTTGCCGTCCGGATTGAAGGCAAGCACGGCGCCGCGCTCGGTCTCACTCGCCCAGGCAGCGCCCAGCGGCTGCGTGCGCGACCAGGCTGCCAATCCGCCCGGCGGATTGCCCATGCCTTCCGCGAGATTGCTGTGCGATCCGACCGACACCAGCATGCGCTTGTTGTCCGGCGTGAAGACGATGTCGCGGGTGGAATGGCCGCCATCATGCGGCAGGCTCGCCACGACCGTCTCCGGTTTGCCCCGCGCCTTGAGATCGCCGGCCTGATAGGGAAAGCGGACGACACCGTCGGTATTGGCGACATAGACCCATTGCGGGTCGTCGCCATTTGGAAAGAACGCAATGCCGAACGGCTGTCTCAGGCCGCTGGCATAGACGTCGTTGGTCGCGACCTTGCCCTCGCCGGCGCGGAGCACGCGGATAGTCCCCGCGCGCGTCTCCGCGACGAAAATATCGCCGTTCGGCGCAACCCGCACGGTGCGTGGACCGCGCAGCCCTTCCGCGAACAGCTCGACCTTGAAGCCAGCCGGCACCTGCAAGGACGCTTCCGGCGAACGCGGCACGACGCGCGGAAAACTCGCAGCCGACGGCGTGCCGCCCGGCCTGGCGAGATCCTGCGGGCGGATCAGCCTGACCGTGCCGGGCTTGTCGGATTGCCAATTGCCATAGGCCGCCTTGCCTTGCAGCACCGGCTCGGCCTGCACACCGGTCGCGGCGGCGGCCAGCAACCAGGCGGATGTCGCCACGGACCAGATATTGTTCTTCACGTCGCCTTCCTCCCGGCTCGCACCGTCGAGCTTCGCTCCCGCTGCACAACGCCGATCGCATCACATACGTTCTTCGGCGGGTCTAACGCCTGCCGAATCCCACGTCAGCTCATGCCCGCACGATGTGCAGCAAGGTGCGCCCATCGTACTGGAAAATGCCGCTGATCGGTGCGACACATTGTAAAGGCGCGGCCGTATTGCGGTCATCAAAGCTGCGGCATATCGGCGCCGTGACTGACGGGGTGATCATGTGGGGATCCATCGTATCGGAATGGGCGAGCCTGCTGTTGCGCTGGCTGCACGTGGTGGCCGCGATCGCCTGGATCGGCAGTTCCTTCTACTTCATCCACCTCGATCTCAGCCTGAGGCCAACGCGTGATCTGCCGGACGGCGTGCACGGCGAAGCCTGGCAGGTCCATGGCGGCGGCTTCTATCGGATCATGAAATATCTGGTGGCCCCCCACCGGATGCCGGAGGAGCTCACCTGGTTCAAATGGGAAGCCTACACCACCTGGCTCTCCGGCTTCGCGCTGATGGTGGTGGTCTATTATCTCGATGCCGACCTGTTCCTGGTCGACAAGTCGATCCTCGACCTGACGCCGGCACAGGCCGGCTTCTTCAGCTTCTGCAGCCTGGCGCTGGCGTGGGCACTCTATGAGGTCGCCTGCCGCACCGGGCTTGCGCAGCGCGAGCTCGCCTTCGCCATCGGCGGCTACGTGTTCCTGGTCGCGCTGACTTACGCCTTCACGCACGTCCTGAGTGGCCGCGGCGCCTTCAACCAGATCGGGGCGATCGTCGGCACCATCATGGTCGCCAACGTCTTCGCGGTGATCATCCCGAACCAAAAGAAGATCGTAGCTGCGCTGATCGCGGGCCAGGCCCCCGATCCGAAGCTCGGAAAAGCCAGCAAGGAGCGTTCGGTCCACAACAATTATCTGACGCTGCCCGTCGTCGTGCTGATGATCAGCAACCACTATCCGCTGCTCTACGCCACCCGCTTCAACTGGATCATCGTCGCGATCGTGCTGGCGCTGGGGCCGGTGATCCGCCACTTCTTCAACGCGCGGCATGCCGGACGCAAATCGCCATGGTGGGTGTGGGGCGTGGCGGCGATTGGCGTGATCGCCATCGGCCTCCTCTCCGCGGCCGGACCGCGCGAGATCAATACGGGGGCGCTGGCGACGCAGCCAACGCTTGCCGATGTCGAGGAGATCGTGATGTCCCGCTGCAGCATGTGCCATGCCGCCGAGCCGGTCTGGGCCGGCATCGTGTCCGCGCCGAAAGGCATCTTGCTTGACGGCAGTGAGCACATCCGGCGCAACATTCGCCTCATCGGCCGTGTGGCGGCATGGTCCAACGCGATGCCGCCGGGCAACATCACCGACATGACCACCGAGGAGCGCGCGATCCTCGCCGCCTATATCAGCCGGCAGGATCGCTGACGCCGTCGACTGCAGCGCGTCGACGCGGCGCTTCGCGGAAAGAAATTGCGCATCCGCCGCCGATTTCAAAATGACTCGCGCGTCCATCCAGCGTAGACATGCTACGGCCGCTTGTGCGGTCCGTCAGCCCATTCATACGCCGGGGAAATAGCAGTGGCCCTCAAGAACGTCATCGGTATCGACCACGCCGTGGTCATGGTGAAGGACCTCGACAAGGCAGCCGAGAATTACAAGCGGCTCGGCTTCACCGTGTCGCCGCGCGGCACCCACAGCGCGCATATGGGTACGGGCAACTACACCATCATGTTCGACCCCGACTATATGGAGCTGCTCGGCGTGCTCGCGCCGACCGAACAAAACGCGCCGGCACGCGCCTTCCTCGACACGCGCGGCGAAGGCATCGAGCGCATAGCTTTCACCGCGGTCGATTCGGCCGCCGGTGCGGAGGAGATCCGCGCGCGCGGCCTCACGCCGATCGGTCCGACCGATTTCGAACGGCCGGTCACGCTGCCGAACGGCACGGTGTCCGCAGCGAAGTTTCGCACCTTCATGTGGCCGACCGAGGAAGCGCCGGGCGGCGTGCGCATCTTCGCCTGTCAGCACAAGACCCGCGAGACCGTGTGGATCCCCGAGCTGATGGCGCACGCTAATGCGGCCAAGCGCATCAAGCAGGTGCTGATCGCAACACCCGATCCCGCGAAGGAGGCATCGCATCTGTCGCGGCTGATCAATCGCGAGCCGAAGACGGAAGCCGACGGCGCCGTTAGCGTCGCCTCCGGCGGCGATCGTGCCGATTTCGTCTATCTGACGCTGGATCAGCTTGGCAAACGCTATTCCGGTGTGGCGCTGGAAGGTCTCTCGAAGCGCGGCGGCGCGGCGCTGGTGCTCGCCAGCAGCGATCTCGCCGCGACCGAAAAGGCGCTGGGCCCGGTGGCCTCGCGCAGCGGAGCGGCGATCTGCGTGCCGCCGGCCAAGGCCAACGGCACCCTGCTCGCCTTCATTGCCGGCTGATTTGAACTAATTCTTTAACATGCGTTTACCCGGCGGCCTTAGGATTTCCGGCAATTCACGCCGCCTGGGGCTAAGCGCATGTTTAGAGAAGGCTCGCCGATCGCCTATGACGCGCCGGCCGAATTGAAGAAGTGGCCGTCGCTCAGAGGACAGAGACAGAAGGACAGAGGTCCGCCCTATCTCGTCTATAACGGCACGCTCGCCGAATGCGTCCGCGAGCTCATGGCCAAGCCGATCAAGGGCATCTCGCTCTACGACATCATGACCAAGCCGCAAGCAGCCTTCGACCAGACCGTGCTGTCGCCGGGCGATGCCGCCGAGATCGCGATGCGCAAGGATTTTCCGAAGGACTAGCCGGCGTCATTTCAGCACGCGCCTCGCAGCCTGCTCCATTGAGTTTGGCAGTTGCGGGCTGCTTCGTGCCGCGCGAGACGCGCGACTACGTCCGCAGTATCACCGGTACCAAGGCCGAAGACTGGATCGAGCGCTCCGAGGCCCTCGCGATCCGGATCGACCTGCCGCGCGAAGCCCCATGCAAAGGCGTCGGCAGCCTGTCCAAGACCAAGGATGTCGCCTGGGTTCCCGTGAACCTGACACGCGCGGTTACCACCATCATCCAGAAGGCCGAGGCCGCACAGGTGGCTGCGCGGCAGACGGCGAGCCGTGCGCGCAAGCGGTTCGCATCCTTGCTCAAGAAAACTACCTCGGCCCACGGCAAGGGGCGCGGCATGATCGCGGCGCGTGCTACAAAGGGCGCGAAGGCACGCGCCATTCGCGTCGCGTCACGCGAGCGATCCTCGAGCTGATGCGCAGATCGGAGGTCGCTTTAGGGCGCGCCTTCCCATAGTCCGCGGGAGCTCGCGATGGCATCAAAGAGCGCTGGAATTATTGCCTATCGGATGCGACCGGAGATCGAGGTCCTGCTCGTTCATCCGGGCGGGCCGTTCTGGCGTAACAAGGATCTCGGCGCCTGGTCGATCCCGAAAGGCGAATATGCGGACGGACAAGACGCTGAAGCCACCGCGCGGCGGGAATTTGCCGAGGAGCTCGGACTGGAGCTGACTGTCCCGCTGGTCGCGCTGGGGCAGGTCAAGCAACGCGGCGGCAAGATCGTCACCGCCTTTGCTGCCGAGGTCGACATCGATACCCACAGCATTCGCAGCAACACCTTCCAGATCGAATGGCCGCCGCGCAGCGGCAAACGGCAAGACTTTCCCGAGGTCGACCGCGCTGAATTTTTCGCACTTGATGAGGCAGGCGAGAAAATCAACGAGGGCCAGCGCCCCCTGCTCGCTCGACCGGCTGGCGCAGCTTGTCGGCGGCGGCTCCCGCTAGAACGCGGCGACCGCCACACGCTGCGTGGCATCGCTCAGACCGGCTTCTCGTTGTCCGTCACCGGCGAGGTGACCACCAGGAACACGAGGTCGGTCAGGCCCGAATTCGAGATCGCATGCTCGACGCCGGGCGGCAGGAAGATCACGTCGTGCTTGCGCACCACATGGTTCTTGCCCGCGATCTCCATCAGCCCCTCACCTTCGAGCACGTGATAGACCTGCTCCTGCACCTTGTGATGATGCCGCGCCACATAGGCCATCGGCTGATACATCGAGATGCGATAATCGATGCGGCGCGAGCCTGCGGTTTCCGGCATCACCAGCGGCTTTGACAACGCGCCGCCGAAATGGTTCGGGAATTCGCGCCAAGGCACCTCGGCAATGTTGCGGATGAAGGCGCCGTTGCTTTCGTCGGCCATGATCGTGCTCCTTTCGCGCGTCTCAATTCACCAGCGCGCCGCCGTCGATGTAGACGATCGAGCCGGTCGCAAAACCGTTAGCCATGAAGCCTGCGATCTGCTGGGCAATGTCCCCGGCCATGCCGACCCGGCCGACCGGCAGTGCAGCAGCGGTCTTGGCCAGCATATCGCGCCGTGCCTGTTCCGGCATCGCGGCCCGGATGGGCGTGTCGATCACGCCAGGTGACACGGCGTTGACGCGCACCGGTGCAAGCTCGAGCGCCAGGGCTCGCGCAAGCGATTCCAGCGCTCCGTTCGCAGCGCTGATGATCGCCGAGTTCGGCCGCGGCCGGACGCTGAGGAAACCGGTAACCAACGTGAGCGAGCCGCCGGGCCGGATCATGGCCTCGCGCGCCACGCGCCAGGCACCCCAGAACTTGCCTTCCATCGTGGCGCGCACGTCCTCCATCGCAACCGTCTTGAACGGCCCGGTGCGAAGCTGCGCCGCCGTCAGGACGACGTGGTCGACGGCGCCGGTGCGGCGAAACAGCTCGGCAACGCTTTGGTCGCTGGTGACATCGGCCGGGATCGCCGTCACCTTCAACCGCTCCGCGACGGGATCAAGCTTCGCGGCACTGCGCGAGGCGATGATGACCTCCGCGCCTAGCGTCTTGGCAAGCTCTGCCGTCGCAAGACCGATGCCTGAGGAGCCGCCGATCACGACGACCTTCTTGCCTGCGAGCGTCATTCCCATCTCCCCGATATCTCGTTGATTGCAGATCTGCGAGCTGCGTGATCAGCCCGGCTGATAGCGCGTGCCGATGCCGGCCTTGCTCTGGCCCAGTCCCGGCAACTCCCAGACGCCGGCACCGGCCGGATTGACGTCAGCAGCGATGTCGACGTCGATCAGATACGGCTTGTTGGCAGCGATGCCCTTGCGGATCGCTTCGCCGAGGTCGCCCGGGCGATCGACCCGCACGCCCTCGACGCCGCAGGAGCGCGCCATTGCGGCGAAATCGGGATTGTAGCGCTCTCCCGTCTCGGGATGCCTGAAGTCGGTCGCAAGCTCGCGTCCGCCGAGATAGCCGCGCTGGAGACCTCGGATCGAAGCGTAGGCGTAATTGTTCCAGACCACCCAGACCACTGGCAGATTGTACTCGACCGCCGTGCCCAGCACGTTGGCGTGCATGAAGAAGGCACCGTCGCCGCACACCGAAACGCAGGGACGATCGGGGGCCGCGAATTTTGCGCCCATCACGCCGGCGACGCCAAAGCCCATCGGGCCGAAGCCCGTCGAGCCGATCAGCGAATCCGGCCGCTTCGGCTTGCAGAAGCCGAGCAGCCAGTTGTGGTGCACGCCAATGTCGGACACGAGGATCGCATCCTCCGGCAGCGCCTTGTCGATCTCGGCGGCCGCGCGCTGCGGATTGATCGGCGTGGTGTCGTCGGAGAATCCGGGCGCGACGAACTTGTCCCACTCGTTGCGATATCCATCGATCTGCGCCAGCCATTTCTTGCGCGCATCGGATTTCCTGGAGAGGTTGTCGCGGCGATCGAGCTCGGCATGAACCTGACGCAGGAAAGTGCGAACATCGGCCATCAATCCGAGCGCGACGGGATAGTTGCGGCCGATCTCCTCGGGATCGATGTCGACATGGATCAGTTTCGTCGGCGGGATCGTGAAGGAATAGCCAGGAATCCATGAGCTCGAAGTGCGGTCGTCGAAACGGACGCCGAGCGCGAGCAGCACGTCGGCCTGACGTGTCGCGTGATTGGCTTGGTAATGCCCGGCGCGCGCGACGAGGCCAAGTGCCAGGGGATGGTTGACGTCGAGCGCGCCGAGACCGCTGGCAGAGGCAGCGACCGGAATCTGAAGCCGCTCGGCGAGCCTACGCAGCTCGTCGGCGGCACCGCCATAGCGCACGCCCTGCCCGACCAGCATCACCGGCCGTTCCGCCGAGAGCAGCATGTCGACCGCTTTCTCGACGCCATCAGGGTCGGCACCGCAGCGGCTCGAGATGTTGGCGTTCCACTCGATCGCCTTCGGCGCCTCTTCGGCAGCCGACTCCATGAACACGTCGAAGGGCACGTCCACAACGACAGGGCCCGGACGTCCCGTGATCATGGTCTTCCAGGCCTGTCGCACCGCGAGCGGCACCATCTCGCCGCGCGTCGGCTGAAATACCTTCTTGCAGATCGAGCGCACGGTGGAAGGAAAGTCGGCCTGGTAGTGCCGGTACATCTCCTGGAACGCTCCGCGATTGAACTGGCTGGTCGGCACATTGCCGGTAATCGCCATGAACGGCACGGAGTCGAGAAAGGCGTTGGCGAGCGAGATCGGCAGATTGGCCGAGCCTGGTCCGCACGACGTGAAGGTCGCGGTCGGCTTGCCCGAGACGCGGTAGTAGACATCGGCCATGAAGCCGGCGACGCTCTCGTGATGCACGGAGATCGTCTTGATCTCGGAGGAGCGCGCGTACAGCGCGTCGATGAACTGGATGTTGCCGTGGCCGCACAGCCCGAACACCTGCGGCACCTTCTCCTGGATCAGATAATCGACAATGACCTCGGCGCCATTGAGCATGTTTCGCGACATCAACCGGTCTCCCTCTCGGCCCGACGACTTCTTATGTACCGATGCGGAGAACGCGGCCGGTCATCACTGGGCCGCGAGCACCCTATTTCTCATAATGCTGTACGTCAATTTATATTGTGATAGGCTCTTCCTGGAGGAAGCGCGGGTTCTGCTCCGACGCTTGCGTGGTTGCATGCTACTGTCGAGCACCGAGTCATAACGGATTTGCCAGAGGGGGCCTTTTCCTTGAGATCGCGCACCAAGCCCAGTACCAGCGAGAAGCCTGCCAGCCCGCGCAAGGCTGCGATTGCCAAGCTGGTTCCCGCACCCCAGGTCGATGGCGACGACGAGGCCGACGACAAACAGCGGGGCGGCGGTGTCCAGTCGCTTGGCCGCGCCTTCTCGATCCTCGAAGAGGTGGCGCGTCACCGCGAAGGAATTGGGCTTGCGGAATTGAGCAAGCTCGTCGGCCTGCACAATTCGACCACCTTCCACCTTGCGAAGACGCTGGTCTCGCTCGGCTATCTCCGCCAGGAGAAAGACAACAAGCGCTACCGCATCGGCCGTCCGCTGTTTGCGCTCGCGGCATCCGCGCTCGATGAGATCGAGATGGTCAATGTCGCGACGCCCGTGCTGGAGGAGCTGTCGCGCCAGACCAGCGAAAGCAGCCATTTTGCCGTGCGCATGGGCGATGCCGTGGTCGTCATCGCCCGCACCAGCGGTCCCGGCGCATTTCAACTGACCGACCGCGTCGGCGTGGTGCGGCCGGCTCATTGCACCGCGCTCGGCAAGATCATCCTCGCCTCGCTCCGGCCCGACCAGCTCAAGCGGTTTCTCGACCGTGCGGAGCTCAAGCCGTCGACGCCAAAATCCATCACCGATGCCGGCGTGCTGATGCGCGAGATCGCCGAGGTTCAGCGCACCGGCGTTGCGTTCGACGATGGCGAGTTCAATCCGGAAGTGCGCTGCGTCGCCGTGCCCGTGACCGATTTCACCGGCCAGGTGATCGGCGCGCTCGGCATTTCCGGTCCGATCTGGCGGCTCTCCAACCAGGCGCTGCACGCGAGCGCGCAGGTCGTGCAGGCCGCGGCCAACCGCCTGTCGGCCGAGTTCGGCGCCAAAGGCGCGGCGCACAAGGCGATCACGCAAAAAGTCTAAGGCCCACGCAAGCGGCGATTTTGCCGGTTGACACCGGCGATGCCGTTCGGGATTATCCTCCAGCATTAGAAAAACGTCTCTCACAATATCGGATACGCGGTTTTGAAGAGAGACACGCGATGCACCGGGGAGGAGACAGACATGATCCGCTACCGCCGACGGACGTTGTTACGGGCGGGCGCTGCCTTCGCAGGCGCGGCCGCACTGGGGTTTCCGGCAATCGCGAGAGCCCAGGCCGAGAAGATCCGGATCGGGCATCTGACCCCGCTGACCGGCTTTCTCGGCGTGATCGGCGGCTACGCGCAGTTGGGCGTGAAGCTCGCTGCCGAAGAGATCAACCAGTCCGGCGGTGTTCTCGGCAAGCAGATCGACCTCGTCTCGGAGGATTCGATCAATCCTGCGACGGCCGCCACCAAGGCGCAGCGCATGCTGGAGCAGGACGGCGCGGTGGTGCTGCTCGGCGAGATCTCCTCGGCCTCCTCGCTCACCATCATGCAGGTCGCCGAGCGCAACAAGAAGGTGTTCTTCTCGACCGGCGCACGGTCGGACGCGCTGCGCGGCAAGAATTGCAACAAATATTCCTTCCACTGCGACATCCCCAACACCGTGATGGTCAACGCGGTCGGCACCGCGCTGTCGCAGAAGGGCATGGTGAAGGGCAAGAAGTTCTTCACGCTCACGGCCGACTACATCTTCGGCCACGACCTTTTGAAGGCGGCGAAAGCGTTCTTCGGCGCGCATGACGCCAACCTGATCGGCGACGAGCTGATCGCGACCGACGTCACCGACTTCAGCCCCTATCTGCTCAAGGTGCGGCAGGCAAAGCCCGACGTGGTCTGCTGCAACCTCGCCGGCAACCAGGTCACCAATCTCGTCAAGCAATATGCCGAGTTCGGCCTGCCCTATCCGCTGGTCGGCTTCAACCTCAACACCGGCGATGCCTGGGCCGCGGGCGCGGGCAATCTCAGCGGCACCTGGCCGACGGTCTGGTATCACACGTTGAACAATCCGGCGTCGCAGGCCTTCGTCGCGGCCTTCACCAAGAAGTACGGCAAGCCGCCGGAGAACCACGCCTGGATCGAATATGTGACGCTCAAGCTGCTGGCGGAGGCGATCAACACCACGAAGTCGACCGACAGCAATGAGCTGATCGCCTATTTCGAGAAGCAGTCGCAGTTCGACATCATGAAAGCGCGCAAAGCCTATTTCCGCTCTTGGGATCACCAGATGGTGCAGGAGGCCTATCCCTTCACCGTCAAGCCGAAGGACCAGATGAAGGACCAGTGGGACATGCTGGTGCTGGGCGAAGCAGTACCGGCCGCGAACGACCCGCTGGAACAGATCTATCCGACCAGGGAACAGAACCCCTGCGAGATGAAGGCCTGACGCGCTCGCGCGCGCCAGGGCCGATTGGCGTCAGCGGCGCCGGCACCAACGCCGGCGCCGTTTTGCCAAAGCGATGGACGCAACATGCAGTTCGAGTTCTTGCTGGAACAGGTGGTGAATGGCCTCGTGCTCGGAGGCTATTATCTCCTCATCGCGCTCGGGCTGTCGCTGATCTTTTCCGTCGGCGGCATCGTCAACCTCGCGCATGGCGCCTTCTACGCGCTCGGCGCCTATGTCTTCGTCGAGCTGGTGAAGCATCTCGGTTTCGGCGCGTCCGTCGTGATTTCGCCGTTCGCGGTCGCCCTGCTCGGCATCCTCTTTGAACGCTTCATCCTGCGCCGTTTCTACACGGCCGACCCGATCCTCAGCCTGCTCGTGACCTTCGGGCTTGCGATGGTCGCCGAGCAGGCGATCCGCATGATCTGGGGCGCCGCGCCCGTGTCGACCGGGATCCCGCAGAGCTTCCGCGGCTCCGTCGTCGTCGGCGATTTCCTGTTCTCGCGCTATCGCCTCCTGATCCTCGGCGTGGTGGCCGCCGTGCTGCTCGGGATCTGGCTCTTGCTGCACAAGACCTCGTTCGGGCGCGTGGTGCGCGCCGGCATCCAGCGGCCGGACATGGTCGCCGCGCTCGGCATCCGCCTGCAGCCCTACATGACCGCGATCGTCATGCTCGGCGTCGGCATGGCCGCGCTCGGCGGCGCCTTCTTCGCGCCGATCACCACGGTGCATCCAGCGATGGGCGCCGAGATCATGACGGTGGCCTTCGTCGTCGTCGTGATCGGCGGGCTCGGCAGCTTCTGGGGCGTCGTCATCGCCGCCCTCCTTGTCGGCGTGGTGCGCGGCATCGCCATTCATTTCGAGCCGGCCGCAGGTGAAGCCTCGATCTACATCCTGATGTTCCTGGTGCTGCTGGTGCGCCCGCGCGGCCTGCTCGGCGAACGCATCGAGAAGTTCGAATGACCCGCACCTCCGCCACCGAGAAGTTGAAGCCGCTCCTGATCGCGGCCGTTGCGGTCATCGCGCTGCCCTTCGTGCTCAGGGCACTCGGCCTGTCCGTGAACACCGGCACCTGGATCGTCGGGCTTGCGATCGCGACCATGGGGCTCAACCTCTGCATCGGCTATACCGGACTCGTCTCGTTCGGCCACAGCACCTGGTTCGGCGTCGGCGCCTACGCCGCCGGCCTGATCCAGCTTCGCTTCTTTCCCGGCGATATCTGGCTGCCGCTGCTCTCATCGATGATCGTCGTCGCGATCGCATCGACCGTGATCGGCATGCTGATCCTGCGCCGGCGCGGCGTGTACTTCTCGCTGCTGACGCTCGCGCTGGCCGCGCTGGTCTATACCACCGCCTTCCGCTGGACCAGCCTGACCGGCGGCGAGGACGGGCTCGGCGGACTGAAGCGCGGCGACATCGGTCCCATCAGCCTCGACAGCGCGCTCAACTACTACGCCGTCGTCGCCGGAAGCGGGCTCGTCGTGCTCTATGTCCTGATGCGTCTCGTGCGCTCGCCCTTCGGCCATGTGCTGGTTGCGATCCGCGAGAACCAGCTCCGCGCGAGCTTCCAGGGCTATCCGGTCGAGCGCTACAAGCTCGCGGTGTTCGTGATCTCGGCCGTCGTGACCGGTCTTGCGGGTGCGCTGATCGCGTTCCTGAACTACCTCGTCTCGGCCGAAGCCGTCTCGGTGCCGTTTGCCGGCGAGCTGCTGGCGATGGTGGTCATCGGCGGCATGCGCAGCCTGCTCGGGCCTGCGCTCGGCGCGCTGTTCTTCATCCTGTTCCGCGAGCTGTTCTCGATCTGGACATCGGACTGGCTGTTCTGGTTCGGCGTCACTTTCGTGGCCTTCGTGATGTATTCGCCGGGCGGCCTCGTCGGCATCGGCGCGCTGATCATGCGCCGCTTCCGTCCCGCCGCGGAAGAGTCCGCCGCGATGAGCCGGCGCAAGATCTATGACGGCCTGCCGATGCCAGATTTCCTGCGGCCGGAGGCGCGACGAGGCACCGTGCTCGAGGTCAACGGCGTCTCCAGAAAGTTCGGCGGTATCCGCGCGGTGGAGAACGCGAGCATGACCGTCGCCGCCGGCGAGATCCACGCGCTGATCGGACCGAACGGCGCCGGCAAGACCACGCTGTTCAACCTGGTCTCCGGCCTCTACGCGCCGGACCAGGGCACGATCCGCCTCAACGGCCGCGACATCGCCGGCGTGCCGGCGAATTTGATCTGCCACCAGGGGCTGGCGCGCTCGTTCCAGATCACCAACCTGTTCCGTGGCCTCACGATCTACGAGAACCTGCGCCTGTCGCTGCAGGCACGGCGCGCCATGCGCTTCAACATCTGGAACGATATCGATGCCTATGAGGAGATCCACGCCGAGACGGCCGCGCTGATCAAGTTTCTCGGGCTCGAGGGCATCGAAACGATCGAGGGCGGCGAGCTCTCCTATGGCGGGCAGCGGCTGGTCGATCTCGGCATCGCGCTCGGCTCCAAGCCGCAGGTGCTGCTGCTCGACGAGCCGCTCGCCGGCCTTGCCGCCGCCGAGCGCGAGCGCGTGTCCAATCTCGTCAAGAACATCGCCGCCAACATTCCCGTTCTGATCGTCGAGCACGACATCGACCGCGTGCTGGGCTTATCGCAAGTTGTCACCGTGATGAACCAGGGCGAGGTGCTGATGTCCGACTGCCCGAAGGCGGTGCGGGCAGATCTACGCGTGCAGGAGATCTATACCGGCAAGGGCATTCCCGCCGTCGAGCATCAGCGCAGCGACGAGGCGGCCGGCGCGCGCGAAAGCGTGCTGCGCCTCGATCGCGTCAACACCTTCTACGGCAAGAGCCACATCCTGAGCGACGCCGCGCTCAACGTGCGCGAGGGCGAGATCGTCGCGCTACTCGGGCGCAACGGCGCCGGCAAGTCAACGCTGCTGAAGACCATCGCCGGCCTCGTGCCGGCCGCAAGCGGCAGCATCATCTATCGCGGCGACGACATCGCGAGCCTCCCCGCGCCCGACATCGCGCGCCGCGGCATCGGCTACGTGCCGCAAGGACGCGGCCTGTTCGCCGGCATGACCGTGCGCGAAAACCTCGCGCTCGGCCGCCTCGCGCGCAAGACCGACGGCTCTGGCGGCGTGGTCTGGAACGAAGAGCAGATCCTGCACACCTTCCCGCGCCTGAAGGAGCGCATGAACGTCGCCGCCGACTATCTCTCCGGCGGCGAGCAGCAGATGGTGGCGGTTGCCCGCGCGATGTCCGGCAATGTCCGCCTGCTGCTGCTCGACGAGCCCTTCGAGGGCCTCGCGCCGGCCGTGACGCTGGAGCTGTTCAAAGTGTTCGACCAGCTCCGCAAGCACATGTCGATCGTAATCGTCGAGCACAATCTCGATCTCGTGCTCGCGCTTGCCGACCGCGTCTTCGCGCTGGAGCGCGGCGCCGTGTTCCACCATGGACCGGCGGCCCCGCTGTTGAACGATCTTGGCTATCGCAAGCAGATTCTTTGGCTCTGACGGATCGCCGACGCCAGTCGCGCGTGATGCCTGGCAATTCTGCCGCCGGGCACGTGGGAGCCGGCCTCCAACAAAAAACGCGAAAACGACCCCATGCAAAGTAGCCGGCGCCTGTCAGAACAAGGCCTTGCGCATCCGCAAAACGCCATTTGACACGTCGGGCAAAACACCGGCACGATGGCATCATCGCAACGATCCGTCAGCGTCCACGCTGACCACGGCCATGGCCGCTTCGACACCGTTGCGTGGAATCCCCTCACCGACATCTCAATCATCGCACCCGCGCGGCAGGCGGGCGAAGCCCGCGCCGCGACCGCAGGCCTGCGCCGACAAAGGACCCATCGACATGACCAAAACTCCGACACGCACCAGGACGGCGCCGATCGCGGCAGACGATCGCAGCGCCCTCGCCGCGGGCCCGCGGATCAAGCTCTACAGGCGGCGAATTGCGATCGACCATCCCGACCCGCAAACCGGCGAACGGCTCTTGGCCGACGCGCTCGGCGCCGTCGACCGTGACGCGCTGGATGGCATTCTGAAACAGTTGGTCAAGGCCAGCGTGATCGGACAAAAGCCCGATGAAGCCAATCTCGCCTTCATGATCTCGATGATGAAGAGCATAAGCCCTCGGGACTCCATCGAAGCCATGCTGGCGGCGCAGATGGTGTCCGTGCACGTGACGGCGATGCGATGCGCCTACCGCCTAGCCTGCGCCAGCGATCTAGCCAGCCAGGACAGCGCCTCGCGCGCATTGGCCAAGCTCGTGCGCACCTTCCCGGCCCAGATCGAAGCGCTGAGCCGCTACCGCAACAACGGCGAGCGCGCCATTACCGTGCAAGCCCTGTCGGACCAGGATGGTGGAAAGACGATCGTCGCCAACGTGACGCAGCATGCGAGCATGATCGTTGCAGAGACGGGCTCGAAGGATGCGGCGATGGTTTCCACGCATGAAGCTGGCGAACGAGGGCATGAGGAGGCCGACGCCACGCAAGGCGCCGCTGCATGAGCCGCGACCACGCCCGCAACACAGGCCCAATGCTGGCGGCCCCGCGCTGCGGAGCCAGGACCCGCCATGGCTCTGCTTGCCGCGCTCCGGCGGTGCTGGGCAAGACGCGCTGCCGCATGCACGGCGGCGCGGACGGATGCGGGGCACCCAGGGGAAATCGGAATGCAAGGAAGTATGGGCTATTCACCACGGAGGCGATCGCCGAGCGAAGGCAGATGCGGGCGTTGCTGGATGAAGCACGGAAGCTGCTGGGAGAGATGGAGTGAGCTGGCGGTGACGCCGGGCAGCCAACAGCCTGGATCAGCTATGGGCACAAAAGCCCCCAGCGAAGATGGAGGCGTTCGAGACGCTACGCAACTCCTCAACTTGGGGCTGTACCGTCGATGCGTGGCGCCTATAATGCTCCCAATTTAAAGGGGGCCTCGACATGCTTGATACAAATCGGTGCTTTATGCGGTTTAGAGATCGTGCTGAGCGGATTGATTCGCAGGAAATCGCTGAGACTTTCGTATCGGTCGGGCCGTTGCTCGATGTACTCGATTCGACGAACAACCAAATAATCTACGGTAGACGGGGAACGGGTAAAACGCATGCCCGTCACGATCAGCTCAAAAGAGACCTCGTAGTCTTCGTCAAGCGCGGCAGCAAGTTCAGAGAGCTTGCGCTGCAGCTTGGGATTCGCGACGTTTTGCAGGCGGGCCAAGTCCTTAATCTGCAGCCAGGAAGAAAGTATCTCGCGCAGAGGTTCCGCATCAACCGTGTCGCCTTGGATGAATTTACCTTGTACGATATGAACTAGCGTTTTGTCGTTGTCGATGACGATTGCATCTATCTGCTTATCGTTGCTTCCGTCGGTGATATCGTCACGTGTTTCGTTCATATCACGAAAGAGAATATTGCGGAGGTACCACGCTACGAAGCGCTGCCCGTCATTGGCAAAGCGCGTTTGGAAATAGTCAGCCGCAGTTTGTTTTTTTATAAGTTCGTACATCGCTCGCCCCCGACCCAATCGGGGGAATATGCCAAAGATACAACCGCCGGTACACCGGTTTATTGGCGACTGATCGACTTGTTAACAGAGGTGGCAGCGCTCTAACTTGATCGCACGACTTCGGTCTGAACCGGATCATCACCTTGCCCCCAACAACATATCCTCATCCAATTGGCCAGTGCGAGCCAGGTCGCTCAGCTCTTAGGATGGGTTGAGCTCTTCGCGAATCCATCATCGTCGTGAATGAAATGATGGGTTTCGCTTTGCTCTATCCATCCTACGAGCTGCGGCACCAGGACCCGCATCGGCCGAGGCTGCCGTGCGCCCGCGGTACACGGCAAGACCCGCTGCCGCATACACGGGAGCGCACCGGGATCGGGCGCGCCGCGAGGAAACCAGAATGCACAGAAGTACGGGTTGTTCACGAGCCATGCGATCGCCGAGCGAAGGCACGCCCGAACGTTGCTAGGTGAAGCGCGGAGGCTGCTGCGAGAACTGGAGTGATGTCGGGGCCCCCCTCGCCGCAAGCGAGAGCATCGCCAGACCTCGAGCATCGCGTTCGATTTCAGGACAAGAAACGGAGTTTAGTCGGCGCGGATCAGACGTAGTCCTCTTTCGGAGATCACTGAGCGACACCGGTGATCGGTTCTCAGTCGAGAGAGGAGCTTTCCAATGAGCAAGGAAGAAAATAACAAGGCCGTTGTCGGCCGCTGGTTCACCGATTTCTGGGGCAAGAACGTCAATCTCGGGGTCATCGATGAAATCGCTGCCCCCGACATGCTGCTGAAATACTCCCTGCACGAACCCCGCCGCGGCCGGGACGATATCAAGGCGTTCATGACCGACTTCCGCGCCGCGTTTCCCGATCTCAACTTCTGGGGAACGGCGGACTTGATCGCCGAGGGCGACTACGTCGTCGGTCAATGGGAAGGCGGCGGCACGCACACGGGGCCGGCATTCGCTGACTTCCTGGCGGGCGGCTTGCCGGCGGCAACCGGCCGCAAGATGCACTTCACCGGCACCACTGTCCTGAAGGTCATCAACGGCAAGATCGTCGAGGAAATCGGCCTTGACGACGGCGTGACCGCGCTGACCCAACTTGGCCTGATCAAGAAGGCTGCCTAATCGAAGCGTCCGGGGAACTGGAAGGAGCCGAATGAGGCTGGCACACACCGTGTCGGCCTCACTTGCATTTGGGAGGAGAGATCGAATTCGCGGAAAGCGGGTGGCATCAAAAGCTCGATCATGAAATCTATTCGCGCCATGACCGCAAGACCTGCCAGCAATCCGAACCCAAAATCTCTGCCTGTGGCGGAAGATCCGCGATGGGCGCGCGTCCTTGCGCGGGACAAGACGGCCGACGGGCAGTTCTGGTATTCGGTTTCCACGACTGGGGTCTATTGCCGGCCGTCATGCCCATCGCGTGTCGCCAATCCCAGGAATGTGCAGATGCATGACAGCTTGGAGGCTGCCAAGGCGACGGGCTTCCGGCCGTGCCGGCGCTGCAAGCCGGACGGACCATCGAAGGACGCCGAGAATGCGAAACTGATCGCCAGGGCGTGCCGCCTTATCGAAGCGAGCGAAGACGAACCATCCCTTGAGGAACTGGCGCGAGCGTTCGGCCTGAGCCCCCGCTACTTTCATCGCCTGTTCAGGGCCGCCACCGGTCTCACGCCGAAGGACTACGCTGTCGCTTATCGCGCCAAGAGGGTCCGAGAAGGCCTCGCCCGCGGCAGCTCCGTGACTGAAGCGATCTATGATGCGGGCTTCAATTCGAGTGGACGCTTTTATGCCAAGTCGACCGGCATGCTCGGCATGACGCCGTCGCACTACCGTGCCGGAGGCCTCAACGAGGAAATCAAGTTTGCCGTCGGCCAGACACATCTGGGCGCGATTGTCGTCGCCTCGAGCAAGAAAGGGGTTGCTGCCATCTTGCTGGGCGATGACGCGGATGAGCTCGTCCGCGACCTCCAGGACCGCTTCCCAAAAGCACGGCTGACCGGCGCTGACCCGGACTATGAAGTGATGATCGCGCATGTCGTCGGCCTTGTGGAGGCGCCGGAACTTGGGCTGGATCTTCCTCTCGATGTTCGCGGCACGGCCTTCCAGCAACGCGTTTGGCAGGCGCTTCAGGACATCCCGGTCGGCGCAACGACCTCCTACGCCGAGATCGCACGGCGGAAGCCCGAATCCGCGGTCAGGAAGGATTGAGTTGCAAGGCCTGAAGGCGCGCGAGGCCGGCGACACCGAACCGATCTGACGTCAGGCACATGCTGTCGACGTTGCTGCGTACCATCCTCGCGTCAATCCGGAAGACCCGCATTGCGGAGAGCTTTCGCAAAGATTGCGAAGTTCTCCGGCCGGCGAAATGGCGTCAACTCGCTCAAGCTGGATGCCGTCAGACCAGGATTGTCTTCGAGCGCCCGCGAGATGGCTCTGCGTGCCGGCTCCATCCGCCCTGCCAGTACACCACTGGCGGCGTAAATGCAGATTGTCAGCAGGAAAGCCGGATTGTCGCGCATTGCCTTTTCTGCGCACGACAGCGCGATGTCGTGGCGACCCGCCAGGAAGTGAGCATAGGCCATGGCGCTGTGCGTGGTGTAATACATCGACGGATCGAGCGGACTTAGCCGCATGGCATGCGCGCAGTGCTCGAGCACGAGATCAGGCTCGCCTCGCCAGACTCTCAGCCAGGCACTGAGCATCCAGGCCCGTGCCAGATTGGGATTGACAGCCAATGCGCGATCCATGAAATCCGCAGCATCGTCGAACTCGCGGGCTACAAAGGCGAGCGCGTAAGCGCCCATCGATAGCGCAAACGGATCATCTGCCCCCAGATCCACCGCTTTGCGAGCCAATCGTATGGCTTCCGCGCTTTCCAGCGGCTGGTCGTTCATCTCACCGAGCGCCTTGCGTCGGACATGGCACCACGCGGCCATGCCGTAGGCACAGGCCAGACGAGGATCGAGCTCGATCGCCTTGTAAAAGAGGTCCAGCGCATCGCTGTTCGCGTGCTTGGACCAACGGGCTTTCGCCAGCCCGCGCAGATAATAATCGTAGGCATCCAGGTTTTCGGTTGGCTTGCGCCTGGCCCGCTTGATCTCCTCGTGCTGCAGCTTCGGCGCGATCGCCCCCACCACGCTGGAGGTCAGATGATCCTGCAGATCGAACATATCCTCGACCGGCCCCTCGAAACGGTCGGCCCAGAGATGGGCTCCCGTCTCGGCGTCGATAAGCTGAGCCGCAATGCGAACGCGCTTTCCGGCCCTGCGCACGCTGCCTTCGAGGACATACCGCACTCCGAGCTCGCGGCCGACCTGCTTCACGTCCACTGGCCGCCCCTTGTATGCAAAGCTGGAATTGCGTGCGACCACGAACAGCCAACGAAAGAGCGATAGCGCCATGGTGATATCCTCCACGACGCCATCCGCGAAATAGTCCTGCTCGGGATCGGAGCTCAGGTTAGAGAACGGGAGTACGGCGATCGAGGGTTTATCGGGCAGCGGGAGGGCGGCGACTATCCTCGCTTCTTGCTGGTCGTGGACGGCGGCCAAAGGGTCCGGCTTCGGTGATTCCCGAACTTCCCCGACGAAACGGAAGCCCTTGCGCGGGAGTGTTTTGATCAGGCGCTGCGCTTCCCCGCAATCGCCGATTGCGGTGCGTGCGGCATTCAGGCGGGTCGTAAGCGCAGCCTCGGACACGATGCGCCCTTTCCAGATGGCCTCCAGGAGATCGTCTTTGCTGACAACACGCTCCCTGTTGCGGATCAGGTAATCGAGAATGTCGAAGACCTGGGGCGCAACGGAAACAAGATCAGCTCCGCGATGCAGCTCGCGCCGATCCGTGTCGAACACGTACTCCTCAAAGAGATAGCGCAAGCTGTCCATCCCTGTCGGCGACCTCCGCCGAGCGGCGCCGCCTTTGCACCGGTTCGCAAGTAAAGACTAAGCCGCCGGTGCGGAAAATGTAAGCCGCGCATCACGGGTGTCCGGCCGAGTCGTGGCAGCCCTACTCCGGTACAAGCAATGCCCGGGGAGTGAGCGCCACCGGCGGCGCTGCGCGGATGCGACCGACTGCCGCATCGATGCTGCGGTCGCGCAATGATCATGCCGATACAAAAAGCCGCAATTATTTCGGCTGCCCATCGCCGATGGCTCCCACAGGTTGACATAGGTCAATCAACGCATCCGCCTGCCGCCCCTAACATTGAGCAACAGCCTGGCGCGCCCCGATGCCTCCTTTGCAGATCGGATGCGATGCCAGGACAAACGACAACGCCAGGGAGATTCGTCATGAAAGGCAGCGCGGCGCTCGAGAAAGACGCCAAGGCGGATAGCTGGAGAGGTTTCCAGCCGGGCGACTGGTCCTCCTCCATCAGCGTGCGCGACTTCATCGTCCGAAATGTTGCCTCCTACTCCGGGGACGAGACATTCCTGGTGGGCCCTTCGCAGCGCACCAAGGCGGTATGGGCCAAGCTGCAGCCCTACTTTGCCGAGGAACGAAAGAAGGGCGTCCTGGCCGTCGATGCGAAAAATCCGTCGACGATGCTGGCGCATGAGGCCGGGTACATCGACCGCGACAACGAGGTCATCATCGGTCTTCAGACCGACCAGCCGTTCAAGCGGGCGATCTTTCCGTTCGGCGGCCTACGCATGGTGGAAGCTGGCCTCAAGGCCGCAGGATTCGAACCCGACGCAAAGGTGCACGAGGCCTTCACGAAGTACCGCAAGTCGCACAATGACGGCGTGTTCGATGCCTACACGCCGGAGATCATGAACTGCCGGCGGTCCGGCATCATCACCGGCCTTCCCGACGCCTATGGCCGCGGCCGCATCATCGGCGACTATCGCCGCGTTGCACTCTACGGCACCGACCGTCTGCTGGAGGGTAAGCGCCAGGAGCGGGCCCAGATCGATGACATGTGGCCGACTGACGAGGTGATCCGCCAGCGCGAAGAACTCGCCGAACAAATGCGCGCGCTGGAAGACCTTGCATCGATGGCGAAGCTCTATGGCCATGATATCACCCAGCCCGCCATGAACGCGCGCGAGGCGTTCCAGTGGACCTACTTCGCCTATCTCGGCGCGATCAAGGAAGCGAACGGCGCGGCAATGTCGATCGGCCGCATCTCGAGCTTCCTCGACATCTACATCGAGCGCGACATGAAGGAAGGCGTGCTCGACGAGGCAGGCGCACAGGAGTTGTGGGATCAGCTTGTGCAGAAGCTGCGCATCGTGCGCTTCCTCCGCACGCCCGAATACGACGCGTTGTTCAGTGGAGATCCCTACTGGGCGACCGAATGCGTCGGCGGCATGGACCTCGATGGACGGGCGCTGGTGACGAAGAGCAGCTACCGCATGCTCCATACCCTCTACAACCTCGGGCCGGCGCCGGAGCCGAACATCACGGTGCTGTGGTCCAACCACATGCCCGCGGCCTTCAAGCGCTTCTGCGTCAAGGTCAGCAAGGACACCTCGTCCCTGCAATACGAGAATGACGATCTGATGCGCCCGCACTGGGGCGACGATTATGCAATCGCCTGCTGCGTTTCGGCGATGCGGCTCGGCAAGCAGATGCAGTTCTTCGGGGCGCGCGTGAACCTCGCAAAGGCCCTGCTCTACGCCATCAACGGCGGACGCGATGAGGTTTCCGGCGATCAGGTCGCTCCCCGGACGATGCCGGTCATCGGCGACTTCCTCGACTATGACGACGTCATGGCGAAGTTCGACACCACCATGGAGTGGCTCGCCAAGACCTATGTGCATGCCATGAACTGCATCCATTACATGCACGACAAGTACTTCTACGAGCGCCTGGAGATGGCGCTCCATGATCGCGACATATTGCGCACCATGGCATTCGGCATCGCCGGACTTTCGGTGGTAGCCGACAGTCTCAGCGCGATCAAATATGGCAAGATCCGTGTCACCCGCGATGCGACGGGACTGGTGGTCGACTACCAGAACGAGGGCAACGCCTCGACGCCGCAATTCGGCAACAACGACGATCGGGTCGATCAGATCGCATCCGAGCTCGTGACGCGGTTCATGCAAAAGATCCGCAAGCATCCGACCTACAGGAACGCGACGCATACACAGAGCGTCCTTACCATCACCTCCAACGTCGTCTACGGCAAGGCAACCGGCAATACGCCGGACGGCCGCCGCAAGGGCGAGCCGTTTGGGCCGGGCGCGAACCCGATGCACGGCCGGGACAGCCATGGCTGGCTCGCGTCGTGTCTGTCGGTCGCGAAACTTCCCTACAAGGATTCGCTCGACGGCATCAGCTACACCGTCTCGGTCGCGCCGCAGAAGGCCCATCTCTCCGAAGAGAAGCTGATCGACGAGGCCACCAAGGCCTTTGACCTCTATTTCGAGCGCGGCGGCTTCCACATGAACCTGAACGTGATCGACAGGGAGACGCTGGAAGACGCCATCAAGAACCCGGACAAATATCCGCAGCTCACGATCCGCGTGTCCGGCTATGCCGTCAATTTCGTCCGGCTGACGCCGGAACAACAGAGGGATGTGATCAGCCGCACCTTCCACGGGCAGATCTGAGCCGGGGTGTTCGATGTCGACCCAGCAGGCACTCGAATCGGGAAGCCGTCATGACCTGCGTACGGGCGCTTCGCCCGACGCTCCCGATGAGGACAAGTTCAGGGACGAGGACGGCGCGTTCGGCTACTGCCATTCCTACGAAACGTCGTCGCGTTACGACGGTCCGGGCCTAAGGATCGTCCTGTTCGTCTCGGGCTGCCTGCTCCGCTGTACCTATTGCCACAACCCGGACACCTGGCACCTCAAGGACGGAACATATGTTTCGGCCGAACAGGTGCTGCGTCGTCTCGGCGACTTCGCGCCATCCGTGCGCAGCCTCGGAGGCGGACTGACGATATCGGGCGGTGAACCTATGGTGCAGCTAGCCTTCGTCAGGCGCATCTTCGCTGGCGCCAAGGACATGGGCCTGCACACGGCCATTGAGACTTCCGGCTTTCTCGGCGATCGTGCCGATGACGCCTTTCTCTCGACCATCGACCTCGTACTGCTCGACATCAAGAGCTCCGACCCGGACACCTATCGCAAGGTGACAGGGCGAGACATCGCGCCGACGCTGCATTTTGCCGAGCGCCTCGCCTCGATCGGCAAACCAGTTTGGGTCCGCTTCACGCTCGTGCCCGGTGCCACCGACGATCCGGCGAATGTGGAGGGCATCGCCCGCTTCGTCGCCCCCATGAAGAATGTCGAATGCCTCGAGGTGCAGCCCTTCCATCAAATGGGTGAGTTCAAATGGAAGGCGATGGGGCTCGACTACAAGCACTTCGATACGCCACCGCCCTCCCGCGAGCTGGTCAACCGGGTCATCGGCCAGTTTCGCGATGCCGGCTGTAACGCCCGGTAACAGACCTCGGATTACCCCGGAGAGATGAATGTTGGACCTTGCCCGCGACATCATTGGAAGCCAGCCGATCCTGACGGCATTTCTCGCCATTGGTGTGGGCTATCTGGTCGGACAGATCAGCATTAGCGGCTTCTCGCTCGGCGTAGGCGCCGTGCTCTTTGTCGGTCTCGCCATCGGCGCGTTCGCGCCGAAGGCCCAGATCATCGGGCCGATCGGATTGACCGGCCTCGTCATGTTCCTCTACGGCATCGGCATCCTCTATGGCCGCCAGTTCTTCGAGGGCATTGTCGGCTCAGGCCGGAAGTACAATCTTCTCGCGCTCATCGCCTGCCTCGCGAGCCTGGGCGTAGCGCTCGCGCTTGGAAAGGCCTTTGGTATCAAGATCGGCCACACGCTGGGAATTTATGCCGGATCGATGACAAGCACCGCGACACTCCAGGCCGCGCTTGACGTCACCAACAGCAAGGATCCTTCCATCGGTTATTCGATCGCCTACCCGTTCGGCGTCATTGGCCCGATCTTGTGCATCTATTTCATGACGCGCATGGTGAAGCCGAAATTCCCGGCCAAGGCCCAGCGCTTTCACATGGGCGAAATTTCGATCGGTGCCGGCTTGGCCGGACGCACGCTCGACGAATTGAGCAGGGAGATCCTGGGTGGCGTCCAGGTGACGATGGTTCGCAAGGCGGGGGTGAATATCGTTCCCGCGGGGGATACAGTTCTGTCCGCCGGTGATGCCGTGCTCGTTGTTGCCGAAAGTCAGGACGCGATCGCAAACGCGGCATCCAAGCTTGGAAAGCTCGAACCGGGCCGGCTGGCCAGTGACCGGGCCGATCTGGACTACGTTCGCGTGTTCGTCGGCAAAGCCGGCGTGGTGGGGATTCCGCTTTCCGAGCTGCCGATGCCGCCGGGCTTTCCGACGCATCTCCTGCATGTGCGGCGCTACGATGCCGACCTTGTGCCTTCACCCGACCTGATGCTGGAATTCGGCGACCGCGTCGGCGTGCTGACCCCTCCGGATCGCAAGGAGGACGTCCGCAAGCATTTCGGCGACACGGTCAAGGCGACCGCCGAGTTCAGCTACGTGTCCCTCGGACTCGGGATGGTGATGGGCGTACTCCTCGGCCTGATACCGATACCGATTCCGGGCGTCGGAATCGTAACCCTCGGCATAGGCGGCGGGCCGCTGATCGTGGCCCTCATCCTCGGCAAATTGCGCCGCACCGGGCCGATGCTCTGGACCATGCCACTGCCGGCGAACATCGTCCTGCGAAACTTCGGCCTTGCGATGTTCCTTGCCACGGTCGGTGTCAATGCGGGCCAACCCTTTGTGCGCACCGTCGCCGAATCCGGCTTTACCATGCTGTTTATCGGCGTTGCCGTCCTCCTCACCACCGTGGCGATCGTACTGCTGGTCGGCCACTACCTCATGCGCATTCCGTATGACGACCTCGTCGGCGTTGCGTCAGGAGCAACCGGCAATCCCGCCATTCTCGTCTACTCGACCAAAATGGCACCGACGGAGCGGCCTGACATCGGCTACGCCATGATCTTCCCGTCAATGACGCTGGTGAAGGTGATCGCCGTGCAGATCGTCGGACTATTGGCGATAGGTAGCGCCGGCGGGTAACGGCGCATTCCGTTCGAGTGAGGAAATTCCGGATGGCCGAACCGGTCCCCGCGCCCATCTTCAATTTGCAGGCTTACAGCCCCGCGGAGATTAAGCAGGCCGTCGAGAAGGTTGGTGTGAAAAAGGCCAATCTGCCTTTTCTGGCCTCCTTCATGCTGGCGATCGTGGCAGGTGGCGGCATCGGGTTCGGCGCACTTTACTATACCGTCGTTGCCAGTGACGCGACACTCAGCTTCGCGACTGCACGCGTCGTTGGAGGACTGGTTTTCACGCTCGGATTGTCGCTCGTTCTTGTGGGAGGCGCCGAGCTGTTTACGGGCAACAACCTGATCGTGATGGCCTGGGCCAGTGGCAATGTTTCCACGCGTACGATGCTGCGCAATTGGGCGATCGTCTACTTCGGCAACTTCATCGGAGCCCTTGGGCTCATTGTCCTGGTCTTTTATTCTCATCATCTCGACATGAATGATGGCCGCATCGGTTTGTCGGTATTGAACACGGCAGCGGGAAAAATTCGTCCGGATGTGGTCGCGCTATTCTTCAAGGGCATTCTGTGCAACGTGCTCGTGTGCGCGGCTGTCTGGCTCGCCTATGCAGGTCGATCGGTCACGGACAAGATGGTCGCCGTCATATTGCCGGTCTCAGCCTTCATCGCAGCCGGCTTCGAGCATTGCGTGGCCAACATGTATTTCCTGCCGTTGGCGTGGCTGTTGGTCCGGACGGGTCACGCTCCGGCAAATTTCGACGCGTCGCTCATCACCATCTCCGGCATCCTGCACAATCTCGTGCCCGTGACGCTGGGCAACATCGTGGGCGGTGCCGGCTTTGTCGGCGCGGTCTATTGGGCGATCTATCGGGCAGCGTTTGGTCCGCCGTATCGAGACGAAAGGTAATACCTCAAAAGTGAGCGCTAGCCACAATCCGGAATAAGAGACCTGCCGGTCCCGCCATTGGCACCCTCTCCCCAATCATGTACCTCACCCAAAACCCTTGCCGGGACGGGAGCTCATGACTGCGGTGGCGACGGATGAAGCGGGAGATGGCACCCGCGCGTTGATTTTTGCGCTGCTGGCGCTGGCCTGTGGGCACATGCTGTCGACGTTGCTGCGCACCATCCCGGCGGTCAGCCTCGATCTGATGGCGGCGGATTTCCGGATGGAGCCGCAGGCGCTGGCGAGCCTCACCTCGGTCTATCCGTTCGCCTTTGCCGCGGCGCAGATCCCGGTCGGCGCGGCGATGGATCGCTTTGGCGTGCGCCCGGTGTCGCTCAGCCTGCTCGCGGGAACCGTGGTCGGCGCCATCGCTTCTGGTTTCGCGACGGGGCCGGAAAGCTTTGCGGTCGGGCAAGTTCTCCTCGGCGTCGCCACGTCCGGCATGCTGATGTGCCCGATGACGCTGGCCGCCAAGCAATTGTCGGCGGCACGGTTCGGCCTGTGGTCGGGCGCAATCCTCTCGATCGGCAATATCGGCATGCTGCTGTCGTCGAGCCCGCTCGCTTTCGTGGTCGACAATTACGGCTGGCGCGCCGGGTTCTGGATCTCGGCGGCCGCCGGCGTCGCGGTGGCGCTCGCGGTGTTCGCGCTGGTGCCGAACCAGCCGGCGGAGCACAAGGACGATTCCTCGCCGCTGGCGCAGATGATCGCGGTGCTGCGCCTCGGCTTCTCGCGTCCGCTACGCGGTCTGATCGCGCTCGCGCTGGTGTCGCTTGCGACCTCGCTGGTGTTGCGCGGCCTGTGGGGCGGGCCGTGGCTGATGCAGGTCAAGGGACTGTCGCGGGTCGAGGCGGGCAACCAGCTCGGCGCCTTCACGATCGCCATGATCATCGGCCCGCTTCTCATCGGCATGATCGATCGCAAGCTCAATCGCCGCCGCGAGCTGGTGGCCGGCTCGCACCTGACCGGAGCGCTGCTGCTGGCGCTGATGGCGCTCGGCGCGCCGCACTACGCCGTCTCCATGCTGCTCGGCGTCGCCGTCATGCCGCCGCAATACGACCTGGTGCTGTTCGTGCTGATTGGCCTTGCGACCTCGGCGCAGCCGCTGCTGTTCGGCATGTCCCGGCAGCTCGTCGACGCGCAGGTTGCGGGCAAGGCGCTCGCCGCGATCAACCTGGCCTTTTTCCTCGGCGCGGCCCTGATGCAGTCGACGACAGGCGCGGTGGCGGCGCTCGCGGGGCTGCCGGCGGTGCTGCTGTTCATGGCGGCAGCGCTGCTGTTGGGCTCGCTGATCTTTTTGGCTTACACGCGGAGTGTCTGAGAAGCCCTTGCGAAATGCGGTGCCGCAGGGGATGCTGACAAGCACTGTGCAGCAAAGGGAATAAGTCATGCCTGTCGACACGCAAGCCGCCACCGGCCGCCTCATGCGCTTCCTCGCCGTCGAGGGCGTGACCGGACAGGAAGCCGCGATCGGGCGCGAGCTTGCCGTGGCGCTAAAGGAGGCCGGCGTGCCGGCAAACGCGATCCGCCTCGACGACGCCAACACGCGTATTCCCGTGCCGACGGAGACCGGCAACCTGATCGTCGACCTGCCCGGCCGCGGCGCGCTGCACAACCAGCCGCGGATCATGTTCATGACCCACATGGACACCGTGCCGCTGTGCGCCGGCGCCAAGCCGAAGGTCTCCGGGCGCAAGATCGTCAACACGGCGAAGACCGCGCTCGGCGGCGACAACCGCTGCGGCTGCGGCGTGCTGGTGACGCTGGCGGCGGAGCTCGAGAAGCAGAAGCTCGATCATCCGCCGATCACGCTTCTGTTCTGCGTGCGGGAGGAGAGTGGGCTCTATGGCGCGCGCCACGTCAAGCTGGAGGAGCTTGGCTCGCCGGTGATGGCCTTCAACTACGACGGCGGCTCCGCCTCCAACGTCACCATCGGCGCCGTCGGCGCGGATCGCTGGCATGTCGAGATCTTTGGCCGCGCCTCGCATGCCGGCGTCGCGCCGGAGCGCGGCATCTCTTCGACCATGATCCTTGCGCTCGCGCTCGCCGACCTCAAGGCGGGCGGCTGGTTCGGCAAGGTGGTGAAGGGCAAGCGGCAGGGCACCAGCAATGTCGGGCCTGTCACCGGCGGCGACGGCCGCCCGGCCGGGGATGCCACCAATGTCGTCACCGACTACGTGCATGTGCGCGGCGAGAGCCGCAGCCATGATGGAAAGTTCTTCAAGGAGATCACCAAGGC
Organism: Bradyrhizobium sp. ISRA430; assembly: GCF_029909975.1. NCBI lineage: Bacteria > Pseudomonadati > Pseudomonadota > Alphaproteobacteria > Hyphomicrobiales > Nitrobacteraceae > Bradyrhizobium > Bradyrhizobium sp. ISRA430. The sequence goes on from NZ_CP094516.1 coordinate 2,784,246, forward strand.
CTACAAGGCGGCGTTCGAGAAGGCGGCGAAGCGCGTCAAGAACAGCGAGGGCAAGTCGGGTCGCGTCAAGTTCAAGGCCGAGACCGACTACTATCCGTTCCGCATGAAGGAGGGCCTCCCCGTGGTCAAACGCGCGATCGAAGCCGTGTCCGCCGTCGGCGGCACGCCGTCCATCCGCGCCGCGAATGGCGGCCTGGACGCAAACTGGATGGTCCGCCACGGTGTTCCGACCGTGACCTTCGGCGCCGGGCAGAACGAGCCGCACACCATCGACGAATGGATCAATCTCAGCGAATACGACCGCGCCTGCGCGCTGGCCGTGCAGCTTGCGACGATGCGGTGAGCTGCCTTGCATCGCCTGCAGTTGCCCGGCGGCGCCCGTCGGCCTAACCTGCAAGGAAAAGCCGGGAAGGAAGCATGGCACGCATCGCGACGATCGAGACCGGGCTCTACCGGATCCCCCTGCCCGTCACCCTCTCCGACAGCACGCATGGCGAGATTGCGGCGTTTGAGCTGATCACCTGCCGCATCCGCGATGCCGATGGCGCCGAAGGCGTGGGCTACACCTACACCGTCGGGCGCAATGGCGGTGCTGTCGCTGACATCCTGAAGCGCGAGACGCCGGCGCTGATCGAGGGCCGCGAGGCCGACGACACCGAGGCGATCTGGCATCACGTCTGGTGGGCGCTGCACTATGGCGGCCGCGGCGGGCCGACGGTGCTCGCGCTCTCCGCGCTCGACATCGCGCTGTGGGATCTGAAGGCGCGGCGCGCCGGTCTGCCGCTGTTCCGCCTGCTCGGCGGCTTCGACGCGCGCGTGCCTTGCTATGCCGGCGGCATCGACCTCGATCTCCCGGTCGAGGCGCTGCTCGAGCAGACCGACGGCAATCTCGCCAAGGGATTTCGTGCCATCAAGATGAAGGTCGGCCGGCCCGACCTCAAATCCGACGTCGCGCGCGTCGCGGCGATGCGCAAGCATCTGGGCGACGGCTTTCCGCTAATGGCGGACGCCAACATGAAATGGACGGTCGAGGAAGCGATTCGCGCCGCCCGCGCCTTTGTTCCCTTCGACCTCACCTGGCTCGAGGAGCCGATCATCCCCGACGACGTCGCCGGCCACGCCCGCATCATGCAGGCCGGCGGCGTGCCGATCGCGGCCGGCGAGAACCTGCGCTCGCTCTGGGAGTTCAAGAACTACATCACCGCCGGCGCGGTGTCCTATCCCGAGCCTGATGTCACCAATTGCGGCGGCGTCTCCGCCTTCATGAAGATCGCGCGGCTTGCGGAGGCCTTCAACCTTCCCGTCACCAGCCACGGCGCGCACGACATCACCGTGCATCTGCTCGCGGCCTGCCCGAACCGCTCCTATCTCGAGGCGCACGGCTTCGGGCTCGATAAATACATCGAGCATCCGCTCGTGCTCGAGCAGGGCATGGCACTGGCGCCGGCACGCCCAGGCCACGGCATCAGCTTCGACTGGAAGGGACTGGCGAAGCTTTCGCCTTAGAACAAGCGCTTTGCTGCACGCGGGGCATTCCCTGATACTGGATGCAGAGGCCGGCGATTCCGCTATGGTGGCGGGCGCCGACACCGTCCAGAGATCAAAACCCTTGACACCAGAGCTTCACCAGAAACTGACCACTTGGCGCCAGCACCTGCATGCGCATCCCGAGCTGTCCCTGCAGGAGAAGGCCACCGCCGCTTTCGTGCAGGAGAAGCTCACCGAGCTCGGCATTCCCTTCGAGGCCGGCATCGGCGGGCACGGCATCGTCGCGACGCTGACGCGCGGGTCGGCGCAGGGACGTGTCGGCTTGCGCGCCGACATGGATGCGCTGCCGATCACCGAGGATACCGGGCTGCCGTATGCTTCGCGCAATCCCGGCGTGATGCATGCCTGCGGCCATGACGGGCACACCGCCTCGCTGCTCGGCGCGGCCGCGCTGCTGGCGGCGGACGCGGACTGGAGCGGTACTGTCGATTTCATCTTCCAGCCGGCCGAGGAAGGCTTTGGCGGCGCGCGCGCGATGGTCGCGGCCGGCCTGTTCGACCGCTTCCCGATGACGAAGCTGTTCGGCTTTCACAACTGGCCGGGCCTCGAAGCCGGCACGATCGCGGTCCATGACGGTGTCGTGATGGCCTCGGGCGGGCGCGTCAGCATCACCGTCGAGGGTCATGCGGGACATGCCGGCATGCCGCACCTTACGCGCGATCCGGTGATGGCCGCGGGCCATCTCATCGTGGCGCTGCAGTCGATCGTTTCGCGCAGCATCGATCCGCTCGACACCGCCGTGCTCTCGCTGTGCACGCTCGAAGGCGGCACGGCACGCAACCAGATCGCCGGACGCGTCGTGATCGGCGGCACGCTGCGGTATCATCGCGAAGCAGTGAAAAACACCATCGTCGCGCGGATTGAACAGATCTGCGCCGGCATTGCCACGACTTTTGGCGTCAAGGTGACGCCCGAGATCGTCATGGGCGTCGGCACGGTCATCAACACACCGGCGGAAGCCGGCCTTGCGCGACTGGCCGCGGAGAGAGTGCAGGCCAGGTTGCGAACCGATTTGCCGCCCAGCATGGCCGGCGAGGATTTCGCCTTTTATCTCCAGCAGCGACCCGGCGCCTTCGCCTGGATCGGCAATGGCGAACTGCGCGACGGCGCGGAGCTGCACGGCCCGCGCTACGATTTCAACGATACGATCCTGCCGGTCGCATCCGGCTGGATGGCCGAGGTCGCCAAGACCGCACTATCGGCGAACTAGCAAAATCGAGCCGTGGCCACTCCCGATCGGCTGCAGTACGCGCTCGCTCAAGCAGGCGAGATCCAAATGAACGGGCGCGTTCGTTTCGGGATTGACCGTTGCAACCGCGGTTGGGGGCTTGCTCATGCCGGCCCGCGAGCCGGCATGAGCAAGGTTTCAAGTGGCGACCTTCTTGGCGGCAGGAACCTTCCATGTGTCGTTGATGATCGACGGGTCCGTTTCCTGCGGCCAATACATACGAAGCATGAGGATGAAATCGCCCTCAGGCGCCGGAAGCCAATTGGATTCCTTGTCCTTGCCCGGCGAGTCCTTCTGAATGTAGAGATCGGTTGAACCGTCCGGATTCTCCTTCAGGTCTTGCCGTGCGCTGATCGAATAACGGTTGAGCGGGTTGTTCACAAAGAAGTAGCCGCTATCGTACATGGTGAGCGACCAAAATCCGTCCGCGGGAGGCAGGTGGCCTTTGGGAAACCGCATCACGTATTTGTTCGCGCCGTTATACTTGTCGCCGTTCGCATCCTTTTGCGAGGTCGGGTAGACCGCATCTTGCGGACGATTGGCGCCGAGCCCGATCGCGGTTACCAGGGCCCGCATCAGATAGTCGGTGCCGTAAATGCCGGTTTTGGTGGTGAAGGCAAAGCCGTTCTCGTCCGTGATGGCCTTGTTGATCTTGAACTGAAGCATGATCCGGTCGAACGAGACTTCCGGCACGCGCTTGAGGAAGTCCGCCTTGAGCTTGCTCTCGTCAAAATCCTGGCCAGGGACGATGCCGATCCGGGCAAATTTGGCAAGCTGGGGCGTGTCCGCCGCGTAAGGTGGATTGGCCTTCATCAGCTCGCACAGCAGCTTGAAATACGACACCGCGTCCATGCGATTGACCTGCTCGCGGACCGCCGTCTTCATGTCGATCGATGGATCGACCTTTCCCGGAGGAGGCGTGTACGGCTTGCCATAGGCACTGAGCGGCACCAGCTTGCACTCGTCTTGCAGCTTGTGGACGGCCGCATAGTCCTCCGGCGTGCCGGTGCAATAAATGCGACCGAGCAGCCACACGATGTTGGTCTGCGATTTGTACTGCTTCACGCCATCGGGCAGCGTGCCTTTCCATCCGGGTCCGGTGATCGCGTAGGTCTGCGCCCCCGTGCCGGTGGTGCGCTTGCCGGGCACCTGAAACACCGTCGTCCAGCCATCCAGCATCGGCATCAGGAAATAGCGTCCCTTCATGTCGGGGATGCTGAGGACCCACGGTTCTTTCCCGACATCGAAGAACGAAGTCGTGTACAGAGTGTCCGCGTTCGGCGCCGTGACGTCCCTGAACGACGCATCCGGATATTGGCGCAGCTTGATGATGTGGCCCATCGGCCCGCGCGTGCCCACGGGTTCGGCAACGTTGGTGATGATCCGGCGCGTCATCTCCATCGTCACCAACGGATAGCCAAAGATATAGGCGTCGCTTGCGAGCCAGAAATCCTCCAGGCCTTGCCCCACTCCCAGGAACGAATCCTGCGCAAGCGCTGATCGTGCTGCTGCCGCTCCTGCCAGCAGGCCCATGCCGCCAAGTGCAAGGGATCGACGGGTGACGTTCATTGTAATCTCCTTCCTGAACACAAATAAACGACGGTAGCGATTTCAGAGGCGAGCCTCTTGCCTGCCGGACGACACCGATCGCCGCAAAGACAGCTTGGTCGGAATGAGCTTCGCTTCGCTGCGCTGCGACGGCCACGCTGCCGCCGATCAGCGGCTTAATAGCAGGGCGGATAAGGATAATATCCGCACCGAGGTGCGTAGTACGGGTAAGCCGCAGCTCCCGCCACGGCGGCCGCTCCCGCCAGGGCCGCACCGCGATAGTAAGCACCGCGCCAGGCCGTGCGGCGGGCGACGCCGGCGAAGGACAGCGGCGTAAATGGTCGGCCAATGATGTCGATGAAGACCGACGCCGGTCCATCGGCTCCCGCAAGATCTCCTTCGAGCACGTCGACGTCGAAGGTCAGCTTGTCGCCGTCGAGCTTGGGCGATTTCAGGACCACGACGGCGTCAGCCACCGCCGATCCGTCCTTCCTGAATCCGGAAACCGTGGCGTTCGGAGGATCTTTCGCGAAATTGTCGCTGCCGTTGCCCCAATCCTCGACGATGCGCGACGTGAGATCGTGGCCGGCCGCCCGAACAGGCCGATCGGCAAAGACGATCGCATTCGGCGAAATCCCGGTCAGCACAAGCTTCCCATTACTCAAGCTTGCACCGCGCGAGTTGAGCACAAAGAGAGAGGGAACGACTTCCGGCTTTGCCTGGCCGATGGATTTTTCAAGCGGTACGTGGGGCTTGGCCTCGGATACCGATTGAGCAAACAGGTTTTGGGGTAGAGCGGCAAATCCGATGGCGCAAATTGCGATGAGAGTGGCGCGAAGTGTCATGCTGATTATCTCCTTGAAAGCGGATTGTTCTCTTTGCAGCACGTCCGCTGGACCTGTCCGCCCTGCGTAGCGCCTCGTTAATCAAACAGATGGCTCCTCCAGGAGCGCCGCAATGAATATCGACCAGCAGCTTCGCTAAACATTTCGCGCCAATTCGGTCCGCGCGTCTTGCCATTTCGCGCCAATCTTTCCGACGCGTTCAATCACCAATTGCACGAGGCTTTTTGTGGCGACGTCCCTGCCGGTGCAGGCGCGCAAGCTGCTGTCGCCTGTAGGCAACGGGTCGAACTCTCATCAAGCGCACGAAAACGCGGCTGAAGCTGCTTGGGTTCGAATAGCCGAGGAATTTCGCGATATCCGAGAGGCGCTTGCTGGACTCTGCGAGCAAACGACACGCCATTTCGAGGCGAACCTCCGCGAGCATTTCGCTGTGACTTGTGCCCATTCGACCGAGGTGACGCTGCAACGTGCGGACGCTGATCTTCAGCGCGCCGGCGGTTCTATCGAGAGTTGCGTCACCATGTCGCAGCGACGCGGCAATGGTCGCGCGGACGACATGAACTGGAGGCGCGCGGACAGCTCTCATCGGCAAGTGAGGCGCAAGGCCTGTGCTCTCTTCGAAAAAAGACCCGATGCCGCAAAGCTATATCCATGCGGGCGACCAATCTGGCCATTGCCCGCCAAAAATTTTCGTCAAAAGCGTTCAAACGAAATTGGTCAGGCGCCTCACGCGCAAATGACACGACAATGACACCCAAAAAGGCGGCGGCCTGCTATCTTGCAAGCGCGACAAAGTGTTGGGGCAAATGATAATGACCATCATTCCTTTGACTCGTTGCCAATTCCTCATGCCTTTCGCTGAAATCCATTCCGAGGTCGGGGGGTCTACTTCCTCGCTTCTGGCCAAGTTTCGACTTCCCACGTCCCTGGAAGATAAGGCTGATCACTACATCCCGCTTTTGCCGGCGATTCGCTTCGCGACGGCAGCCCAGCATGTCCAAGGGATATCAGACATCGCCTTTCGGGCAGCCCAGCGGTTGACCTTCAGCCATCTGAGCGAAGCACTGCGCGCTCAAATCCGCCATTCACCGACCCTGTTGTTTGCGCTTCAGCAGGTGTGCAAATGGGCGCCGGTCGAAGACACAAACCTGCACATCTGGCTGGAACGCTCCAACGAGAAGCTGAACATTTGCAGCAGAATCGTTGGAACGGAAGGCATAGCTCATCTCGAGATATCTCAGTGGCTCCAGAATGTTTTCATCATGCACGTCGTCCGCCAGTTCGCTGGAGCCGATTGGACCCCGGCAGTCATTGCATTTGAGGCAACCCACACGCCCAGCACTCACGTTCAGTCGCACTGGCCGAACACCCGTTTCGTATCAGGTCAAAGAGCCTCATGGATCGAAGTGCCGCTCAAACTCCTGAGCCTGCCGAATCTCGCAAATGCCACGCCGTCGGATTTGCCTGAGAGCGATCTTCAACCATTCGGCAAAGACACCGTCAGCGCGCTCAGGCTGAGCCTGCCGTCCTACCTCGATGAAGGAGGCCCCACGGTAACCGAAGCGGCGGAGATGATCGGCTTGAGTGTCAGGAGTCTGCAGCGACGACTTTCGCAAGCGGGTCTTACATACTCGGGATTGCTCGAGCAGGTCCGATTTGACAATGCCATGAAGCTCCTATGCGATACCGAGAATAAGATCATCGACGTCGCGTTCTCGTCGGGCTACGCTGATCCCGCTCACTTCACCCGTGCGTTTCGCCGGATCTCCGGCTGCACGCCGCGAGAGTTTCGCGATAGATCGAAGAACGGAGCTGTTACGCCCGTCTGACTTGTCCGGCTCGCAGCGACCCGCCGATCGTTTTCGGTGATTGGAGTTCGACGTCGCCGTATTGGCCTTCTTCCGCCAGCATCTCGGCAGGAACTGATCAGCCCTGAAGGGGCACGGCGGATTCGACGTGCTGATGCCCCCTGAGGCGAGGCGGAGCTGTGTGGTTCCTTCGCCGCCGCGCCCGGCTCCTTCGGCGTCAGGCGCCTACGGATTCCAGCCGCCGCTGCCGTATGGACGCGTGATGATTTCGAGCAGATGCCCGTTCAACTCTTCGAAATAGAGGCCGCGTCCGCCGTCGTGATCGTTGATCTTGCCCGGATTTCGCTGCGCGGGATCAGCCCAGTAGGTGAGCTTCCGCTTGCGAATCCGATCGAAGATCGCGTCGAACTCGGCATCGCCGACCAGGAAGGCGTAGTGCTGGCGCGCGAACTCTCCTTTGCTTTCCATATAGTCGAGATTGGCGTCGTTGTCGGTCGTCACCATGTGGAATGGTCCCCAGCGCCGCGGCGCGGGGAGCCCTAGCACCTCGGCCAGGAAATCGGCCGACGCCTTGCTGTCGCGAGCTGCCAGAATCGTATGATTGAAGTCGATAGCCATGTTTAGATCTCTGCAACGCAACGATGGATGAGATCAAAACGAGTGAGATGCGGAGCTAGTTCCTGCTTGAAATGCGCTGGTGATTCTGAAAAGCCTCCTGGCGGCTACGACAAGGCGACCATGGCTGCAGATATTCGCGCGCTTGTCCATCAACTTGGCGCAAGCCAGCTACATCTGGTTGGCCGCGACATCGGCGTGATGGTTGCCTACGCGTACGCAGCACAATGGCCGGACGAGGTCCAGACGCTCACCATGCTCGACGTGCCGATTCCAGCGACGACGGCATGGAACGAAGCAAAATCAAAGCCCGACCCGGAGCTTTGGCATTTTGGGCTTTTCCAGCAGCGCGACATTGCCGAGCTGCTCGTGAGGGGACACGAGTATCAGTTCATCCGCGATTTCTACAGGAAGAGGGCCTTTCGGCCGGTCTTGGATGAAGACATCGCCGTCTGCGCAACCGCTTACGCGGCGCCCGGTGGTTTGCGTGCCGGCTTCGAGCTTTATCGCGCCTTCCCCGAGGATGAGCGCCGCTTTGCGGAGCTCGAAAAACGAAAACTATCGATGCCTGTCCTGGCGCTCGCCGGCGATAAAAGCAACGGCATGGTCGAGGTCACGATGGCAAGAGAGATTGCCCAAGATGTTCGCGGCGGCGTTGCGCCCGAGACGGGCCATTGGTTGCCGGACGAAAATCCAGAGTTCCTGACTGCGCAACTTCTGGGCTTCCTGCAACAGCCAAACCGCACGCAGGGACAATCGAACCGCTGACAGTCCAACCTGAATGTTCTTACTACGCGCCCGCTCTTGCTCCCCAGAGGGGTCCGACTGCTGTGGCGCGCGGTCTGGGCTGTATCGGAGCCGATTGCCGCTGCTTATAGGTCTTGGATAATTCGGAGGCTTCGGCAGATGCGGGAACCAAGGCAAAGGACAACGATATTGCCGTTGCTACTGCAAGAACAAAAATGATCTCTCCTCCTCCGTTCGACGGAGGCTAACGGCTCCTGCAAACTTCGGTTCGCAAAGACAAACTGGTCTCCGGAGGCCCACCAACCAAGCACAACTAAGTGCGACCATTTGGTTGGCTTACTGCGGTAGCACGGGCTCCCTGCACAGTTGCGGTGTTACCCCAACAGGCTTGCGTCAGCAGGGAAAGTTCACTAGCCTGCATTGCACGGGGTAAGCAGTCTCCCCGTCAGACAGCTCCTTGTCCAAGCACTGCGCAGCGCTTGATTTTTCGGGCAGATTGCGCACGGACAAATGGGCTACTTATTTTCCGACACCACTGTGTTGCAAGCGGTCAGGCATCACGTGCCGGCGCTGGCCGGTATCCGCCCGCCGCAAGGTTCTGCTCGGAAACTAGGGCGGTCGACGGAACAGCCAGCCACCCCAGAAAGAGCGGGACTTCGCGACCTGACGGGTTCGTCACGCTGGGTCGCACTCTCTTGCGTGCGTGAGCCTAGTCATGATTGAGCGTCGTCATAGAGGGTTTCGCTTTGGTCTTGAGGCGGAATTCCTCTTGGTCGATGCCGTGTCATTCCGTCCCTTGTGGCACCCGGATTTAATCTTTCAGACGTTGAACTCCACGCTTGAGGCCATTCCGGTAGACGACTTCCAATGCGATGGCTTCAAGGTCGAGCCGCCTCATCGTAAACCGAGCCCCTACGTCGTCGAGGGTTATCACCTTCCCGATCCCGACATGAATCCCATCGACTTGCTGCCGAAGGGCGTGGAGATTCGCACACCGATCTGCGAATCCATCGACGAATGCCTTGCGTCGCTCAAGGTTCTGCACGCTCGTCTGCAGCAGGCTTTGCAGCACCTTGGCTTTCAAGCCGTCGTGCTGTCGTTCCATCCGACCGAAGTCGCCTTCCGAGGTCCACAAAACAAGCGGCGGTACGACTTTTGGCAGTGGGCGATGGAAGCCATGGTGACCTACGGCCCGGACGTCAATATCAGCCTTCCGGAGAGCCTCTCGGCACGCATCGATCTGAAAGATTTGAATGAGAAGGTGAATTACTACATACCCGCCCTTACCGCACTCACTCTCGCTTCACCGCTACGGCAAGGCGAGCTCTGGCGCATTCGGGGACGCATTGGCAAGTCCGTGCGGACCTATCATCGCAGCGTAACAGCTCCCGCAATCGAGATTCATCCTGACGAGGGTCTGCGTCTGGAGCTGAAACCTTTTGAAATGACAAATTCGCTCACGGATTATCGCAACTACTTTTTGCTCTGGCTCGCACTCCTCCTGGACGACGACTTGAAGGGCCGGGCTTCTGACCAGACGCGCGTTTACGATATGGGTCGGATTGCCTGTGACGGTATCAATATCGGCTTCGTGAGGGAGCGCGCCACCGAAGTGCTTACACGAATGCCGGACGTGCTCGCCCCATGGGGGTTCGATTGTGGATCTCTCGATGGCTTACGCCGGCGGTTGGAAACAGGTCGCGTGCCGGCCGATGACATCATTGCGATATTCGAACGGGAGAGGTCCGTCCCGGCAACCTTGCGTCACCTTTGCGATATAAATTGACTCGCTTTTTGCAGCATCCAATTGACCGGTGTTCATCTTTGACGCGGGCTTGGCGACATCATCGGCGTGGCTAATCCTTGGGCATTTTCGCGCCTGCCCAACGTATCATTCGTAATCGACAGATCCTGGTTAGCCGCGCGTCGTCAAAGGACAGTAGGTGACATGAGGCCCACGGACCCAAGGATGTCACCTCCAAGCATCCGGGCAGATCGAGGCGGAGATCGTCGCCGTGGAAACTCAGCGCGCAAGCTTCACGTAGGAGTCCGCAGCGCTATGCCGCTGTCGGTGGAGAAAAAAGATACGTAGCGCGAAGTAGCGACGTCTTTCTTCAACGGAGCAGCGAATTACGCAATTTCCAAATGAAGCAACGAAAGAGATGATTTGGCGAGCAATATCAACTGGCTGGGGCGGGAGGGATCGAACCTCCGAATGGCGGAATCAAAATCCGCTGCCTTACCGCTTGGCTACGCCCCAACAGACCTGAAGCAACGACGGAAGAACGGGCTACCGCAGATTCCCTCAAGCCGTGCCGGTCTATAGGGAGCGGCGCGGCATTTCAACCGCCTGGACGGGCAAAATACCATAGGTCCCGGGGTGGAGCGCCATACTCTATTATGATCGCGACGATTGGCCCGTTCCGGGCGGGACTTGCCCGTCCGATCACCGATCGGCCCGTCCCGGCAGTTGAGACCTCCCCCGTTTCATGGGAATACGGCGCCAATGATGCCTACGGGAGTGAGCTATGACCTACCGCGCGCCGATCTCTGACATGCTGCTGTCGCTCAACCATGGCGCCGGCCTGAAGGCCGCCGTGGAGGCCGGCCATTACGGCGATTTCGACGCCGAGATCGCGAGCGCCGTGCTGGAGGAAGCCGGCAAGTTCGCAACCGACGTGCTGGCGCCGCTCAACCGCGTCGGCGACGAGCACGGCATCAAGCTCGATGCCGGCAAGGTCACCACCGCGCCGGGCTGGCCCGACGCCTACAAGCGCTGGACCGACGGCGGCTGGAACGCGGTGTCCGGGCCGGAAGCCTTCGGCGGCCAAGGGCTGCCGCTCGCGATCAACGCCGCCTGCACCGAGATCTGGAGCGCCTCCAATGTCGCCTTCGGCCTCTGCCCGCTGCTCACGGCCTCCGCGATGGAGGCGCTTGAGGCGCATGGCAGCGAGGAGCTGAAGAGGATCTATCTCGAGAAGCTCGTCACCGGCGAATGGACCGGCACCATGCAGCTCACCGAACCGCAGGCCGGCTCCGACGTCGGCGCGCTGCGCACCCGCGCCGAGCGGCAGGCCGACGGCACCTACCGCATCAAGGGGACGAAGATCTTCATCACCTATGGCGAGCACGACATGACCGACAATATCGTGCATTTCGTGCTGGCCCGCCTGCCGGACGCGCCCGCCGGCACCAAGGGCATTTCGCTCTTTCTTGTTCCCAAGTTCATGGTCAACGCCGACGGCTCGCTTGGCGCGCGCAACGACATCTATGCGAGCGGCGTCGAGCACAAGCTCGGCATGCATGCATCCCCAACCTGTACCATGACCATGGGCGACCATGGCGGCGCGATCGGATTTTTGATCGGCGAAGAGAACCAGGGCATGCGCTGCATGTTCACCATGATGAACCAGGCCCGACTCGGTGTCGGCCTCGAAGGCGTCGGGGTTGCCGATCGCGCCTATCAGCAGGCTCTGGCCTACGCCCAGGAGCGCCGCCAAGGCCGCGCCGTCGGCAAGAGGGGCGACGGCTCGGATGCAATCTTCGTCCACCCGGACGTCAAGCGCACACTGATGCGGATGCGGGCGCAGACCGCGGCGGCGCGCACCATCTGCTACGCCACGGCGGTGGCGATCGACGTCTCCACGCGCGCCAAGGACGCCAAGGTGCGGGCCGACGCCGCCGCGCGCGCGGCATTGCTGACGCCGATCGCAAAGGCCTATTCCACCGATGTCGGCAACGAGGTCGCCTATCTTGGCGTGCAGGTGCATGGCGGCATGGGTTTCATCGAGGAGACCGGCGCCGCCCAGCACTATCGCGACGCGCGCATCACCACGATCTATGAGGGCACCAACGGCATTCAGGCGATCGACCTCGTCACGCGCAAGCTCGCAGCGAACGGCGGCGCGTCGGTGTGGGCGCTGCTTGACGAGCTCGCCGCCATCGTCAAGCAGGTCGAAGCCTCCAACGATCCCGCCTTCGGCACCACGCCCGCAAAGCTGCGCGAGGCGCTTGCAGCCTTGATGCGCACCAGCAAGTGGCTGCTGGAGCGGGTCGCCTCCGCGCCGAACGATGCACTCGCCGGCGCCACGCCCTATTTACAGCAATTCGGCGCCACGCTCGGCGGCTGCATGCTGGCGGCCGAGGCGCTCGCCGCCAAGGGCGACGGCAATACGGAGGCGCCGCGCTACGTCTCGCTCGCCCGCTTCTTCGCCGAGAACATTACCGTGCAGGCGGGAGCGCTCGAGCGCACGGTGACGGAAAGCGCGGAGTCGGTTGCGGCGGCGGATGCGGTGTTGTTGGGGTAAGGCGGGCGCGCTGCCGTCCCGTCGTCACCGCGACGCTAGGAAAGCCGCGAGCCCGTTCTCCGCTGTCATTCCCCGCGAAAGCGGGGAATGACAGTACGCCGCGGCTTCTCAAGGGACGACAGACGTCTCGGAGTACTGGATCGCCCGATCAAGTCGGGCGATGACGCCGAATGTGCGGAGCGCGCGTGCCGCACTCTCGTGCGGTCCCGGATTACGCTTCGCTCCACCCGGGCTACGGACCTACGATCCCTGCATGCCCTGCCCAGGCCGCCATAGTACGATTCCCGCGGCGACCAGGTCGAGCACGACGCAAAGTGTGAACGCCATCGTGTAATCGCCGGTGAAGCTGCGCGCGAGGCCGACGATGCCGGGGCCGAACGCGCTGACGATGCCACTGATCGAGGTTCCCAGTCCCATCGCGGCCGCGAACGCATCGCGCCCGATCTCGCGCTGGATGATCAGCGGCGGGAAGGTGATCATGTTGCCGATCGAGAAGCCGTAGACGGCGCAGCACACGAGCAGCACCGTCGGGCTCGTGCTTTGCAGGAGAACGAACAGCGCCGCCGCCTGGCTCGTCATCGACGCCGCGCTTGCGAGCCGCGGATCGAGCCGGTCGACGAACAGGCCGAGCGACAGGCGGCCGACGACGGCCATGGTCGCCATGATGGTCACCGCGAGCCCCGCAGCCGAGCGGCCGATGGCCGGCTCGAGGAACGTCACCTGATGGATGATGAAGCCCATCTGCGCCAGCAGCGCGATCGCGATCGGCAGCACCATGGTCCAGAACGCCGGGTTGCCGAGCAGCGCCTTGCGGGAATGCACCGCAGGCGCGCCGCCCGCGGGCCCACCTCCGCCGGCGGCCTGCGTCATGTCCGCCGGCCAGGCGACGAAGGCCACGATCACCGGCAACAGCAGCACCACCATCGCGGTGGTGGCCGCCAGCATCGCGGAGCGGAAGCCGATGCTGCCGGTCAGCGTCAGCAGCACGGGCACGAGCACGATGCCGCCGCAGGTCGCGCCGTTGAAGGCGAGGCTGAGCGCGAGCCCGCGCCGCCGCTCGAACCAGGAATTGAGCACGGTCGCGATCACCACGGTACCCATCCCGGTCCAGCCGAGCGACATCAGCGCGTAGGCGAGATAGAGCTGCCAGGGCGCCGCCATCAGCGCCAGCAGGATCGTCGATGCGCCGAGCGCCGAAAGGCCGCACAGGATCAGCGAACGCAGCCCGAAGCGAGCCAACAGATCGTCGGTGAAGATGACGAGGACGGAGGTCAGCAGGAACGAGAAGGTGCTGGCCGCGGAGACGAGCGTGCCTGGCCAGCCATGTGCACGCTGAAGTTCCGAAAGATAGACGCCCTGCCCGTACAGACCGAAGCCGAACATGAAGAAGGCCATCAGAAAACAGGCAAGCACGACGCGCCAGCCGCGATAGTGTGGCGAGGACTCGTTGATGCTCTCTGCGGCAACCATCGATCGCGCAATCAGCCAGATGGAGCGGGACGGGTGATCGTGAGCCACAACCACCGGTTTTTCAAATGAAACATTGTAGCCGATTGTTGCAACGCGCAACAGGGCATGCGGAGTAGCCCGGTGCAGACCCGGCGCGGCTTTCGCGGCGAACACGCCCCGCGCCAACGTTATACGCCGAGGGCACGCGGCTCACCGTCGAAAAGGCTGAACCCGGGATTGGCACGCCCGTGAGATCATGTAGGCTGAGACGGCGAGACTCGGCAATGGCGCGCGGGGGATCCTTATGGCGAACGGCAACATCATCGTGACCGGGGAACACGCAACGCGCGTGATCACCTTGCGCCGGCCGAACAAGAAGAACGCGATCACGCAGGACATGTATCGCGAGATGAGCCACGCGATCGACACCGCGCAGAACAATCCCGACATCCGCTGCATGATCATCACCGGAGGCTCCGGCGTGTTTACCGCCGGCGACGACATCGATGATTTCCTAAGGGCCGACAAGTCGGGCGGAGAAACGCTGACGGAAGGAGCAAAATTCCTCTACTCGCTTGCTCTCAACACCAAGCCGATCATCGCCGCGGTGGACGGCGTCGCGATCGGCATGGGCACCGCGCTGCTGTTCCATTGCGACTATGTGCTGGCCTCGACGGCCGCGACCTTTTCCGCGCCTTACATCCATCTCGGGCTCGTCCCGGTCGGCGCAGCCAGCCTGTTGATGCCGCAGACCATGGGCTATCAGCGCGCTTTTGCGATGCTGGTGATGGGACGCACCTTCACCGCCGCCGAGGCGCACGTCGCCGGCTTCGTCAACACCGTGGTCTCGCCGGGACACACCGAAGTCGAGGCGCGCAAGGTGGCGCGCGAGATCTGCAGGCTGCCGGCCGAGGCGGTTGCGATCTCACGCAAATTGCTGCGCGTGCCGCCGGAAGAGCTCACCCGCCGCATCGACCAGGAAGGCCATCTGTTCGGCGAGCGGTTGAAGTCCGCCGAGGCCGTAGCCGCCTTCAACGCGTTTGCGAACAGGAAGCGGCGGTGAAGACGAGCACGCTGTGACCCTCTCCCCTTTGTGGGAGAAGGAAGAAAGCTTCGTGAAATCTTCGCCTGGAGCGTCTAGTCTTGTTCCATGCGACACACGCTCCGACTCATACCGATCGCCCTCACACTGGCGCTCTCTACCACCCTGCCCGCCGCCGCGCAGAGCGCGGCGCCCGTGGAGCTGCGCATCCTGGCGATCAACGATTTTCATGGCAATCTGATGCCGCCGCCCGGCGGCATCCGCATCGGCGATCCCGAGGACAAGGCCAAGAAGGTGCCGGTCGCGGCCGGCGGCGCCGAGTACATGGCGACGCTGGTCAAGCAACTGCGCGAGGGGCACAAGAACACGATCTTCGTCGCGGCCGGCGACCTGATCGGGGCAAGTCCGTTCCTGTCCGCCATGTTCCACGACGAGCCATCGATCGAGTCGCTGTCAATGATGGGGCTTGCGATCACCTCGGTCGGCAACCACGAATTCGACGAGAGCAAGGCCGAGCTCTTACGAATGCAGAATGGCGGCTGTCATCCGGAGGATGGATGCCAGGGGCCGCATCCCTTCCTGGGTGCGAAATTCCACTATCTCGCGGCCTCCACGATCGAGACCGCGACCGGCAAGAGCATCTTGCCGCCCTTTGAGATCAGGGAGTTCGACGGCATTCCCGTCGCCTTCATCGGACTGACCTTGAAAGATACCGCCGGCATCGTCTCGCCCAAAGGCATTGCCGGCCTCGAATTCCGCGACGAGGCCGAGACGGTGAACGCGCTCGTGCCGCAACTGAAGGCGGGTGGCGTCGAGGCGATCGTGGTGCTGATCCACCAGGGCGGCGAGCCCTCAGGCGACTACAATGAATGTCCGGGCATAACAGGGCCGATCGTCGAGATCGCAAGGAAATTCGACCGCGCGGTCGACGTCGTCGTCAGCGGCCACACCCATCGTGCATACGTCTGCAACATCGACGGACGGCTCGTCACCAGCGGCGACAAATACGGCACACTGGTCACCGCGATCGACCTCACACTCGATCCGGCGAGCCGTGACGTCGTCAGCGCCAAGGCCGAGAACGTCATCGTCGCGACTGCCTCGCTGGCAAAGGATCCAGAGCAGACTGCGCTGATCGAGGCTTACGACAAGCTGTCGGCGCCGATCGCCAACCGCCCGGCGGGATCGGTGACGCAGACGCTGTCGCGGATGCCGAACGAGGCCGGCGAAAGCGCGCTCGGCGACGTCATCGCGGATGCGCAGCTCGCCGCAACGCGCGACGCAAGGGACGGCGCCGCCGTCATTGCCGCCACCAATCCGGGCGGCATCCGCAGCGACATCGTGCCGAAGGAGAATGGCGCGGTGACGTTCGGCGACGTGTTTGCGAGCCAGCCGTTCCGCAACCGCCTCGTCACCATGACGCTCACCGGCAGCCAGCTCAAGGACCTGCTCGAGCAGCAATGGCTCGATCCGAAGCGGCCGCGCATCCTCCAGGTCTCGAACGGATTCAGCTACACCTGGGATGCGTCAAAGCCGTTCGGCGAGCGCGTGGCCGCGGACAAGATGACGCTCGACGGCAAGCCGATCGAGCCGGCGCAAGGCTATCGCGTCACCGTCAACGACTACCTCGCCGTCGGGGGCGACGGCTTCACCGTCGCCAAGCAGGGCGCATCGCCGCAATATGGCGGCTACGATGTCGACGCACTGTATGCGTTCTTCCGGGCACATGGTCCGATCGGTCCTCTGCCGCCCACCCGCATCCTGCGCGTGAATTGATCCGGATCAAACGGGCCGAACCGGAACCACCGTTTGCCATTCCCGGCCAAACGCATAGATTGGGTTTTGCATTGCGTTTTGGCGCAGGATGCGCCAAGCGACATCGAGAGCCCGTATTGACGTGAGCACGATCTGATGAGCACGCTCCTCCTCTCCCACAAGGCCTGCCTCGACCACGTCACGCCGCCGGGACATCCCGAGCGGCCGGACCGCTTGCGCGCGGTGGAAGAAGCGCTGTCGCATGAGCGATTCCAGTATCTGGTGCGCGACCAGGCGCCCGAGGGCGATCTCGATCTCGTCACACTCTGCCACAACGAGCATTACGTCACCGAGCTGCGCCACATCGCGCCAACCAGCGGCCAGGTCTATATCGACGGCGACACCTCGATGTCGCCGGGTACCTGGGAAGCGGTGATGCGCGGGGTCGGCGGCGCCGTCGCCGCGACCGAACGGGTGATGGCGGGCGAGCATCGCAACGCCTTCGTCGCGGTGCGCCCGCCCGGCCATCACGCCGAGATCGGCAAGCCGATGGGCTTCTGCTTCTTCGACAATGTCGCCATCGCCGCGCGCCATGCGCAGCGCAAATACGGCATCAAGCGTGTCGGCATCATCGATTTCGACGTGCATCACGGCAACGGTACGCAGGATATCTTCTGGTCGGATCCGACCGTGATGTACTGCTCGACCCACCAGATGCCGCTGTTCCCGGGCACCGGCGCCCGCTCCGAGCGCGGCGATCACGACACCATCGTCAACGCGCCGCTCGCCTCAGAGGACGGCGGCGTGGAATTCCGTGCCGCATTCGAGAACCTGATCCTGCCGCAGCTCACCAAGTTCAGCCCTGAGCTCCTGATCGTCTCCGCGGGCTTCGATGCGCATTATCGCGATCCGCTGGCGTCGCTGAACCTGCGTGCAGAGGACTACGCCTGGGTGACGCGGAAGCTGATGGACCTTGCCGACAAGACCGCAGGTAGCCGAATTGTTTCGGTGCTCGAGGGTGGCTATGATCTGCAAGGACTGAAAGAATCTGTTACGGCGCATGTCGGCGCCCTGATGGGCGCTTGAAGACACCCGCCACATTACGCCCGCAAAACTCTGCTTTCTCGGTGAGGAACGCGAGTCGGGCAATCGGAAATGGATATGGCCGAAAATACCCAAGTCGACGTCTCCAGGCTCACCTTCGAGCGCGCGATCGAGGAACTCGAAACGATCGTGAAGCGGCTCGAGGACGGCAAGGTGCCGCTCGAGGAATCGGTGACGATCTATGAGCGCGGCGAGGCGCTGAAGCGCCGCTGCGAGGAACTTCTGCGCCAGGCCGAGGCGCGCGTCGACAAGATCACCACGGACGCCAGTGGCCAGGCCGCCGGCACCGCGCCGCTCGACGTGCAGTAACCCTGTCCTCTTTTCCACCCTCCAAAAGCCATTTGAGAAGCCATTTGGAACCTTGAGGCCCTTGCCGGAGCGGCGAAGGGCCAAAAATATCCTCAATTTCGCCCCCGAAAGCCTGCCAGGGAACCGGGCGAGAGGAACGTTCCGCCCGGGGCCGTGGTTAACCAAGCCGGCCTGCCGGGTGCGCCTGCATACCCCTAATCGGCCCAGCGGGTTGGCTTTGGTCCAAGGTTTGGTGTAAAGCTGCGCGGACTGTGGCTTTTTGCAAGCCTTTCGTAAGCACCGATTGCTGGCGATAAGTGCTTCAAATCGCTAATGAAATTGGCTGGGACGGACGAAGCCGATCTTCGTGACAGGGATCACAGAGACTGAACCGGAGCGCACTTAAGCTCACTTAAGCTTGAAGACGGGGCTGTGCCCCTCGCAGGTGGCTCCGACGGTTGAGGACTCGCGCTGCGCCTATATTGTGCAAACCCATCGCGCGCCGGAATGACCTTCCGGCGCTGAAAAATTGGAAATCGCCGTGAACGCATACAGTAAGACGCCGCTTCTCGACACCATCCGGACACCGGAAGACCTTCGCAAGCTCAAGATCGAGCAGGTCCGTCAGGTCGCCGACGAGCTGCGGCAGGAGACCATCGACGCCGTTTCCGTGACCGGCGGTCACTTCGGCGCGGGCCTCGGTGTCGTCGAGCTCACCACCGCGATCCACTACATCTTCGACACGCCGCGGGACCGGCTGATCTGGGACGTCGGCCACCAGGCCTATCCGCACAAGATCCTCACCGGCCGGCGTGACCGCATCCGCACGCTGCGCACCGGCGGCGGCCTGTCCGGTTTCACCAAGCGCAGCGAGAGCGATTACGATCCGTTTGGCGCCGCGCACTCCTCGACCTCGATCTCGGCCGGCCTCGGCATGGCGGTGGCGCGCGACCTCGCCGGCGGAACCAACAACGTCATTGCCGTCATCGGTGACGGCGCGATGTCGGCAGGCATGGCCTATGAGGCCATGAACAATGCGGGCGCGATGAATTCGCGCCTGATCGTCATCCTCAACGACAACGACATGTCGATCGCGCCGCCGGTCGGCGCCATGAGCGCCTATCTGTCGCGGCTCTATTCCGGCAAGACCTACCGCACGCTGCGCGAGGCGGCCAAGCAGATCAACAAGCGCCTGCCGAAGATCATCGCCAACCGCGCCAACCGCGTCGAGGAATATTCCCGCGGCTTCATGATGGACGGCGGCACGCTGTTCGAGGAGCTCGGCTTCTACTATGTCGGCCCGATCGACGGTCACAACCTCGACCATCTGCTGCCCGTGCTGAAGAACGTCCGCGACATGGAGACCGGCCCGATCCTGGTCCACGTCGTAACGCAGAAGGGCAAGGGCTACGGCCCGGCGGAAGCCTCCGCCGACAAGTACCACGCCGTCGTCAAGTTCGACGTCGCGACCGGTACGCAGGTCAAGGCCAAGCCCAACGCGCCGGCCTATCAGAACGTGTTCGGCCAGAGCCTCGTCAAGGAAGCGCAGAAGGACGACAAGATCGTCGCCATCACTGCGGCGATGCCGTCGGGCACCGGCGTCGACATCTTCAACAAGGCGTTCCCGGACCGCACTTTCGACGTCGGCATCGCCGAACAGCATGCAGTGACCTTCGCCGCGGGTCTTGCGACCGAAGGCTACAAGCCGTTCTGCGCGATCTACTCGACCTTCCTGCAGCGCGGCTACGACCAGGTCGTGCATGACGTCGCGATCCAGAACCTGCCCGTGCGCTTCGCCATCGACCGCGCCGGCCTCGTCGGCGCCGACGGTGCGACGCATGCCGGCTCGTTCGACAACGCTTATCTGGGCTGTCTGCCGAACATGGTGATCATGGCGGCTAGCGACGAAGCCGAAATGGTGCACATGGTCGCGACTCAGGTCGCGATCAACGACCGCCCCAGCGCGCTGCGCTATCCTCGCGGCGAAGGCCGTGGCGTCGAAATGCCCGACGTCGGCGTTCCCCTCGAGATCGGCAAGGGCCGCGTCATCCGCCAGGGCAACAAGATCGCCCTGCTCTCCTTCGGCACGCGCCTGGCCGAGTGCGAGAAGGCGGCCGACGAACTCGCCGCGCACGGCCTCTCCACCACCATCGCGGATGCCCGCTTCATGAAGCCGCTCGACACCGACCTGGTGCTCAAGCTCGCCCGCGACCACGAAATCCTGATCACGATCGAGGAAGGCTCGGTCGGCGGCTTCGGCTCGCATGTTGCGCAGTTCCTGACCGATCAGGGCGTGCTCGACAGCGGCATGGTGAAGTTCCGCACGATGGTGCTGCCCGACGTGTTCCTCGACCATGACACGCCGGCCGCGATGTACGGCCGCGCCGGTCTCGACGCCAAGGGCATCGTCGCCAAGGTGTTCGAGGCGCTCGGCAAGGACGCCAAGACCGAGACGGTCAAGCTCGCCTGACGGCGAGCTTCGACCTTCGCGAAGCAGCACCGCTTCCATGAAAATCTATCTGGCAGGCCCCGACGTGTTCCTGCCGGATGCGGTGGAGATCGGCCGGCAGAAGGCTGCGATCTGCGCTCGCTTCGGGCTCACCGGCCTTTATCCCCTCGATAACGAGATCGACCTCACCGCGCCCGACGCCTCGCGGCAGATCTTCTGCGGCAACGAGGCGATGATGGACGCGGCCGACGCCATCATTGCCAATTTGACGCCGTTCCGCGGCGCCGGAGCAGATCCCGGTACCGTCTACGAGCTCGGCTACATGGCCGGCCGCGGCAAGTTTTGTCTGGCCTATTCCAACGATCCCGCTATCTACGTCGACCGCGTCGGCCGCTTCATCGATGTTGCGTCCGAGAACGGGCGGCTGGTCGATGCGCAGGGCCTGACCGTCGAGGATTTTGGTCTGGTCGACAATCTCATGATGATCCACGCGCTGGAGCTGCACGGCTGCCCGCTGGTGACGCCGGCAGAGATGCCGGTCGACGTCTGGCACGATCTTACCGCGTTCGAGGCTTGCGTCCGGATGGCGGCCGCGCGACTTATCGCTACATAAGCGCCAGTCGCTTCCCGGAGAGCGTGATGTCCCTTGCCCGCAAGCGCGCGGATGTTCTTTTGGTCGAGCGCGGCCTGTTCGAGAGCCGGGCACGGGCGCGCGCGGCGATCGAGGCCGGCCTCGTCACCGCCGACGACAAACTGGTGGCGAAGCCCTCCGAGACCATCGCCGAGGACGCGGTGATCCAGGCGGAGCCGGCGCATCCCTTCGTCTCGCGCGGCGGCGTCAAGCTTGCGGGTGCGCTGGAGCGCTATCCCATCGATATCGAGGACCATGTCTGCCTCGACGTCGGCGCCTCTACCGGCGGTTTCACCGAAGTGCTGCTGGCCAACGGCGCGAGCCTCGTTTTCGCCGTCGATGTCGGGCGCGAGCAGTTGCACCCCTCGCTGCGCGGCCACTCCAAGATCGTGTCGATGGAGGAGACCGACATCCGCAGCTACGAGGGCAAACGGCTGCCGGCGCGGCCCGATATCGTCGTCATCGATGTCAGCTTCATCTCGCTGAAGACGGTGCTGCCCGTGGCGCTGTCGCTCGCGGCCGCGCCGATGAGCCTGCTCGCATTGATCAAGCCGCAGTTCGAGGCGAAGCGGAAGCACAACAAGCGCGGCATCATCCGCGACGCCGCCGTGCACAAGGAGATCTGCGACGACATCGCGGCGTTCGCCGCCTCGCTCGGCTGCACCGACATCGAGGTGTTTCCCTCACCGATCAAGGGCGGCGACGGCAACATCGAATTCTTCCTGGGCGCGCGCCGTGGTTGAGAGCTTGAGGATCGATCACGTCGGCCATCGCGGCGACGGCGTCTGTCTCGACGCACGCGAGGCGATTTATGTGCCTTTTGCGCTCGGCGGCGAGACCGTCGAGGTCGAGCATGTCGCGGGCAACCATCCCGACCGCCGCAAACTGCTTGCGGTCGACGTCGCGAGCCCCGAGCGCATCGAACCGTTCTGTCCGCATTTCGGCATCTGCGGCGGCTGCGCGATCCAGCATTGGGCGGCCGCGCCCTATCACGCCTGGAAGCGCGGCCTCGTGGTCGAGACACTGGCGCAGGCTGGCATCGAATGCGAGGTGGCACCGCTGGTCGATGCTCATGGCGCCGGCCGTCGCCGCATCACGCTGCATGGCCGGTTCGGCACGCACGACATCCTCAAGGTTGGCTTTGCCGCCGCAAGCTCGCACGACGTCATCCCGATCCATCGCTGCCCGATCCTCGATCCCGCGCTCGAGGGCGCGCTCGATGCGGCCTGGGCGATCGCGGAACCCTTGACGTCCAAGATGCCGGTGACGAAGCCACTCGACATCCAGATCACGGCCACCAAGAACGGCCTCGATGTCGATGTGCGCGGCTCCGGCCGGTTGCCGGCAGCGATGGTGGCGGTGCTGTCGCGCATCGCCGAGCAGCATCGCCTGGCGCGGCTGTCGCGGCACGGCGAACTGGTGCTGCAGCGGCTGCCGCCGACGCTGCAGATGGGCCGCGCCGAGGTGACGCTGCCCCCGGGGTCCTTCCTGCAAGCAACCGTGGCGGGCGAGGAGACGCTTGCCGCGCTCGTCGCGATGCGCGTCGTCAAGGCCAAGGAGATCGCCGATCTCTTCTGCGGTGTCGGCCCGTTCGCGCTCCGGCTTGCGGAAAAGGCGCGCATCGCCGCCTATGACAGCGATGCCGCCGCAATCGCAGCGCTATCGAAGGCCGCGCGCACCCCGGGCCTGAAGCCGATCAAGGCCGAGCCGCGCGACCTGTTCCGCCGACCGCTGATGCCGCAGGAGCTGCGCGACTTCGACGCCGTCGTGTTCGACCCGCCGCGCCAGGGCGCGCAAGCGCAGGCGCTGAAGCTCGCCGCAAGCAAAGTGCCGGTCGTGGTCGCGGTGTCCTGCAACGTCGCAACCTTCGCCCGCGACGCGCGGCTCCTGATCGACGGCGGTTACAAGATCGAGGCTGTGGTGCCCGTCGACCAATTCCGGCACACGCCGCATGTGGAGCTTGTGGCGCGGTTTACGCGGTAAACTCTTAGCGCCGAAGGCCGCCGAAAACCGGCGACTCGCCCGGCAGCATGGACGAATTGATGTCGCTGTCCATGCGCCCCGATTGCTGCTGGGTGTAACCGGCCCCGAACGACAGGCTGAGGTTGGAGGTCGGCTTGAATTCGACACCCGCGAATGCGCCGTAGCCGGGTGTAGCGCTGGAGGTGAGCGGCGCAAGCGAACCACCGAGGCCGTTGCCGTATTTCAGCGTGTCAAATCCGGCAAAGAACGTGACGGGCATGCCGCCCGCAGTCTTGTAGTTGTAACCGAACTGCGTGCCCTCATAAGAGAGCGCACTGAAATTGCTGGATGTCTGGACCTGGCTGAGGCCGTTCCAGCCAACGTTGCCGCGTGCACTTCCGACAAAGAATCCATTCGCAAAATCGTAGCGCCCGCCTGTGTCGCCGGCCTTGAAGCTCGGAAAGTTGCCGTAGGTATCGCCGCTCTGGCTGACACTGTCACCGAAGCCGAACGGCCCGCCCGGTATCCAATACCTCAGGGGCGCCACTTGCGCGTCAACCGGCGCTCCGCCGAGACAAAGCGCTGCGAATAGAACTGCGAGACCAGATGAATCTGCGAGCTTGGACATTCAGCTACCGTCAAAAAGTGCGCAAATTATACTCTGGGGATGTCACGAATGCCAGCGATGGCGACCGGTCATCGCTTGATCCAGTTCCAGGAATACGTCTTCCGCGATTTCAAGAACACTCCAAGTCACAAGGTGCTGTCGTTGTCGTGAGGCGTTGAACCTGCCGCGCGCCGGCCTGACCCACATAGAGGAACCGCGGAGTTCTGGGACTCGTCCCCTCCTGCGGATAAGCGGCCGGTCCGGCAGCACGCAAGATTTGTAAATGCCCCGACATTGCATGGAGGCTCTCGTGGAGGTCAATTCCGACAGGTTGAATGCCTTTATGGGCAAGATGGTCACTGAGCTCGGCGCGGCGATGAATGCATCGCTGGTCTTGCTGGGCGACAAGCTCGGTCTCTACCGCGCCCTCGCCAAGGGGCCGATGAACTCCGCTGAGCTCGCGAGCGCGACCGGAACGAAGGAGCGCTACGTCCGCGAGTGGCTGGCGAGCCAGGCGGCTTCCGGCTACATCGAATACGATTCCGCGACCGGCAAGTTCTCCATGCAGCCAGAGCAAGCGATGGCGCTTGCCGACGAGGACAGCCCGGTGTTCCTCGGCGCATTCGGCAGTGTCGTTGCCTCGACGTTTCTCGACGAGCCGAAGGTTACGGACGCCTTCAAGAGCGGCAAGGGTGTCGGCTGGAACCGCCGCAGCGAATGCCTGTTCTGCGGCACGGCGCGCTTCTTCCGCACCGGCTACAAGCATCATCTGGTGCAGGAGTGGCTGCCGGCGCTCGAAGGCGTGGTGGACAAGCTCAAGCGCGGCGCCAAGGTCGCCGATGTCGGCTGCGGGCACGGCGTCTCGACACGGCTGATGGCAGAGGCCTTCCCGAATTCGCGCTTCTACGGCTTCGACTATCACGAGGGCTCGATCGAGGCCGCGCGAAAGTCTACCGCCGAGGCGAAGATGGACGATCGGGTCTCCTTCGCCGTTCATTCGGCGAAGACCTATCCGGCCGAAGGCTATGATCTCGTCTGCTTCTTCGATTGCCTGCACGACATGGGCGATCCCGTCGGCGCCCTCAGTCACGTGCGCGAATCCATGGCCGAGGACGGCACCTGCATGCTGGTCGAGCCGTTCGCGGGCGACCGCCTCGAGGATAACCTCAATCCGGTCGGGCGGGTCTACTACGCAGCGTCGACCATGATCTGCACGCCGGCATCGCTCGATCAGGAGGTCGGCCTGGCGCTGGGCGCGCAAGCCGGCGAGGCAAGGCTGCGCAAGGTCGCGCGCGAGGGTGGCCTGACGCGCTTCCGTCGCGCCGCAGAGACGCCCTTCAACCTGATCCTGGAGGCGCGGATCTGATCTCAGTTACGCCGGGGGCGCGGGCCTGTGCGCGACATAGCCGACCCGCAAGCCCGGCACGAAGCCACAGGCCTCATAGAAGCGATGCACGCGCGGATCCTTGCGGCCGCTTTGCATCAGCACGTGGTAACAATCCCGGCGCCAGGCTTCCGCGAGCGCGCCTGCAACGACGGCGCGCCCGTGGCCGCGTCCCTGATAGACGGGATGGGTCACGACATTCTCGAGAAAGCCGTGGCGCCGGCCGCCGCGCAACAGATTGGGCGCGGTGATGAGCATGCAGGTGGCGACGATTTGGCCGTCGGCTTCCGACACGAACACGGCGAGGTCGCCACGAGCCAGGGTCTGACACCAGATGTCTGCGGCCTCCTCAGGCGCAGCGCTCGCACTGACGTCGGAGGCGCGGAATAGCGCGAGCAGCCCCGCAAGGTCGGATGTTTCGGCAAGTCTGGCGTTCGCCATCGATTTCACCCAGCTCGAACGATGTGCCAGTCTTGCCTGCCGCCGGCCGCGTTGGCAACGCGAACCATCAGTCAGTCACTCGTCCGGGAGTTGACCATCCCCCACAAGAGGACCATACCCGCGGCCGGAAGCACACAGCACCGTGCGGGGCTTCGCCCGATGGCAGCGCAGACGGACATCCAGCACGATCCGCTCATCGAGCGGCTGACATCCACGCTCGGCGGCGTCGCAGGCGTCGAGGCCATCGTGCTCGGTGGCTCGCGGGCGCGAGGGACGTCGCACGAAAACTCCGACTACGACATCGGGCTGTATTTCTCTGACAACCGCAAGCTCGACACTGATCGCCTGCAACAGGCGGCGCGGCAGCTCGCCGACGATCCGGAGGCGACGACGGTCACCTCGGTTGGCGAATGGGGACCGTGGATCGTCGGTGGCGCCTGGCTGACCATCGAGGGACAGAAGGTCGATCTGCTCTACCGGAACATCGATGCGGTCCGGCGCACGATGGAGGCCTGCCGGGCGGGACAGATCAGCATGGACTATCAACCCGGACATCCGCACGGGTTCTGCTCGGCGATCTGGATGGGCGAGATCGCCTGCTGTCAGGCGCTGCGCGATGAGCGCGCGGTGATTGCGGAGCTGAAGTCGATCGCACTTCCCTATCCGCAGCCGCTGCGCGACGCGCTGATCCAGCGATTTCGGTGGGAGATCCTGTTCAGCATCGAGAATGCCGAGCTTGCCGCGCTGCGTGAGGATCAGGTCCATGTCGCGGGCTGCGCCTACCGCGCGCTCGCCTGCATCGCCCAGGTCCTATTTGCGCTGAACGGGGAATATCTCATCAACGAGAAGGCGGCGTTGCAGCAGGCGGCGGAGTTTCCGCTGACGATTCCGGACCTGATGGAGCAAACGTCGGCGATCTGGCGACGCATCGGAAACCACGCGTTCGGGACGGCGCTTTTGAACCTGCGCACGATCGACCGGCAATTGAAGACGCTGACGCAATCCTGCGTGGCTCGGCTTTGAGCCGCTACGCCGTCTTGTCCACCGCTGATGACGAATCCGCTGGCGGATATTTCGTCACCGGTACCACGAAGGACTTGGTGCCAAACTGATAGATGATCTTGCCGTTCTTGCCGTCATCCGTCGAAATCTGTGCCTGCCCGAACATGATGACGTTCTGGTACACGATACCGGTGCCCTGGCGGGTGATGCCGTCGGTGGTGACGCTGACCTGCGCTTCCTTGCCGTTGACGGAGAGCACGCGAAAGCTCGCGCTCTTGCCGTTGTCGGCTGAATAGCCGCCCCAGCTTCCGATGAGGCGGTTGTCGTCGGCCGGCGGCGCCTGCTTTTCCAGATACGCGCTCGCCTTGCCGCCGCCCGCGGAGAACACGAGCGCCGCGCCCTTGCCGTCCTTGGTTCCGATCGTGACGGAGCCGAAGCTGATGGTCGCGCCGTCGACCTGGCCGAAGCCGCGCTCGGTATGTCCGTTATGGGTGTATTCGACCTGCGCCCGGGCGCCGCGGATGTTCACCACCTTGAAGGCGACGGCCTGGCTGTTTCCTGCCCACGTGCCTTTCCACTCACCGAGCAGATTGCTCTGGTGATAGACCCGCTCCATGGCGGGCGAAATCTGGCTGGTGCTTTGCGTGACGATGGCCATGGGACTGCGAGACGGATCAGTTCGACAAAACCGCTTTCGTTGGGACGGGCAATAGCAATATCAGGACACAGCCCGACACGACTGGAGACGGTCGGATTAGGGCCGTGCGGTGGTTAACGAGCCGTTAAATTCAACCGGCGGCTGAGATGGGGCAAATGGTCTCATCTTACGGTAACGCCTCAGCGTCCCCAGCGGTCCTGCCAGATTTTTTCGCCGATCAGGCAGTTCACCCGCGGCTCCTTGTCGGCGACCCTCGTCACCGGAGGCTCCGGCTTGCGGCCGGCGACCTCCATCAGCAGCTTGGTACGGATCGCCTCCTTGAACTTCTCGCGATCCTTGATCGCGATCACGAAGGAGCCGGGGCCGCCGACGACGCAGTCCTCGTAGTAGTAGTCGAGATTGTCGATATCCATGGTCGAGTAGGACGGCTCCTTGACCATGATCGGCAGGCCATTGATGACGATGCCCTTCTCGAGCGCCGCGTCGCGCGCCACCGTGACCGGACCGCCATTGTTGTTGGGGCCGTCACCGGAAATGTCGATCACGCGGCGAAGCCCGTGATAGGGATTCTCGTCGAACAGCGGCATCGCAAAGCCGATCGCGCCTGAGATCGAGGTGCGCGAGGCGCGCCGGATTGGCGTCTTCAAGATCTCGGCGGCGACAGCATCGGCCGTTTCGGGTCCATCGATCAGTCGCCAGGGAATGATGATCTTCTGGTCGCTGGAGGCGGCCCATTCGAAATAGGTCACCGCGATCCGGCCGTTCGGACCCAACTTGAGCGCCTGCAAGAACTCCTTCGACTGGATTGCCTGCGCGTAGCCTTCGCGCTGGATCGCGAGCTCGTCCATGTCCATGGAGTAGGAGACGTCGACCGCGAGGATCAGCTCGACATCGACCGACTGGGCATCCTTGTCGGCCGCTTGCCGCTGCGGCTGATATTTCGGCCCCGGCGCCGCGACGCTCGCGACATCCCAACCGGCAAGCACGCCGGCAACCAGCACAGCCCCGATCGAGAATAGCAAGCGCATCGCGCCCTCCCGTCGTATGACGCGATGGTGACATGCAATTGCGCGGCCGAAAAGCGCGAAGATCGCCTGGGCTTCACATTCGAGTTAAGGATGTGCGCCGTTGCGCAAAGCTGCCGCAGCTCTGCCATGGTCGTGCCGCGAGACCGCGCACGCGATCGTACATACAGCGTCATTCCGGGGCTCGCGAAGCGAGAACCCGGAATCTCGAGATTCCGGGTCTGGCGCTGACGCGCCATCCCGGAATGACGGGGCGTGATTGATGCGCGCGCGGCGCCAACTCTTGTCCGCCGCAATTTCCATGCTAGGCTTGCGCTCGCAGATGGGGATGGAGTCCCCCGATAACCGCCCGGCGGCAGACGACCGTAATGGGCTGATGACTCCTGCTCGAGGTGGGGCAATGCGAAGCCCTGCCTTCGGCGGGAGCATGGACGAGCCCGCCGATGGCGGGTTTTTTGTTGTCTGGTAACGAAAGGCACGACGTGACGACGACGCCACATGCCGCGCTCGACCGGGTCCCGAAGGGGGTCTGGATACTCGGCTTCGTTTCGATGCTGATGGATATCTCCTCCGAGATGATCCACGCGCTTTTGCCGGTCTATCTCGTCACGGTGCTCGGCACTTCGACGCTCACGGTCGGTTTCATCGAGGGCATTGCGGAGGCGACCGCCTCGATCACGAAGATCTTCTCGGGCGCGCTGTCGGACTGGCTCGGCCGGCGCAAGCTGCTCGCGGCCCTCGGCTATGGGCTGGCCGCCTTCACCAAGCCGCTGTTCCCGCTGGCGCCAAGCGCCGGATGGCTGGTCGCGGCACGCTTCATCGACCGGGTCGGCAAGGGCATTCGCGGCGCGCCGCGGGACGCCCTGATCGCCGATCTCGCCCCGCCCGGCCTGCGCGGCGCGAGCTTCGGCCTGCGCCAGTCGCTCGATACCATCGGCGCCTTCGTCGGGCCGCTGGCGGCGATCGGGCTGATGTGGTGGACCGCGGACAATTTTGCTGCGGTATTCTGGGTGGCGGTGGTGCCGGGCTTCCTGTCCTTCGGACTGATCGCGCTCGCGGTGAACGAGCCTGAGCCGGACGCAAAGGGGGAGCCCGCGAAAAATCCGCTCAACCTCGCCGCAATGCGGCAGCTTGGCGCGGTCTATTGGCGCGTGGTGGCGGTCGGCGTCGTCTTCACGCTCGCACGCTTCAGCGAGGCCTTCCTGATCCTGCGGGCGCAGAGCATCGGGATCAACGCGATGTGGGTCCCGGCCGTGCTGGTGCTGATGAACATCGTCTATGCGCTCTCTGCCTATCCGGCCGGCGTGCTGTCGGACCGGATCAACCGCACCAGCCTGCTCGCACTTGGCCTCGTGGTTCTCGCCGCGGCCGATCTCGCGCTCGCATTGCTGCCGAGCATGGCCGGCCTCGCGCTCGGCATCGTGCTGTGGGGCCTGCATATGGGGCTGACGCAGGGCCTGTTCGCGGCGCTCGTGGCCGATGCCGCACCGCCAAGCTTGCGCGGCACCGCGTTCGGCTATTTCAACCTGTTCACGGGGCTTGCGATGCTGGCGGCGAGCATCATCGCCGGCGCGCTGTGGGACGCTTACGGCCCGGCCGGTACGTTCCTCGCCGGGCTCGGCTTCGCGCTGGTCTCGCTGGCGGGCCTGCTCGCGATCGGCGACGGCATCACGACACCAACGACGACGTCAAAGGGGCAACGATGAACACAACGACGCATGAGGATCGGACGTGCTGAGCGGATTGGTCGCAATCGTGATCGGCTGCGCGCTCGGCGGATGCGCGCGCTATTTCATCTCCGGTGCGATCGCGCGGCGGCTGGGCGAGACATTTCCCTGGGGCACCATGACCATCAACGTCACCGGCGCGTTCCTGATCGGCATCCTCGGCGCGCTGGCGACGCATCCGGGCTCGGTCTTCGCCTCGCCCACCCCATGGCTGTTCGCGGTTACCGGCTTCCTCGGCTGCTACACCACCGTGTCCTCCTTCAGCCTGCAAACGCTGACGCTGGCACGCAGCGGCGAGCAGCTCCATGCGCTCGGCAACGTGGTGTTCTCGGTCGGCCTGTGCCTCGTGGCCGTCAGTTGCGGCTTCCTCCTTGCGGATCGGTTTGGAGGTTAGCTGCGCATGAGCGTCCCCACCTCCGCCGACCGCTGGCGCAGCGCGGTGCTCTATGCCTGGGTCGCCGCCGGCAGCATTGTCGGCGGGCTGACGCGCTATCTGGTCGGGCTCGCGCTCGATACCGGCCCCGGATTTCCCTTCGCGACGCTGTTCATCAACGCCACGGGCTCGCTGATCATCGGCTTCTATGCGACGCTGACCGGCCCTGACGGCCGCCTCCTGGCGCGGCCTGAGCACCGGCAATTCGTCATGACCGGGTTCTGCGGCGGCTACACCACCTTTTCGACTTTCAGCCTGGAAACCTTCCGCCTGTTGCACGGCAGCATGAAAGCGACGGCACTGGCCTATATTGCGGCGTCCCTGATCTGCTGGCTGGCCTCGGTGTGGCTCGGCCATATGATGGCGAGCCGCTATAATCGCTTGAAAAGGAGCTGATCATGCAAATTCCCAATCAGGCAGTGTTGCTCCGGATCTTTATCGGCGAGAGCGACCATTTCGACGGCAAGCCGCTCTATGAAGCGATCGTGATGACGGCGCGCGAGCGGCACCTTGCCGGCGCCACCGTGCTGCGCGGACCGATGGGCTTCGGCAAGTCGAGCCGGCTGCACACCTCGAAGATCCTGCGGCTGTCGGAGGACCTGCCGCTGCTGATCGAGATCGTCGACAGTGAGGACAACATCAACGCATTCCTGCCCATCCTGGACGGCATGATGTCGAGCGGCCTGATCACCTTGGAGAAGGTCCAGGTCCTACAATATGGTGAGAAGGCCGCGACCTGACCGTCGCGGCTGGAACCCGAAGCCCGCCGTTTCAGGAGGCGGAATGAGCGACACCGTCACCGCGCCGAAGACGCGGACCAAAACCAAAGTCGAGCGGCCGCGGCTGCACAAGGTCATCCTGATCAACGATGACTACACGCCGCGCGAATTCGTCACACTGGTGCTCAAGGCCGAATTCCGCATGACCGAGGATGAGGCCTACAAGGTCATGATCACCGCGCACAAGCTTGGCGCCTGCGTCGTCGCCGTGTTCACCAGGGACGTCGCCGAGACCAAGGCGACGCGCGCCACCGACGCCGGCCGCGCCAAGGGCTATCCGCTGCTGTTCACGACCGAGCCTGAGGAATAGACCTCAAGGCGGCTTTCCGGCTTTGCATTCCCGCCACAGAGCATCAGCAATAGTGCAGAACCGGCGCACGCTGGACAGCGAAGCAGCCGTGCACTAAAGCGCGATGAGATTAGGATAAATCGTCATCGCGCTTTAGGTTATTGTTTGAGCATGATCTTTTCGGAAAACCGCTGCACACTTTTCCGGATCATGCTCTAGGCGCCCGCCAACGTGTCACGCACGCTGACGCGATCGCCGTCCGGCTTGCTGACGTAGAGATGGCTCTCCAGTACGGATTGCATGTTCTCGAACATCGAATAGAGATCGTCGCAATAGACCGAAGGATTGTCGTAGCCGTTCGTCCTGGAGAAGCGGTGCGGAAGATAGCCTCCCCCGCAGGCGTTCATGAATTTGCACTGGCGACACTTCGCGCAAAGATTGATCGAAGCATCGCGGGCGGCCTTCCAGCGCGGCTCATTCCGGACCTCGTCGATCGCATGATCGAAGATGTTGAAGCTGGTGTTGGTGAAGCCGTCGCCCGCAATCCGCAGCACGTCATGGGCCTCCACAGTGCCGTCGGTCATCACGGTGCAAAGCTCGACGGGTTTGTGGCCCACGCCCTCGGTCGGCGCATTGTTGCCAAGCAGGGCGGTGATCATGTCGGATATGATGCGGATATCGGTCGCCGCAGTCGTGCGATTTGCCTCCAGCCAGATCTCGAACAGCCCCTTGTAGAAGGCGGCAATGGATGGCGGCTTCTCATCCACCGTCGCGTCGGGGATCATGATGTCGTAGTTGGAGATTCCACACGCGGCGAAAAAATCGGCGTATTCCTGCGGCGCGTAAGCGGGATTGCAGACGGCAAGGGCAATGACGCCAATGTTGCGCGCCACCAGCATGCGGGCGGCACGCTCTACGGCGGCATGAGTGCCCGTACCCTGAAACGTCTTGCGATGGAGGTCGTGAATATGGGCCGGCCCGTCTACGCTGATCGCAACCGAAATGTTGCGAGCCTCGAAGCAAGCCAGCCACTCGTCGTCGATCAACACGCCGTTGGTCGTGACCGCGATGGGTATCTCGCAGCCCGTGCGCGATGAAATGCCCTCGCAGGCCTCGGCAAAGCGGTGGAAGTTCTCGACGCCCCACAGCAGCGGCTCGCCGCCGTGCAGAATAATGGGAAAATCGGCGAGGGAATATCTGACGACGTGCTCCTCGATCCGCAGCAGCAATCGATGCTGCACCTCAGGGCCCATCAGCTTCGGCTTGCTATAAACGGACGCGTCGCGGAACCAGTAACAATAGGAGCAGTCGATGTTGCATCTCGCCGCGACCTTGACCAGCAATTGCGTGATCGGCTGATCGTGGAAGGCGGCACAATCTGAACCGTCAGCCGACATACCGATTACCGAGACGGGCTGGAGGACACTCAGCTAGTAGCCTCGAACAAATCCCCCTCGGCGGAATGCGCCGACGCCCGGAGCATATGCCCCCCTGCGAAAGGCACCTGCATTGGCACCTTTGGCAAAACCGCCTCGTCTGAACGCGGCCTCGGTCGCCACGGGCTTGTCGGAGACAACGCCTTGCTCCGTACCTTGTCCGCGCAGATCGTTCAGCAATGCGTCGATCCCCTGATGGTCGCTCTGAATGGTTGCGCCCGGCCCATGCAATTGAATGAGGCTTGCCAAAACCTTCAGCGTCGTAATCGGCATGATCGTGCTCCTGTTTTTCGCGACGCAATGCAGGATCGAACGAAAGACCGGCATGTGGAGCCGGCCGAGCAACGCCGAATATTATACCGTTTTGATTGCAGCGGCAATGTGTCGGGGCCGGTCGGACGTCTGCCTGGTCTGCTTCACTCAAAGAGCCAATATCGGTCTTTGACCGAAACACGCCTTACGCCATCACCACCGGTGCCTCCTCGGCGAGCCCGTACACGCGCTGCGCCTTGGAAAACCCCGCGATCGGAAACTCGCCGAGTTCGCGCCAGCCATGGTGGCAGACGTTGGCGAAGCCTTCCGAGGCCACAACGGTCCGCCCCATGCGGCCGGCGATCTTCTCCAGCCGTGCCGCAAGATTGACCGCGGGTCCGATGCAGGTGAAGTCGAGCCGGTTGCCCCCGCCGATATTGCCGTAGAGGATGTTGCCGACATGCAGCGCAACGCCGAAGCGGAAGCGCTCGATGATGTCGCCGACCGGGAAGGCGAGCGCTTCGACACTGGCGCGGGATTTGCGCGCGGCTTCCAGCACCCGCGAACAGACATGCGCGGCATCGCCGACATATTCGTCGATCGGAAACACCGCGAGCAGGCCGTCGCCCATGAATTTCAGGACCTCGCCGCCGTGGCCGCGGATCGCGGTCACCTGACAGTCGAAGTATTGGTTGAGGATCTCGACCACGGTCTCGGCAGGCAGCCGGTCGGACAGCGCGGTGAAGCCGCGCAAGTCCGACAGCCAGATCACCGCCTGCATGGTGTCGGTGTGGCCGCGGCGGATCTGGCCGCCGAGGATGCGCGCGCCGGCGCGATTGCCGACATAGGTATCGAGCAGCATCGCGGCGGTGCGGCGCAGGCTGACGATCTCGCTGACGCGCGCGAGCGGCGCCATGACGGCCCGGATCGTCGCAATGTGGTCATCGCTGAAGCCGCCGGGATGCCGTGTCATCCAGCTCGTCGCGTGGATCGATCCGTCGAGAAACGGCATCGGCACCGCGACGTAGTCGGTCGCGCCTTCGGCGCGCATGTCGTTGATGATCGGAAACCGCTTGCTGTCGGGGTCGTCGACGCGTCCTCTGACCTCCAAGCCTTGCTCGAACACGATCCGAAGCGGGCTCTGAGCGAATTCGGGCGTATCCAGGATGTCGAAGTCGACGGTGCCGACCTCGACCTCCTCGCCCTGCCGCCAGATAAAGTTGCGGCCGAAGATTTCGGGATGCAGCGTGCGAATGAAGATGCCGAACCGCCACACCGGCAGGCCGGCTGCGACCAGGCGTTCGCAGACATCGGCGATCATCCTGGCGGGTTCGCCCGATGACCTCGCGCCATCGATCAGCCAGTTGGTGATCCGCTGCAGCTCGGGGCTTTCCATGGCCGCATTTGCGGACGAAGTTGTGGGGCCGTCAAGCCGCGCGTAGGGCTAGTGGCGCGACCTCAAGGCGCGATGGCTTTAACGCCCCACCTGCCCGCGGTCGCGCAGGAAGTGGTCGGCGAGAACGCAGGCCATCATGGCCTCACCGACGGGAACGGCGCGGATGCCGACGCAGGGGTCATGCCGACCCTTGGTCATGATCTCGGTATCGGTGCCCTTGCGATCGACCGTCAGGCGCGGCTGCAGGATCGACGAGGTCGGCTTCACCGCGAAGCGCACCACCACCGGCTGGCCGGTGGAGATGCCGCCAAGAACGCCGCCGGCATGATTGGACAGGAAGCGCGTGACGTCATTGCCGGTACGCATCTCGTCGGCGTTCTCTTCGCCGGTGAGCTCGGCCGCGCCGAAACCGGCGCCGATCTCGACGCCCTTCACGGCGTTGATGGTCATCATCGCGGCCGCCAGATCGGAATCGAGCTTGGCGTAGATCGGTGCGCCAAGGCCAGCCGGCACGCCTTCGGCGACGACCTCGATGACGGCGCCGATCGAGGAGCCACTCTTGCGGATGCCGTCGAGGTAGGTCTCGAAAAATGCGGCCTTGTCCTTGTCGGGACAGAAGAACGGGTTCTTCGCAATCTCGTCCCAGTCCCATTTGTCTCGGTCGATCTTGTGCGGGCCGATCTGCACCAGCGCGCCGCGCACGGTCACGCCGGGTAGCACCTTGCGCGCGATCGCGCCGGCGGCCACCCGCATCGCCGTCTCGCGCGCCGAGGAGCGTCCACCGCCGCGATAGTCGCGCAGGCCGTACTTGGCCTCATAGGTGAAGTCGGCATGACCGGGCCGGAACTTGTCCTTGATCTCGGAATAGTCCTTCGAGCGCTGGTCGGTGTTTTCGATCAGAAGCCCGATCGGCGTACCCGTCGTCACCTGCACGCCGGTCTCCGGATGCGCCATGACGCCGGAGAGGATCTTGACCTGGTCCGGCTCCTGGCGCTGGGTCGTGAAGCGCGACTGGCCGGGCCGGCGGCGATCGAGATCGCGCTGGATGTCGGCCTCGGTGAGCGGGATCAGCGGCGGACAGCCGTCGACCACGCAGCCGATCGCCACCCCGTGGCTCTCGCCAAAGGTGGTGACGCGGAACATGTGGCCGAAGGTGTTGAAGGACATTCGTCTCTGGCTCGTAAGTCAGTTCTGACTTGTGTTGTGGTAACGCCCAGGGGCACAGCGTTCAACCCTGTTGCCGTCATTCCGGGCGATGCAGAAGGGCGACGACCCCGGAATGATGGCGTGCGGGGTTAACTATACTTCTCCAGCCGCCCGTCACGGAACACGTAGACCGCGCCCTGCTCGATATAGAGCTCGGCGGCGCTGGCCGGGGTCTCGATGCCGAGGGCGACCATCAGGGCCCGGGCGGTGCCGCCATGGGCGACCGCGACGGTGTCGACGAGCAGCGACTCGTACCAGTCGAGCATGCGGAGCTGCACGGCAGCGTAGGTCTCCCCGCCCTGTGGAGCCACCGACCATTTATCGGCGAGGCGGCGGGCATAGACTTCGGGATCGGAGGCTTCGCTCTCGGCCAGCGTCAGGCCTTCCCACGTGCCATAGCCGATCTCACGCAGGCGATCATCAAGTGAGTAGTGCGTGGCCGGCAATGCGAGCTTGGCGCGCACGAGCTCCATGGTCGAGCGCGCACGACCGAGCGGGCTCGACACAAAGGGCAGCGCGGTCTTGTCGCGACCATCGCGCTTGAACAGATCGGCCAAAATGCCGGCGGCCTGCACCGCCTGAACGCGGCCGCGCGCGTTCAATGGAACGTCCTTGGTGCCCTGCAGCCGCCCGAGCGCATTCCATTCGGTCTCGCCGTGGCGAAGAAAGTAGATCGTGGGCACGAGCATTGCAGTCGGCGGCTAGCTCTTTTCTTCGAGCATGATCTTGTCGGAAAACCGGTTCCCACTTTTCCGGATCATGCTCACTCCTTCCCGCCCAGCGCGATGTCGGGCGCATCGGGGCGCTTCATGCCCAGCACATGATAGCCGGAATCGACGTGATGCACTTCGCCCGTGACGCCGCGCGACAGGTCGGAGAGGAAATACAGCGCGCTGCCGCCGACGTCCTCGGTCGACACGTTGCGCCGCATCGGCGCGTTGTACTCGTTCCACTTCAGGATATAGCGGAAATCACCGATACCGGAAGCGGCGAGCGTCTTGATCGGCCCGGCCGAGATCGCGTTGACGCGGATGTTCTTCTCGCCGAGATCGGCGGCAAGGTAGCGCACGCTGGCCTCCAGCGCCGCCTTCGCCACGCCCATCACGTTGTAGTGCGGCATCCATTTCTCGGCGCCGTAATAGGACAGCGTGATGATCGAGCCGCCGTCGGTCATCAGCTTCTCGGCGCGCTGCGCCACCGCGGTCAGCGAGTAGCAGGAGATCAGCATCGACTTGGTGAAGTTCTCCTGCGTGGTGTCGACATAGCGGCCGTCGAGCTGCTCGCCATAGGCGATCGCGTGCACGAGGAAGTCGATCTTGCCCCACTTCTCCTTCAGCACCGCGAATGCGGCATCGATGGTTGCAGCGTCCGTGACGTCGCAATGGCCCAGCACGAGGCCACCGATTTCGGCAGCGAGCGGCTCGACACGCTTCTTCAGCGCATCGCCCTGATAGGTGAACGCGAGCTCGGCGCCGGCCGCGTGGCATGCCTTGGCGATGCCCCAGGCAATCGAGCGGTTGTTGGCAACGCCGAGGATCACCCCGCGCTTGCCCTGCATCAGACCTGAATTCTGCGCCATTTCCTGTCGTCCCATCGAGCGGGTTGAAATCTGGAGGTACACCAGCCCTCCTTCGCGGTACAGTCCTAATACGCGGCGTTAACGCTGTTTCGAAGGCCGGAATAGCCGTTCCGCTCGGGTGTTATGATGATCGAGGCGCTCGCGCCGAACGGCAGGACTTCAAGACGGCATGAGTGCATTTCGCCAGAGCGTGGAAGCGATGATCCCGGCGCTGCGCCGCTACGCCCGCGCGCTGACGCGCGATGCGGATGCGGCCGACGATCTGGTGCAGGATACCCTGGTACGGGCGCTGCGCTCGGAACGGCTGTTCCTCGGAGGCGACGTCAGGAGCTGGCTCTACACCATCCTGACCAACCTCAACAAGAATCGCAGACGCTCGCTGGCGCGACGGCCGCAGTTCATGCAGCTCACGGAGAACAATCCGGATGCCAGCGGGACGGAGGCCGAAGGGCGCGACATCGAGAAGGCGCTGTCAACGCTCGTCGAGGAGCAGCGCTCGGTGCTGCTGCTGGTGATGCTGGAGGGCCTGAGCTACCGCGAGGTCGCCGATATCCAGGGCGTGCCGATCGGCACCGTAATGTCACGCCTGGCGCGAGCCCGGGCTCACGTTAAAGCTTCGCTGGAAGGTGAGCGTCCGGCGCTCAGGCGGGTGAAATGATGGCAGGATTAATGCATCGCGCATGTCGCGTGCCCCGCATGCAGCGGGACAAAGCGCAGGCAAGTCGCGAACTATATTTTGGGCCGCGGAGCCAGAGACGACCGATATGAACGACCGCAAGATTGCAGTGACCGAGGACGAATTGCACGCCTATATCGACGGCGAGTTGCCGGTGGAGCGCCGCGCCGACGTCGAGGCCTGGCTGGCCGCCAACCCCGAGGATGCCGAGCGGGTGCAATCCTGGCGCGCCATGGCCGAGATGCTGCACGCCCGCTACGACTCCGTCGCCCAGGAGCCGGTGCCGGCGCGGCTGGAGCTCGAGCGGCTCGAGCGCCGTCCGCGGCAATGGCTCTACGGCGCCGCCGCGGCGGTGCTGGTGGCTTTCGTCGCCGGCGGTACGGCCGGCTGGTTCGCGCATGGAGCTGCGGCCGTGCCGTCGACCTTCCAGAGCTTCACCGAGGATGCGGTCGATGCCCACCGCCTCTACGTCGTCGAGGTCCGCCATCCCGTCGAGGTCCCCGGCAACGAGCGCGACCATCTCCAGGCCTGGCTGACCAAGCGCTGCGGCTGGACCGTGTTTGCGCCGAACCTGGAAGCGAGCGGCCTCAAGCTCGTCGGCGGCAGGCTGCTGCCGGGGCCGAACGGACCGGCGTCATTCCTGATGTATGAGGGCACGTCGGGCGAGCGGTTCACGATCTACACCGCCAAGACAGAGAGCGGCGCGACACAGATGCGCTATGCCAAGACGGACAAGGATGGATCGCTGTTCTGGGCCGACCGCGGCGTCGGCTATGTCGTCACCGGCGGCAGCGACCGTGACCGGCTGACCAAGGTGGCGCAGGCCGTTTACGACCAAGCCGAGAAACACGGCACGTAAACAACTGCACAAGCGCCGTGCCTCGATTCCGACATTGAAAATTTGGAATCAGGACATGCGTGCGTCTCATTATCGCACCGGATGATCACGCGAAAATGAGTGGCGTTCGATCCGCCGATCGACGCGGGCGGCCTCGATTGGGGTTTTTGGTACCGCGCTGGTCCCCCTCTCGAGGCCGCACCTTATCGGCGGCTGCCCCGCCGGGCAGCCGACACGCCGAGCACGCTTAGCGTCGAAGCGCTCACAGCGCTTCAGGCGCATATTCGGGCATCATCTGTCGGGAAGAGAATGCTCCGATGGTCTCATCGGTCTCGGCCAGCGCCCTAGCCGAGCCCGCTACGCGGATTATAGGGATGTTGGTCCCGCCACTTCTCCATCAATGCCTCAAGCTCGGCGTCGTTCCCGTCCGGTAGCATAATCCTGATGGTGACGAAGAGGTCGCCGGTTCCGCCCGCCTTCGGCAGGCCCTTGCCCTTGAGGCGGAAGGTTCGGCCACTGGAGGTGTTCTTGGGGACCGAGAGCTCCACGGCATTGCCGAGAGTGGGCACGCGGACCTTGCCGCCGAGCACGGCCTCGTAGAGCGCGACTGGCAGATCGATTCGCAGGTCGGCGCCCTCGACCTTGAAGAACGGATGCGGGGCGATGTTGATGGTGATCAGGAGGTCGCCGGGCGGATGACCCTGTGCTGTCTCGCCCTGTCCCCTCAGCCGGATCTGCTGGCCTTCGGTGACGCCGACCGGGATCTTGACGTTGAGTTCCTTGCCGTTCGGCAGCCGGACCCGCTTGTCCCCGCCCTTCACCGATTCTTCCAGCGAGACGGTCATGGCGACCTTCAGGTCGAGATCGAGCCCGATCCCGCCGGTGTCGAATTCGAACTGGGCACCGCCGCCGGCCCCGGGCCGCGCGCCGCGCATTCCGCCGCCGAACATGCTGTTGAGGATGTCCTCGAACGCGCCCGCCCCGGCTCCGCCGCCACCGCTGCGGAACGTATAGCTCTCGAAGCCACCCGGACCTGACCGCCCGCGCGGGCCGCCGCCGCCCGGAAAACCCTGGAAGCGCGGCTTGCCCTCGGCGTCGATCTCGCCGCGATCGAACTGCTTGCGCTTGTCCTCGTCACCAAGGATCTCGTTGGCCGTGTTGATCTCGGCGAAGCGCTCGGCAGCCTTCGGGTCGTTCTTGTTGCTGTCGGGATGATGCTTCTTGGCAAGCTTGCGATAGGCGCTCTTGATCGCGGCAGCGTTGGCGCTCCGCGGCACCCCCAAGACCTCATAGGGGTCGCGCATCCGTCACGTCTCCTCTTGGGAAATCGATGTGTTCAAAGGGCTCCCCGCCCCACCTGCACTTCATGTGGTGGGCGCGTGGCATTTTTGCAACTAGGGTCGCGACGCGATTCCTAGCTCCGCCACGGCTTTAGCGTATGAATCTCCCAGCGGCCATGGCTGCTTTCGCAGCCGGCCCCTTGGAGCCAGCTTTCGGTATTGCCGTTGACATAGCTTGCCAGGAAATCGCGGCACTTGCGGCCGTCCTCCGCCGCGTAGGACTGCGCGATCGGCGTCACCGAGCCGCGGGCCCCCGTTTCCGGATTCTCCCAATGCTGGCTGGAATCCTTGTCGCCCTTGCTCAGGACGTCGGAGGCGGCGTTGCGGGCAAAGGCGAGATCGGTCTCGGTCGGTGCGGCGTCCTTCGCAGAGCGCGTAATCGAGCCGGTGAGATCGCCCTCGTCGGCCTTGGCGAAGGGGCCGCCAGTGTCATTGCGGGAGAAGCTGCAGCCACCCGTGCCCAGGCCGATTAGAATCATTGTCATGAGAAGGCCGGACGGGCGGATCGCCGATAGGCCAACGCGTCCCCATGCCCTATATAGGGCGGAAGCGGACAACAACGCGCTTTGGGCCGCGGGACGCAACTCGGACTCCGGACATGACCGACACGACCTCGATGAAACACCAGACACCCTTAACATCCGGTGATTTCACCGCCGCCGACGAGCCGTTCGCGCTGTTCGAGACCTGGCTGAACGAGGCGATCAAAGGCGAACCCAACGATCCGAACGCGATGGCGCTCGCAACCGTCGATCCCGACGGCCTGCCTGACGTGCGCATGGTGCTGATGAAGGGCTTCGATTCCGACGGTTTCGTCTTCTACAGCCATATTGCGAGCCAGAAAGGCCGCGAACTCGCCGCAAATCCTAAGGCCGCGTTGCTTTTCCACTGGAAGTCGCTGCGCCGCCAGGTTCGCATCCGCGGCAACGTGACGCCGGTGACCGATGCCGAAGCCGACGCCTATTTCGCCACCCGTCCCAAGCAGGCCCAGATCGGGGCCTGGGCCAGCAAGCAGTCGCAGCCGCTCGAAAGCCGCTTCGCCTTCGAGCAGGCGATCGCCAAAGTCGCCGCCAAATACGTCATCGGCGAGGTGCCGCGGCCGCCGGGCTGGAGCGGCTGGCGCATCACGCCGATGCGCATCGAGTTCTGGCACGATCGCCCATTCCGTCTGCACGACCGCATCGAATTTCGTCGTGACGCCGTCGGCCAGCCGTGGTCCAAGACGCGGATGTATCCTTGAAGTGAAAGATCTCCATGCCGCATCCAACCAACGTGCCGCGACGTACGCTGCTCCTCACTGGCGCGAGCCGCGGCATCGGCCACGCCACCGTGATCCGCTTCTCCTCGGCAGGCTGGCGCGTCATCACCTGCTCGCGGCATCCATTTCCGGAGGACTGCCCCTGGGACGCCGGCCCTGAGGATCACATCCAGGTCGACCTCGGCGACCCCGAGGACACCACGCGCGCGATCTCCGAGATCCGCCGCCGTCTCGAGGGCGGCACGCTGCATGCGCTCGTCAACAACGCCGCGATCTCGCCGAAGGGTCCCGGCGGGACGCGGCTCGGCTCGGTCGATACCGACCTCGACACCTGGACGCACGTCTTCCACGTCAATTTCTTCGCACCGATCATGATGGCGCGCGGGCTGATCGAGGAGCTGAAGGCAGCCAAGGGATCGGTCGTGAACGTCACCTCGATCGCGGGCTCGCGCGTGCATCCTTTCGCGGGCGCGGCTTACGCCACCTCGAAGGCCGCGCTCGCGTCGCTGACGCGGGAGATGGCTTCCGACTTCGGCCGCGTCGGCGTGCGCGTCAACGCGATCGCGCCGGGCGAGATCGACACCTCGATCCTGTCGCCCGGCACCGAGAAGATCGTCGACCAGCAGATCCCGATGCACCGGCTCGGCACCCCGGACGAGGTCGCCAAGATCATCTACGTGCTGTGCACGGACACCTCGTCCTACGTCAACGGCGCCGAGATCCACATCAACGGCGGCCAGCACGTTTAGACGCCCATCGTCATTGCGAGCGGAGCGAAGCAATCCAGGTTGCCTTCGCGGCGGCAATCTGGATTGCTTCGTCGCTTCGCTCCTCGCAATGACGGAATTGGAAATGGCGATCGCGTGCAACCAACGCTAGGGAAGCAAGGCGATCCAGACAACGCCGCCGCAAGACCTGGATCGCCCTTACCTTCCGTTCCTCAATCGACTCGAATCCGACGCGACGTCTCGCGCAGCCGCGGAGCGGCCCTGCTGAACGCAGTCGAGCAGTCGTCGTCATTCTCGCCATCGAGCAGCGGAGCACCACAGTGCCGGCACAGACGTGCCGACATCGCCTTGCCGCTCGCCAGGACCTGACGATAGCTCGCCAGATCGATGACGTTGCGGGGCGACGTTATGCGTTTTTCAACCATGGCTGTTCCTCGCGGCTACCCCTGTCTTATCGCAGACAAGTTTCGCCCAAACGTTCAGCCCACCGCTCAAATTTTACCGGAGGAATTGGGGCAGAGCGCACGCACCACGTCGCGGCCAGAATCCCGATCTATTCTGCGACACCAACCGGCGTGTCTTTGCGCACAGCGTAAGGTCTCGGTAGGTATCACAGCCACTTCTTGAACTTGAAGATCCAGTACGGGACGATCGCCGCGACCAGCATCATCACCAGCGCCATCGGATAGCCGTGCACCCATTCGAGTTCCGGCATCACCTTGAAGTTCATGCCGTAGATCGAGGCGATCAGCGTCGGCGGCATCAGGACAACGGCCATGACCGAAAACAGCTTGATGATGTTGTTCTGCTCGAGATTGACGACGCCGAGCATGGCATCGAGCACGAACGTGATCTTGT
Source organism: Bradyrhizobium sp. ISRA430 (assembly GCF_029909975.1). Lineage (NCBI taxonomy): Bacteria > Pseudomonadati > Pseudomonadota > Alphaproteobacteria > Hyphomicrobiales > Nitrobacteraceae > Bradyrhizobium > Bradyrhizobium sp. ISRA430. Next base: position 2,827,484 of record NZ_CP094516.1, read on the forward strand.
TCGAAAGATAGGAGGCGTGGTCGGTCAGTGACGCGACGTCACGCTGCATGGTCTTGAGCTGCTCACGCATGTCCTTGGACCATTTCACGCCTTCGACCACCGCCGACAGGAAGGTGACGACGCGGCCGATCGACACCAGACTCTCGCGAACCTTCGAGGTCAGGTCGCCCTTACGGCCGATCGAGATCAGGATCTGGGAATATTGCTTGGCGTGACCGTGACGTTCGCTCTCGGGCTCGAAGATGTCGTGCGAGACCTGGTCAATCTCGGCGCCGCAGCGCTCCAGGATGTCGGCGCAGCGGTCGATCACCGCGTCCAGCAGTTCCATCAGCACCATCTCGCCGGTGATGGCCGGGGTGCAGGAACGGGCGAGCTTGGCCTCCACCAGCGAGAACGGCTTGGGCAGGTCGTAGCGGACCGTCACCAGCCGATGGTCGCCGAGGATGAAGGTCACCGCCGTGGTCCGGGGCATGTCGGTATCGGAGTTGCACATCAGCGTCGCGGTCATGTAGCGCGCGCCGTTCTCGATATAGAGGCGGCTGGAGATCTCGATCTCCTGCATATCTTCCCGGGTCGGGATCGCGATCCCCGCCAGCCGCTCCACCGCCTTGTCCTCAACGGCGGTCGGGTTGACCAGATCGATCCAGACGGCGCTCTCCGGCAGCACCGAGAGATCGTCGATGACGGCCTTCCTCAGGGAGGACTCGAACGGAACAAACACGGAAAACATAAACTACTCCAGTAGAGGCCTCTGACCCGACCAAGAGTCCTTAGCGCGATTCTGACAAGTTCATGATGACACGCAGATTAACGGAGTCTTCGTATTTGCAGCCGTCCTGTGGCTCAACCGCCGCACGGAATCGACGGTTGGGCAGCTCTTGCCCAAAAATCAGCCCAAGGCCGCAAAACTTGCGGCAAAAAAGCCACAGCTTCGGTCTTGCAGCGCGGGAAAAGGCCCTAAACGCTGGAATTGTGGCAGATTTCAACGATAATGGGACCAACGGAGTCGAGGAACTGCGGCGATAAGCTCAGGACCTGCGCGGTATAGTTTTGATTGGAACCAAACCATGTCGTCGCTGAAAGTTAAGCTGGGAATTTTGGCCGCCGGCCTGATGCTGTCGGGTTGCATGCAGGCAACACATTACGAGGCGACCGACACCAAGGCCTTCAAGCCGAAGGACAAGGAACTCCTTGCCAAAGTTCGGTACGAGAACACCCCCGTTGCGGAACCGTTCCGCCGCGCCATCGTCGACTATCACCGCAAGGAGTCGCCCGGCTCGATCGTGGTCGATTCCGACAATCACTACCTCTACTACGTGCTGGATGGTGGCAAGGCGATTCGTTACGGCATCACCGTCGGCGAAGAGGCCATGGCTTGGTCCGGCATCGCCAAGGTCGGCAGCATGACCGAGTGGCCGGCCTGGCATCCGACCCCCGGCGAGATTTCGCGCCTGGGCGTGCCGACTTACGTTGCCCCGGGCCCGGACAATCCGATGGGCTCGCGCGCGATGTATCTCTACTCGGGCGGCAAGGACACGCTGTTCCGCATCCACGGCACCAACCAGCCGGAATATATCGGCGCCTCGATCTCCTCGGGCTGCATCCGCCTGACCAACGAGGACGCGATCGACCTCTACAACCGCGTCAAGGTCGGCACCATCGTGGTCGTGCTCGAACCGAAGCACGGCGACTCCCCGTACAACTCGCGGCTCGCGCTGCAGGGCGGCGGTTCGAACGGCCAGGCGGGCAGCTACTGATCTGCTCTCGATCTGAAGACCACCAAAAGCGCCGGTTTCACTGGCGCTTTTTTGTTGCGCGCTTGTTTGCTGAGCCCTTGCGCGGCGGCGGGCTGGCGTCGGCATGAGGCGGCGACTTGTCCGCCGGTGCGGCCGTCTTCTCCGTCTCGGCCTCGTCAGCCTGATCCTTCGCCGTCTCGGACTTGGCCGCGACCTCGCGCGGCGGCGCCTCCTCGGGACGCTCCGCAGGCAATAGCGGCGCGACCTGTGGCAGGGGATCCCAGACGTTCCACTGGCAGATGCGGTAATCATTGCGCCGCTGTGCGAGATCAAGATGGATGTGATCCTCGTGGTACCAGTCCGAACCCGGCCCGAGCACCGTGGTAAAGCGCGAGCAGACCGAATGCAGGATCCGCTCGCGCACGTCACGTGAGACGGTGCGCTCGGTCAGGCCGATCGACTGGCCATTGGCGAGCTTGAGCGACCGCACGTCGAGCGCATTCGCCTTGCCATGCTCGGACAGCATCGCGCCGGCAATGCGATTGCGGCCACGGCACTCGAAGGAATCGAAATTATCGAGATCGCTGATGGTCGAGCCGAGGCTCGCGGCGAGCGGCACCATGTCCGAGCGCACCCAGGCGGCGATCGCGGACGCCATGGGGCAGCGGAGGATCGCCGCCGGCTTCACCGCCACCTTGCGCTTGTCCGGCAGCACGATCGCTTCCAGCCGCACCAAATCCTCGCCGCCGCAGCCGCCCGGACCGCGGATCGCGGGAATGGACGGCGCAATCGCGATCTCCTCGGTTAGCGCGAGCCGACAGGCCGAGGGTTGGGGCTCCGCCGGCGGGCGCTCGGCCGCTGACGGTTCGCTCGGCTTGCCGGCGGGGGTCTCCGGCTCGGTCTTGTCCGATGCCTTGTCTGATTCCTTTTCTTTGTCTGATCCTTTGGGGGCCTCGTCCGGACGTGGTCGCGGCAAGGGGATTTGCAAGGGGATTTTCTTGGCCGCATGAACCGTTCCGCGCGGCCGTGGTGTACCAATGCCAAAGATATCCAGCGGCGTAGCAAATTTTCGCGCCTCCGCCGTGCCGGTGAGCACGAGCGAGACCCCGAGCGCGACGGTAACCATTGCCGCGCCAGCGGACATATAGCCGCGACAAGACCATTTGCGGCGAAAGTCCGGCAGGCTAAAACTCATGACAATTCTTTGGCCCAGCGCTGAGAGCGACAACCCGCCCAGCAAATTCTCGGAGGAACGTCGGAATGCTTGGTTTGATGCAAGATTGGCCCCTGCTCTGCCACCGGATCATCGAACACGCCGCCAGGATTCATGGCAAGCAGGAGGTCGTCACGCGATCGGTCGAGGGACCGATCCATCGCACCAACTATGCCGAAATCCACAAGCGTGCGCTCAAGGTCTCGCAGATGCTGGAGCGCGACGGCATCAAGCTCGGCGACCGTATTGCCACCATCGCCTGGAACACCTGGCGCCATCTCGAAGTCTGGTACGGCATCATGGGCATCGGCGCCATCTGCCATACCGTCAATCCCCGTCTTTTCCCCGAGCAGATCGCCTGGATCATCAACCATGCGCAGGACCGCATCGTGATGACCGACATCACCTTCGTGCCGGTCCTGGAGAAGATCGCCGACAAGCTCCCGAGCGTGGAGCGCTATGTCGTTCTCACCGACAAAGCGCATATGCCGGAGACCACGCTGAAGGATGCCGTCGCCTACGAGGACTGGATCGCAGAGGCCGACGGCAAGTTCAAATGGAAGGACTTTGACGAGAACACGGCAGCCGCGATGTGCTACACCTCCGGCACGACGGGCGATCCCAAGGGTGTGTTGTATTCGCATCGCTCCAACGTGCTGCACGCGCTGATGGCCAACAATGTCGACGCGCTCGGCACCAGCGCCTCCGAGACAATGCTGCCGGTGGTTCCGCTGTTCCATGCCAATAGCTGGGGCATCGCTTTCTCCGCACCCTCGCAGGGCACCAAGCTGGTGATGCCCGGCGCCAAGCTCGACGGCGCTTCGGTCTACGAGCTGCTCTCGACCGAGAAGGTGACGCACACCGCCGGCGTGCCGACGGTGTGGCTGATGCTGCTCCAGCACATGGCCGCCAACAATCTGAAGCTGCCGCATCTGAAGATGGTGATCTGCGGCGGCTCGGCGATGCCGCGCTCGATGATCAAGGCGTTCCTCGACATGGGCTCGAACGTGCGCCACGCCTGGGGCATGACCGAGATGAGCCCGATCGGCAGTGTTTCGGCGCTGAAGCCGCCGTTTAATGATGCGACCGGCGAGCAGCGGCTCGACGTGCTCCAGATGCAGGGCTATGCGCCCTTCGGCGTGCAGATGAAGATTACCGACGACGCCGGCAAGGAGCTGCCCTGGGACGGCAAGACGTTCGGCCGCCTGAAGGTCTCCGGCCCCGCCGTCGCCAAGGCCTACTACCGCGTCGACGCCGACATTCTCGACGAGGAGGGCTTCTTCGACACCGGCGACGTCTCGACCATCGACGAGGGCGGATACATGCGGATCACCGACCGCTCCAAGGACGTGATCAAGTCGGGTGGCGAGTGGATCTCCTCCATCGACCTGGAGAACCTCGCGGTCGGTCATCCGGCCGTGGCGGAGGCCGCCGTGATCGGCGTCTATCATCCCAAATGGGACGAGCGTCCGCTCTTGATCGTGCAGCTCAAGCAGGGCCAGCAGGCCACGCGCGAGGACATCCTGAAGTTCATGGACGGCAAGATCGCCAAATGGTGGATGCCCGATGACGTCGCCTTCGTCGACGGCATTCCGCATACGGCGACGGGCAAGATCCTGAAGACCGCGCTGCGCGACCAGTTTAAGGACTACCGCTTCCCGAACGCGGCGGCGTGAGCCGGATAGCTTGCCCTAAAACCTGTTCGGTCCTGCGGTTGCTCCCCCGCGCGGACAGGGCAATCGCATACGCATATAAGCCGTCACCAGACGCGTCATGCCCGCGACAAGCCCGGGCATGACGACGTCATCACGAACGCATTCGATCCTATGTCGTGAGGGCCTCTGGCGCTCCGGGAAGTATCGAGATCAGGCAGGCAGAATGGTCATGATCTGATCCGACCTTCTGCGGATCATGCTCTAACGCTTTGCCTCCGCCTGACCCGTGGTCGAGATTGACAGGCACGCGCGACGCGCGGTGCTGGGATCAGCGGGTGGGCGTGAGCGCATCAAGCTGTCGCTGAGCCTCGGGGTCGCCCCGTTCTTTTGCCCTCTGGTACCAGTTGCGGGCCTGCGCGAGGTCCGCGAGCGGGCCACTGGCGCCCAACTGCTTGAGCACGGTCGGATCGTATGTCCTGGCCACCAGCAGCGCGGCGCGCGCGTCTCCTCCTTCGGCCGCGCGCAGCAGCAGTAGCCTCGCCGCCGAGACGTCGCCGCTTGTGAGCAAATCCTGTCCACGTTTGACGAGGCCAGAAATTTCCTTCGGATCCAGGTTGCGCACGGCGTCCGTCTGCGGCGGTGGGGCGGTCACCAAGGAGCGCGCCGGCGGTACGGCCGTAACGGCTGTCGACGGCTGCGGAGCGACTCTGGCGGCGGGCTTCCAGGAAAGTCGGCTCGAGCCAACCGCGAGCACGGCGCCGTTGCTGTCACGCAATTCTGCCATCGCGACCATTTGGCCTACGAAACCGTCTGGCGGAACGACTGACAAGGCGGAAATTTCCGACGCGGGCACGCGCCACTCGTTGGCGACGCGCTTGCCAGAGGTCAACCGTGCGTCGGTTGGCAGTCCGTTGATGGCAACGATGGCGCCGGAAGGGGGCGCACCCACGCGCATCCTGAGCGGCAAGGGGACGTCGGCAAGCCCGCTGCTGTCCTCCACCGCAAGCGTCGCGGCCTGCTTGCGTTGCGGTGCCGGCCCGATCGCGGCTTTCACCGATTGCCAAAGCGACGAGATCGATGTGGCGTCGTTCGATTGAACGCCGGGCCTTTGCGACGCTGGAATGATCATGACGAGAATCAGCGCGATGCCTGCTGCAACTGATGTCGCGATCGCGAACCTGACCCCTACGCTGAGCAGCGCGCGCCTTCCCGAGTTACGGAGGGCGACCGGCACCTCGATGGGCCCCATCGCCTCGTACATGGCTTGGGCGACGGCTTTGGAGAATACGTCCGAATGGTCACTGCGCCGCGGGTTGCCGGGGCCATCGGCAGCCAACGGTGGATGCTCCGCGGACCGTTTCGGCGCCGCCGTCGGCCGCATAGTCCGCTCGCGCAAGTCGCGCGGCGCGTAGTACATCGGATCGTGCGGATCGATATAGCCTTCGTGCCGTCCACCACTCATACTGAACACTCGCCCTGATGGGGGCTGCCCACCAGCCGCGCTGGTCGGCACCGGCTACGCTGTCAGCGATCCATGCAGCTCATGAGCGCAACCGCGCACGTCCGGTCAGCCTTTGCTGCGACAACCGGGAGCTGTGGTCACTCTTGCAACGTTTCCGGCTGACGCCCGCCGTTGTTCCTGCCGTTGCTCTTTTTTGATTGCGGTTCGCCGACGTCCCTTTCGCCGGATAGTCCCTCGCTTCGGCGGTTCCAACAACCTGCAGTAGAGCCTTGAGGTGAAATTGCGACCAAGTCAATCTACAACTAAAGATCATTTAGATTGAATGG